>NZ_DATMIO010000171.1:0-3854 GCF_035554235.1 Microbacterium sp. | reverse complement strand
ACCCCAAGGTGCGCGGACGCATTGTGTTCCTGCCCGACTACGACATCACCCTCGCGAAGACCCTGTATCCGGGCTGCGACGTCTGGCTGAACAATCCGCTGCGGCCCCTCGAGGCCTGCGGGACGTCGGGTATGAAGGCGGCGCTCAACGGCGTGCTGAACCTGTCGATCCTCGATGGCTGGTGGGACGAATGGTTCGACGGCAAGAACGGCTGGGCGATCCCGACCGCCGACAACGCGTCGACCGACGAGGAGCGCGACGACGTCGATGCTGCCGCCCTGTACGACCTGATCGAGCACCAGCTCGTGCCGACGTTCTACGACCGCGAGGGCGGCATCCCCCGCCGCTGGCTCGAGATGGTGCGGCACACGATGACCGACCTCGGCCAGAAGGCCACGAGCGACCGGATGGTGGGCGACTACGTCACGCGCCTCTACGTGCCGGCCGCGGAGCACGACGCTGCACTGCGCGCCGGCGGGTTCGCCGAGGCGCGCGAGCTGGCCGCGTTCGTGAACCGGGTCAAGACCGCGTGGCCGAAGGTCCAGGTCGCGAACGTGGACAGCTCCGGCATAACGCAGCAGGCGCAGGCCGGCGACCGCATGGACGTGCGTGCGTCGGTGCTGCTCGACGGTCTGGCGACCGGCGATGTCGCGGTCGAGCTGGCCTACGGCCGCACCGACGAGGACGACAAGCTCGCGAGCGACCACGCCGTGCTGCGATTGGATGCCGCAGGCCCGGCCGAGAACGGCGTCACGACGTTCACCGGCACACTCCCGCTCTCCGTGACGGGCACGTTCGGATACGCCGTGCGTGTCGTGCCGGCGCATCCGCAGCTCGTCTCCCCCGTCGAGCTCGGCCTCGTGACCTACGCCTCGTGACCCTTCGTCTCGCTTCGCTCGCTCGGGGACCGGTTCGGTGCCGGAAGGCGCGGGCATGAAACCGTTCGTCCTGCTCGCGACGCGGGCCGAAGACGGCCCCGCCGACGAGGAGTACGCCGCTTTCCTGCGCTACTCCGGCCTCGGCGAGCGCGACCTCGTCCGGGTGCGCCTCGAGGCGGGACCGATGCCGCACCTCGATCTCGACGATCTCTCGGGCATCATCGTCGGCGGCGGACCCTTCAACGCCTCCGACCCAGCCGACCGCAAGTCGGCGGTGCAGCATCGCGTCGAGGGCGAGTTCGCCACCTTGCTCGATGACGTGGTCGCCCGCGACTTCCCGTTCCTCGGTGCGTGCTACGGCGTCGGCACGCTCGGCGTGCACCAGCGCGCGACGATCGACCGCACGTACTCCGAGCCCATCAGCGTCGTGCCGGTGACCCTGACCGATGAGGGACGCTCCGACCCGTTGCTCGACGGTCTGCCCGACACCTTCGAGGCGTTCGTCGGACACAAGGAGGCGATCTCGGCATTGCCTCCCACGGCGACGCTGCTCGCGTCATCCCCCGCGTGCAGGGTGCAGATGTTCCGGGTGCGCGAGAACGTCTACGCGACGCAGTTCCACCCGGAATTGGATGTCGAGGGCATCGTGAATCGCATCCACGCGTACGCCGGCTACGGCTACTTCGCGCCGCACGAACTATACCTCACGCTCTCGGCCGTCCGCCGCGCGCCCGTGACGCACCCGGTCGGCATCCTGAAGAACTTCGTCGCCCGCTACGCCCGCTGAGCGCCCTAGCCTGGGTGCATGACTGACACCGCAGAAAAGGCCCGCGCCTTCGCCGCCCTTCACTCAGCCCCCGAGATCCTCCGCGTCGTGAACGTGTGGGACGTCGCGAGCGCCAAGGTCATCAGCGACCTGCCCGGCACCCGCGCCCTCGCGACCGCGGGGCACTCGATCGCCGCCAGCCACGGCTACGCGGACGGCGAGCAGATTCCGCTCGATCTCATGATCGCGGCGATAGCCCGCATCACGGCCGCGACCGACAAGCCGGTCAGCACCGACCTCGACTCCGGATACGGCCACCCCGGCGAGACCACTCGCCGCGCCATCGGCGCCGGAGCGGTGGGAGCGAACGTCGAAGACGCCATGAAGCCCCTCGACGAGTCGGTGGCCGCCGTGCGTGCGATCATCGCGGCCGGCGAGGCCGAGGGCGTGCCGTTCGTCCTGAACGCCCGCACGGACGCACTCATCAAGGGCGGCAAGCGTCCGATCGAGGAGGGCATCGCGGACGCGATCGAGCGCGGCCGTGCCTACCTCGCCGAGGGAGCCACGACGGTGTTCGTGCCCGGCATCCTGAATGCCGACGTCACCCGCCAGCTCGTCGACGGCATCGGTGAGCGCAAGGTGAGCGTCATCGGCCTGCCGGGTGCGCTGAGCGCCCCGGAGTACGAGGCGCTCGGCGTCGCCCGCATCTCGTACGGTCCGATGACGCAGCGCGTCGCGCTCACCGCCCTCAAGCACGTCGCGCTCGACCTGATGAACGGCGGAGTGATCCCGGCGGACACAGAGGCCCTCAACTAGCACCGCCTCCGCTCGCACGCCCGCACGGATCGACGTGCGGGCGTGTTCCCCCGTCAGCCGTGCGCCGCACGCTCCTTGGCCTCCTCTTCGCGGGCCCTGTCGAGCTCGTGGGTCGCAGCCAGGACGGCGAGCTCCGCGCGGCGCACGCGCCGCTGGGCGAACGTCGACGGTCCGGTGCGGCCCTTGGCGAGCTCGCTCTCGTCTTCGACTCCGGTGATGATGTATGCGCCCGCGATCAGAATCACCTGGCACGAGAGGTTGAGCCAGAGCAGCAGCGCGATGAGCGAGGCGAACGAGGCGAGCAGCGGGTTCGTGTCCGCTCCCCCGATGAACAGGTTCGACAGCTGCTGCAGCACGCTCAGCCCGACGGCGCCGAGCAGCGCGCCCGGCCAGAGAATGCGCGCCGGAGGTCGCAGGCCGGAGAGCAGCCGGAACATGATCGCGATGACCACCGCGTCGAGGATGAAGACGACGAGGATCGAGAACGCCGTCACGCCGATCCCTGCCAACGGGTCGTCCGCGCCGATGCCGAACCAGCCCCGCACGATGCCCAGGAGCGAGCTGCCGAGGTAGGTGGCACCGGCCGCTGCCGCGAGCAGCCCGCCGAGCACGATGGCCAGCAAGAGGTTTCGGAGGATGACCCAGACCCAGAAGACGTCATCGGTGAGCTGATCGCCGAGCACTCGCAGGGCCATGCGCAGGGATCCGATCGCGCCGATCGCCGCGCCGACGAGACCGATGAAGGCCAGGATGCCGGCGATGTTGAGCGCCTCGGGAGCCTGAATGAGCGACGGGTCGATGAGACCGTCTTCTCCGATCAGGCCCGGGATCGCCGCATCCACCCCGTCGATCAGCGCCTGCCACGCGGCCGGGTTGCCCGCGAGCCAGAGCGCCGCGAGCGAGAACCCGAGCAGCACGCCCGCGAAGACGGAGAAGAGGGTGCGGTACGTGATGCTGTCGGCGAGCATCGGGCCGCGGTGCTCGACGTACAGCAGAAGCGCCCGAACGGCTTTGAGCCTGAGGACCCGCGCGACGATGCGGGCGAGCAGACCGGGGCGTGCGGGTGCCGTGGAGTCAGCCATTCCCCAACGTTATCGGCGCCCGTTCGAGATGCTGGGCACGGGCGCCGATGCGAGAGGCTAAAGGTCGATCAGCTCCAGCTCGACAACCGCGACGACTCCGACATCCAGCCCTTCGGCGTCGCGCACCGACTTCTTGAGAGGGAGGACGTAGCCCTCCGACCCGGGAAAGATCGAGGTCGACCACGCGGACTTGCCGATCCGCGCGCGCACGCGCAGGGAGCCGAAGCCGCGCGGCGGCCGCGGGAGCTCCTTGATCGACTCCGACAGGTCCTCGGGCAGGGTGGCGAAGTACCACGACGAGTCCTCGCGCGC
>NZ_DATMIO010000170.1:0-3700 GCF_035554235.1 Microbacterium sp. | reverse complement strand
CGGACGATGCCGACGAATGTCTCCACATCGGCCGTTGTGCGGTGCGATTCCCACGCGAGCGCCACGGTCGAGGCGGGTGCTCCGCGGAGCGGGCGGAACGTGACGTCTTTGCGATGGTGGAGGCGCGCGAGCGACATCGGGACGATCACGACCCCGACTCCCGCCGCCACCGTCTCGATCGCTTCGGCGGTGTCGGCGGGGGGAGCGAAGGCAGGGGCGAGAGTTCCCGGGATGCCGAGATCGCCGAGCGCGTCGTGACGGGGGACGATCACGACCTCGCCCGCGAGGTCGTCCGGGTCCAGCTCGTCGGCGACCGTGAGCGCCGAATCGAGAGAGACGACCACGACGGTCACCTCGTCGTAGAGGGGGATGGTGCTGAGTCCCTCCGGGTCGATCGGGAGCCGCACCAGCGACGCGTCGACCTCGGCGAGGGCCCCGCGCTGCTCTGCGACGGCGACCGGCACGAGCTCGAGCGGCACGTGCGGCATCCGCTCCTTCCAGGCATCGATCCACTTGCCGGGCGTGGCACCGGGGATGGCGCCCAGCCGGAACGTCCGGGGCTCCTCGTACGACGGCGCGGGGGCCGGTTGCGGCTTCGGCGCCTTCTTCGGCTTGGTCGCGGGGGAGGCTGATCGGGCGGATGCGGGACGCCGGGCCGCGGCATCCGATCGCCCCTTCGCGCGCTTCGCGGGCCGTCCCTTCGTCATTCCGCAAGCGTAGTGCGGCCGGTATGGTCGGCTCATGATCGCCATCCTCGCCACCGTCTTCGCGGCGCTCGCCGCCCTGCTGCACGTCTACATCTTCGTGATGGAGAGCGTGCAGTGGACGCAGCCGAAGATCTGGAAGCGCTTCGGGGTGGCCGACCAGGCCTCCGCCGACATCACGAAGCCGCTCGCGTACAACCAGGGCTTCTACAACCTGTTCCTCGCGATCGGCACGACGATCGGCATCGTGCTCTTCTGGGCCGGCGGGGATGGCGCGGGCGCCGCGGCCGGCAAGACCCTCGTGCTCTTCAGCCTGGGTTCGATGGTCGCCGCATCGCTCGTGCTTCTCACCTCGGGCAAGGGCTATGGGCGGGCGGCGCTGACGCAGGGTACGCTGCCGCTGATCGGCTTCGTGCTGTTCGCGTTCGCGTGAGCCTGTTTCGCTCCTGAGCCTGTGTCGCTTCGCGTAGCGCCGTCCCGTCAGCAGGCGGACCACTGGCCCGCGCCCGCGGCTTGGGCGGCCGCCTGTGCCGACACGAACAGCGGGTAGTGGGCCTCGTTCGGCCACACGCGGAGCGCTTCGGCATCGCCTGCGGCGACGAGTTCGTAGTTCACGAAGCGGCCGTCATCCGCCCAGAGGTAGAAGAGCCGGCGTTCGTAGTGATCCCAGGTCTCCCGATCGAGCCCCACCCAGACCGTCGCGCCCTCGGGCGCCAGCGCCGCGAGATGCGATCGGGCCTCGTCGGCCCAGCACTCCACGGTCGGCGTGCCCTCCGGGGTGTCGATGCCGATGAGCCGCACGCGGATCGGTGCGGTGGTGGTGACGACGTCGTTCGGCGCGGAGTGCTGCAGCTCCACCGTGTCGCCGTCGAACACGTGGCGCACGGTCATAGGGAACGCGTCGGCGGGGCGCGCCGGAATGGATGTGATCTCGGTGACCGCGACATCGGGCGCGGGCGGTGCGTCCTCGCCGGTGATGGCGGACAGCATCCCCGCGGCCTCCGGTCGTGCCGCCAGCCACAGGAGGCCGCCCGCGACCGCGAGCACGACGAACACCGATCCCCAGCTCTGTCGTCGCCTGCGCCCCACGGACGCAGACTAGCGCGGGCCGCCGACGGGTCGGACGGCGCGCGTCGTCGAGGCGTGCGTCTCCCGGCCCGCTACGCGCCATGCGTCTTCGGGCCGCTACGCGGCCAGGCGCAGGCCCCGGCGGTCGGTCATGACGTTCTCGCCATCGGGGATGATCTCGTCGTCGCCGATCAGCGCACCCCCGGGGACGCGGGCGCCCGTACCGACGTGCGTCCGCACGCCGATGTGCGCGCGGGGGCCGATCGCGGCGCCCGAGCCGATGTGGGCGTGCGCATCGATGTGCGCCTCAGGGCCGATCACGGCGTCGGGCTCGATCCACGCGCCGCGGCCGATGCGGGCACCCGCCGCGACCTGAACGCCGGGTTCCACATACGCTCCGGCCTCGACGAGCGCGTCCGGATGCACCTTCGCGCCGTGCGCGATCAAACCCCGACCGTTCGCGTGCTTGCGGTAGCGCAGCGTCTCGCCGCGGTCGTTCTCGATGTCGACGTAGTTCTTGCCCACGATCCCCTCCTGCAGCCCGAATGAGCCGAGTAAAGATACAACCTCGGCCTCTGGTTTTTCATTCCCAGGAATGCGCTTCGGGCTGTCGTACGCCGAAGCGCTCACCGGTCGGTGACGGGTGTCCCTTGGTGGAAGCGCAGTTGGAGACGGCCATCCGTCGTCTCCCACACGGATGAGTGCCGGCTATCGCCGCCCGCGCCGCGGATGAGATACGTCACGAGTGTGAGGTTCGGCGCCAGCGCCGAGAACTGCCATTCATCCGTCGTCGGGTCGCCGCGATCGGTCTCATCCGCGAGGGCAGCAACGATCTCGTTGCGCGTCCATCGGCGTCCTGAACGGCCGATCTCGATGAACTCGGGGTGAAGGAGTTCGTAAACCCGACGCGAGTTACGACGTACGGCAGGAGTCAGGAGTTCCTGTTCCGCAGCACGGATGAGCGAGAGATCCATTTGCTCAGCTTGGCATTCCTCTCCCCGCGCCGGCCTCAAGGAGGTCACGGTGCTCCACTTAGCCAGAGCGGGGCGATGGTGATGGCGGTGATGGCAGGATGTGGATTCATGAGCCGCACAGCATGGACACGTGACGTTCGGGTGCGTGGCGCCCGGATCGTCAGTGGAATCGCGATCGTCTCAGCGATCGCTTTCATGTTGACGGCGTGCGTGGGGCACGCGGCTCACGTTCCGACTCCCACCTCGGAGAGCGACTCACAGATGGACCCGGCGCAACGTGACGCGCTTGTGCAGAAGTGCATCGGCGACGCGGAGACGGGAACGATTGAGGCAAAGACGGAAGACGCCCGCGTCGCGCAACGCGACGACGGCCGGTGGCTCGTCAGCGTGCCGATGAAGTACCAGGCTCTTGCCTACGGTGAGCAGCACTGCGTGATCGTCGACGCGCCAGGCGGTCTGAGAAGGGATGGCCTTGACGACGGCAAGGCGTGGCCGGAAGGAGACTTTGAGAAGTGGCTCGCGGCAGACCGGCTCTGGTGGGAATGATGGCCGCGAGTGATGCTCCTGCTAGGCGCCGTCCGAAGGCTACTTATCCGGCCCCCTGCTGGCTGTGGTCAACGACGTCTGGTTCAGCCCGCAGCACGTCGGCGATCTCTTCCTCAGGACGTGGCGCAATAGTCTCGTCGGCCTCGAGCTTCGGGACGGTCGGCTCATCCGGGCCGGGAATGTGCTCCTGAGAGGAGTGCTCGTTGTGGGCAGACACGGCGAATCCTTCGGTCGGCTACATGCACAGCGTATGCCGATTTCGCTGCCGCATAGCCAGAAGTCGCGGGTGCATCCTCTGCCGCGCCCAGGGCGTGCTCGACGCTCACGGACGCGCACTGTGGCTGACATTGGCCGTCGACTCCTCGAGCTCCGGCCGAGGGAGATCAGTCCTAGCGCGATGTTCCGGTC
>NZ_DATMIO010000169.1:0-13345 GCF_035554235.1 Microbacterium sp. | reverse complement strand
GGGCGCCGCAATGAATGCCCGTGCACAACGGCGGGGATCCGGGGCGACACCCCGGGATCGGGTACCGCGCAGCGGCGTGTCGGCCCCGGCATCCGCCGTTGTGCTCGCCGAGCGAGACGCGCCCGCCCAGCATCCGCCGTTGTGCTCGCCGAACGAGACGCGCCCGCCCGGCATCCGCCGTTGTGCACGCCGAGCGAAGCGCGCGATCTACCCGAATCGGCCCGAGACGTAATCCTCGGTCGCCTGCACGGTCGGAGTCGTGAAGATCGACTTGGTCTCGTTGTACTCGATGAGCTTGCCGGGCTTGCCGGTGCCCGCGATGTTGAAGAACGCGGTCTTGTCGCTGACCCGCGACGCCTGCTGCATGTTGTGCGTCACGATCACGATGGTGTACTCCTGCTTCAGCTCCCCGATGAGCTCCTCGATGGCGTACGTCGAGATCGGGTCGAGGGCCGAGCACGGCTCGTCCATGAGGAGCACCTGGGGCGACACCGCGATCGCGCGGGCGATGCAGAGGCGCTGCTGCTGCCCACCCGAGAGGCCGGAACCGGGGCGGTCGAGGCGATCCTTGACCTCGTTCCAGAGGTTGGCGCCCTGCAGCGACTTCTCCACGAGGGCGTCGGCGTCGGACTTCGAGATGCGGCTGTTGTTGAGCTTCACGCCGGCCAGCACGTTCTCCCTGATCGACATCGTCGGGAACGGGTTGGGGCGCTGGAACACCATGCCCACCTGGCGGCGCACGAGCACCGGATCGACACCGGGACCGTACAGGTCGCTCCCGTCGAGCAGCACCTCGCCCTGGACGTGCGCGCCCGGGATGACCTCGTGCATGCGGTTGAGGGTGCGGAGGAAGGTCGACTTGCCGCAGCCGGACGGGCCGATGAACGCGGTGACGCTGCGTGGTTCGATCTGGAGGGAGACGCCCTCTACGGCGAGGAACTCGCTGTAGTAGACGTTGAGGTCGTTGACTTCGATGCTCTTGGACACGAGTTTCCTTCTGCCGACTCAGCGGCCGGTCTTAGGGGCGAACACCTTCGCGACGAGACGCGCGACGAGGTTGAGAACCATGACGATGATGATGAGGACCAGCGCGGCGGCCCACGCGCGGTCGATGTACGCCTGCGCGGGGATGCCCTGGTTCATGTACTGGGAGTACGCGAAGACGGGCAGCGTCATCATGCGGCCGGAGAACAGGTCATAGTTCATGGATGCCGTCACCCCGGCCGTGAGGAGGAGCGGGGCGGTCTCGCCGATCACACGCGAGATCGAGAGCATGACACCGGTGGTGATTCCGGCGATCGAGGTGGGGAGCACCACCTTGACGATGGTGAGCCACTTCGGCACGCCGAGCGCGTACGCGGCCTCGCGCAGCTCGTTCGGCACCAGCCGGAGCATCTCCTCGCTGGAGCGGACGACGACCGGGATCATCAGCACGGCCAGCGCGATCGAGCCCATGATGCCCAGACGGATGCCGGGACCGAAGAAGATCGCGAAGACGGCGTAGGCGAACAGTCCGGCGACGATCGAGGGGATGCCGGTCATGACGTCGACCAGGAAGGTGATCGAACGCGCGAGCCTGCGGTCCTGGCCGTACTCGACGAGGTAGATCGCCGTGAACAGTCCGATCGGTATCGAGATGATGGCGGCGGCGAGCGTGATCAGCAGGGTGCCGATGATCGCGTGCAGCGCACCGCCGCCCTCTCCGACGACGTTCCGCATCGAGCTCGTCAGGAACTCCCCGGACAGGCCCGCGACGCCGTTGACGATGACGGTCCACGCGACCGACACGAGCGGCACCATGGCGAGAAGGAAGGCGGCCGAGACCACGCCGGTGACCAAGCGGTCGACGCCCTTCCGGCGTCCCTCCACGACCGTCGAGATGACGAAGATCAGAACGAGGAAGAGGAGTGCGGCGACGACCGCGGTGCCCGCGATGTTGATGCCGGATCCGCCTGCCAACGCGGCGATGCCGAAGACGACGAGGCTGATCGCTACGCTGCCGCCGAGGATCGCCCACGGTGCCCATGCGGGGAGGTGGCCGTTGGTGAGCCGCAGCGACGGTGGCGCGTCGGGCCCGGGCTTCTGCGCGGAGGGGGGAGCGGTGATCACAGTCATGTCAGTTTGCTCCCGAGAATTCCTTGCGGCGGTTGACGATCCATCGCGCCACGGCATTGACCGCGAAGGTGACCACGAACAGGATCAGGCCGGTCGCGATCAGCACGTTGATGTTGAGGCCGTACGCCTCGGGGAAGGTCAGAGCGATGTTGGCCGGGATCGTGCTGGGGTTCTCGGAGGTGAAGAGCTGGAAGCTCACGATCCCCGTGGCCGAGAGCACCATCGCCACGGCCATCGTTTCGCCCAGGGCCCGCCCGAGTCCGAGCATCGAGGCTGACACGATGCCGCTGCGACCGAACGGGAAGACGGCCATCCGCACCATCTCCCAGCGCGTGGCGCCGAGGGCGAGGGCGGCCTCTTCGTGAAGGACCGGCGTCTGCAGGAAGATCTCCCGGCAGATCGCCGTGATGATGGGGGTGACCATGACGGCCAGAACGATGGCGGCCGTGAAGATCGTGCGCCCCGTGGCCGAGACCGTACCGCCGAAGAGCGGGAACCAGCCCGCATTCACGGTGAGCCACTCGAACACGGGCTGAACGGCGGGCGCGAGGACCATGATGCCCCAGAGGCCGAAGACGACCGAGGGCACAGCCGCGAGCAGGTCGACGATGTAGCCGAGGCTCTGCGCGAGCCGCCGCGGCGCGTAGTGCGAGATGAAGAGGGCGACAGACACGGAGAGGGGCACGGCCATCAGGAGTGCCAGGAACGAGGCCCACACGGTGCCGAAGGCGAGTGGCCAGACGTACTCCCAGAAGTTGCCCGGCAGCAGGGATGCCGTCTCGCTGGTTGCGGTCAGACCGGGAATCGACTGGACGATGAGGAAGATCGCGACAGCCGCGAGGGTCACGAGGATCATGGATCCTGCGAACAGCGCTGTGCCCGAGAACCAGCGATCTCCTGGCCGCTGCTTGGCCTTGAGGGCCGGAGCGGTAGTGGTTGTCATGTCGTCCTGTTCTCGATCGAGGATTCGGTGTCGTTCCCGGCCCCGTGCCGTTGAGGCACGGGGCCGGGAACCGAGGTACTACTGGGTGACGATCAGGTCGATCGCCGCGTTGACCTTCTCGGTGAGAGCCTCGGACATCGGCGCGCTGCCGGCGGCGGCTGCTGCCTCCTCCTGGCCCGCGGCGCTCGCGACGTACTGGAGGAAGCCCTTGACGAGCGCGGCCGACGCGGGGTCGGCGTACTCCTCGCACGCGATCATGTAGCTGACGAGCACGATCGGGTAGACCCCGGCGGCCTCGCTGGTGCGGTCGAGTTCGATGGCGAGGTCGCCCTCGGTGCGGCCTTCTTCGAAGGGCGACTCATCGACGATGGCCGCTGCGGCCTCGGGCGAGTAGCTCACGAACTCGTCGCCGACCTTCACGGCGACCGTCGAGAGGCCTTCTTCGGCGGCACGCGACGCGTCGGCGTAGCCGATGGTGCCGTTGCCGCTTGCGACGGCCGAGACGACACCCGAGGTGCCGTTGGCGCCCTCGCCGGTCTGCAGCGGCCACACGCCGTCGGGCTCAGACGTCCACACGGTGGGCGCGGCCTGGAACAGGTAGTCGGTGAAGTTCTCGGTCGTGCCCGAGTCGTCCTGGCGGTGGACGGGGGTCACGGCGAGATCCGGAAGCGACGCACCCTCGTTCAGTGCGGCGATGGCGGGATCGTTCCAGTTGGTGATGGTGCCCGAGAACAGGCCGGCGATCGTGGCGGCGTCGAGGTTCAGCTCGTCGACGCCCTCCAGGTTGAAGATGACCGCGATGGGCGAGATGTAGGTGGGAACCTCGACGATGCCCGTGTCGGGGGCACAGCCCTCGAAGCCGCCGGCCGCGATCTCCTCGGCGGTGAATGCGCGGTCAGAGCCCGCGAACGGGAAGGCGCCGGCCTGGAACGACTCGCGACCCGCGCCCGAGCCGGACGGGTCGTAGGTGATGGTCGCTTCGGGGTTGGCCGTCTGGAAGCCGGCGGTCCAGGTCTGGACAGCGACCTCCTGCGCCGACGAGCCACCGCCGGCGATCTCGCCGGAGAGGCCGCTGGGGGCGCTGGGGTCTGAGCCGCCGGGGTTGCCTTCGTTCGCGGCACAGGCGGTGAGGGCGAGGGCCGCCACGGCGCCGATGGCGCCGATGCGGGCAATGCGAGAGAGCTTCACTATGTGAATCCTTCGGGTGTCAGGGACAGGCCCGGTGCAGGGCCCGCTCTGACGGTAGGAGTGAATCCTTAAGAGCTTGGGCGGCCATGGTGAACAGCAGGTGAACTGGGCCCGTCCGGCCGTTGCGAAAGCGCTACTCTCTTGGCTCGTGTGTCTCGATGGCGACGATGCCCGAGCCGGGGTTGGTCGCCGACAGATGCACCACGGAGAACGCCGCGGTCTCGAGCGCGGCGGCGCTCCCGAGGTACGACCCGCGCAGCGTGCCCGTGGCGAGCGCGATCTCGTTGATGATGTCGGGAAGCACCGGTCCGTGGCTGCACAGCACCGCGGGCTTGCGTGAGCGCACCCGCTTGCCCACGACGGTCCGCACGTCGGAGGTGCCCTCCTCCCAGGCATCCTGACCGATCGCATCGGTGCGATCGACGCTGCGCCCGAGCGCGACTGCGAGCGGCGTCACGGTCGTGACGCACCGCACTGCCGTGCTCGAGACGATCTTCCGCACGCCGAACGCACGAAGCGGGCCGACGATCAGCCCGGCCTGGCGGGCTCCGCGTGACGTCAACGGCCGGGAGGCGTCCGGGCCCTTCCACTCACTGCGGCCGACGGCCTTGCCGTGCCGCAGCGCGATCAGGGGGAACGTGTGCAGCACGCCGTCATCGACGAAGCGCAGGAAGTTCTCGAGGATCTCGATGTCGACCGGGTAGCTGAGGTAGGTCAGCGCACGCTTCGGGGTCACCCATTCCAGCGCGGCGATCTCCTTGTTGGGCACGAAGGCCGATGCGCGGATCGCGTCGTCGACGGCTTCGGCCGCCCAGTAGTGCACGATCTTCTGGCGTTTGCTCGGCATCCGATAGTGCGAGACGCCGACCGGGATGCCGAGACGCACACGGATCCCGGTCTCCTCGAACACCTCGCGCACCGCGGTCTCGGCGAGGGTCTCGCCCGGATCGACCTTGCCCTTGGGCAGCGTCACATCGGCGTATGCCGTGCGATGGATGACGAGCACCATGAGCTTGCCCTCGATGAGGCGCCAGACCACGGCACCCGCGGCATAGACCGCGGTCTCGTTCATCGGGCCACTCGGGTGCGGCGTCGGCGAACCACGCGGGCCATCGTGCGCTCCTGCAGGTCTGCGAGCTGGGCGCCGTCGGGTGCCTCGCTGTGGCGCACCCAGACGCCGTCCGGTCCCAGCCACCACGACGCGGTGGACTCGTCCATGGCCAGGTCGAAGAGGTCCTCGAGCTGGGACAGATGGGCGGGGGCGGTCACGCGCACAAGCGCCTCGACGCGCCGGTCGAGGTTGCGGTGCATCATGTCGGCGCTGCCGATGTAGACCTGGGGGTCATCGTCGTTCGCGAACATGAAGATGCGGGAGTGCTCGAGGTAGCGGCCCAGGATGCTGCGCACCCGGATCGTCTCGCTCATGCCTTCGACGCCCGCCTTGAGGCTGCAGATTCCGCGCACCCAGACGTCGACCGGAACGCCCGCCTGGCTTGCCCGGTACAGTGCGTCGATGATCTGCTCGTCGACCATCGAGTTGACCTTGATGCGGATGCCGGAGGGCCGGCCGGCGACGGCGTTGCGGCGCTCCTTGTCGATGAGTCGCAGGAGGCCCTTGCGAAGGTGCAGTGGCGCGACAAGCAGCCGTTTGAACTTCTTCTCGATCGCGTAACCGCTGAGCTCGTTGAACAGCCGGGTGAGGTCTTTGCCGACCTGCGGGTCGATGGTGAAGAGCCCGAAGTCCTCGTACAGACGGCTCGTCTTCGGGTTGTAGTTGCCGGTGCCGATGTGGCTGTAGCTGCGCAGCATCCCGTTCTCTTCGCGGATCACCAGCGCGAGCTTGCAGTGGGTCTTGAGGCCCACCAGGCCGTAGACGACGTGCACGCCCGCCTTCTCGAGCTTGCGGGCCCACGAGATGTTGGCCTGCTCGTCGAAGCGCGCCTTGATCTCGACCAGCGCGAGCACCTGCTTGCCGGACTCCGCGGCGTCGATGAGGGCCTCGACGATCGGCGAATCCCCGCTCGTGCGATAGAGCGTCTGCTTGATGGCGAGCACGTGCGGGTCGCGGGCGGCCTGCTCGAGGAAGGCCTGGACGGATGTCGCGAACGACTCGTACGGGTGGTGCACGAGCACGTCTTCTTTGCGGATGGCGGCGAAGATGTCGGCGCGCCCGTTCTGCTCGGCGGGCTGGAACGCAAGCGCGGTCGTGGGCACCCGGGGCGTGTAGTGCAGTTCGGGGCGGTCGAGCTTGGCGAGACCGAAGAGGCCGCGAAGATCGAGCGGCCCCGGGAGGCGGTAGACCTCCTGCTCGGTGATGTCGAGCTCCCGGATCAGCAGGCCGAGCGTGACATCGTCCATGTCCTCGGTGATCTCGAGCCGGATCGGGGGCCCGAACCGGCGACGCAGCAGTTCGGCCTCGAGGGCCTGGATGAGGTTCTCGGTCTCGTCCTCCTCGATGACGACGTCCTCGTTTCGCGTCAGGCGGAACGCATGATGATCGAGCACCTCCATGCCGGGGAAGAGGTCGCCGAGGTTGTTGGAGATGAGGTCCTCGAGGGGGAGGTAGTGCTTCTCGTCGCCCTCGGTCTGGACCGGGACGAAGCGGGGGAGCATCGGCGGCACCTTGACGCGCGCGAACTCCTCGCGGCCGGTCTTGGCGTTGCGGATGCGGACGCTGAGGTTGAGGCTCAGCCCCGAGATGTACGGGAACGGGTGGGCAGGGTCGACGGCCAGCGGCATCAGCACCGGGAAGACCTGCTGCTGGAAGTACTCGTACAGGGTGGCGCGCTCGTCGTCGCTGAGGGATCGCCACGTGATGACGCGGATGCCGAGGTCTTCGAGGGCCGGCTTCACCTCGCGCGTCCACACGTCGGCGTGGCGCACCTGCAGCGTGTGCGCTGCGGCCGAGATGTCGGCGAGCGCCTCCGCCGGCTGTCGGCCGACGTTGGTCGGCACGGCGAGCCCCGTCACGATGCGCCGCTTGAGGCCGGCGACTCGCACCATGAAGAACTCGTCGAGGTTGCTGGCGAAGATCGCCAGAAAGTTCGCGCGTTCGAGAAGGGGGAGGGTGTCGTCCTCCGCGAGCTCGAGAACGCGCTGGTTGAACGCGAGCCAGCTCAGCTCGCGGTCGAGGTACCGGTTCTCGGGCAGCTGCTCGTCGAAGGCCTCGAAGGCCTCGTCGAAGTCATCATCGGAGTCGCCCAGGCCGGCGTCGAGGATCGCGTGATCGATCATGGCTTCATCATTGCAGGGCCACGTGACGCGTGTGTGAACGAGTCGGTCTCGCATTCGCTCGCTCAGGCGGGCGAGCGGGAGGGAGGGATCAGGCCTTGCCCGGGCTGGGCACGGTGTCGTCTTCGTAGACGTTGAACCGGTAGCCGACGTTTCGGACCGTTCCGATGAGCTGTTCGAGATCGCCGAGCTTCGCGCGCAGCCGCCGGACGTGAACGTCGACCGTGCGGGTGCCGCCGAAGTAGTCATAGCCCCAGACCTCGCTCAGCAGCTGCTCGCGGGTGAAGACGCGGGAGGGGTGGGTCGCGAAGAAGTGCAGGAGCTGGAACTCCTTGTAGGTCAGATCGAGCGGCTTTCCGTGCACCTTCGCGGAGTAGGAGGACTCGTCGATCGTTATGCCGGATGTCTGGATGCGCGTCGAGACCTGTTCCTGCGACATCCGCCCGATCGCGAGGCGCACGCGGGCATCGACTTCGGCGGGCCCGGCCGTGAACAGGATCACGTCGTCGACGTTCCAGTCGGTCGACACGGCGGTCAATCCGCCCTCGGTGACGACGAGGAGGAGGGGGGCGTCCAATCCCGTGGTGTTCAGGATCTTGCAGAGCGATTTGGCGCCGACGAGATCTACGCGCGCATCGACGAAGATGACGTCCGCGCTCGGCGCGTTCACGAGCTGTGCGGGCTCGGCGGGGATCTGGCGGACGCGATGGCTGAGCAGCTCGAGGGAGGGCAGGACGGGGCCGCCGCCCTGGGCGGAACTCAAGACGAGCAGCTGAGCCAACGCATTCCTTTCGGCGGAGGAGTCCGCGCCGTGCGTTCAATGATAGGGCGTGGCACAACCCGGCTCCTGCCGCCGCGTGCGGCGGCAGCGGTCGTGCGACAGAATGAGGGGATGACGACTCCGGAGCTCGCGCCGCGCGGATTGTTCGGCGGCGTCATCGCGGTCTGGATCGCGGGCGGACTGACGGCCATCGCGATCGGCGTCTTCGTGCCGCTCGAGTGGCGCGCGGCCTGGCTGACGATCGGTCTCGGCGCGTGCCTGCTCCTCGCCTTCGTCGTGCAGCTGACCGCCGGCAGGTCGAAGGGATTCATCGACCGCGTGGCGGGGAGCGTGCTCGGGGCGCTGCTGGTGATGGGGATCATCTCCGCGGGCTTCGGGCTCGCGGCTCTTTTTCAGGGCTAAAGTAGGGGTATGGATCTCGTCGCGCTCGAACTGTTCTTCGTCGGGTTGCTCGCCCTCGCCTCCCTCGCGATCGCCTTCGTGTCGGGCGCTGTGCTCGTGAACCTCTTCCGCGGCCAGCGCTGACGGACGGCGTCGTGTTCGATCTGCCGACCGACCTCCCGGCCGATCTCGCACCGCTCGCGTGGCTGGTCGGAGTCTGGGAGGGAACCGGAGTGATCGACTACCACGTCGGCGACACGCACTATGCGGGTGAGTTCGCACACCGAGTGAGCTTCAGCCACGACGGCGGCCCCTTTCTGAACTATTCGGCCACCGCGTGGCTCGCCGTCGCGGATGACGCCGCGCGCGTGCCCCTCGTCGCCGAGGTGGGCTTCTGGCGCCTCGCACGCCCGGCCGCCGAGGCCGATCCCGGTCCGGGACTCCTGCCTCCGTCCGCATCCGCCGCGGCGCGCACCGCCGACGACGTGGAGGCGCTCCGCAACTCCGACGGCGGGTTCGACATCGAAGCCTCGATCGTGCACTCCGACGGCGTGAGCGAGCTCTACCTCGGACAGGCCCGGGGCCCGCGCATCGACATCGCGACCGACGCCGTCGTGCGCCCCGCGGGAGCCAAGAACTACGCAGCGGCGACACGCATGTACGGGCTGGTGGAGGGTCATCTGCTGTGGGCGTGGGACATCGCCGCCCTCGGCCAGGAGCTCTCGTCGCACGCGTCCGCCAGGCTCGCGCGGGCGGAGTGAGAAGCCGATGAGCGCCTTCACGAACCGACCGGGAGCGGTCTCCGGCGACGCCGGCGTCGTGCACTACGGCAACCCGCTCGGCGAGCAGCGGCAGCTTGCCGAGGGCCAGGCCATCGTCGATCGCACCGACCGCCGTGTCATCGCCGTCGCGGGCGTCGATCGCCTGACCTGGCTCGACTCGATCGCCTCCCAGGCGCTCGCGAGCCTCGAGCCCGGCCGCGGCACCGAACTGCTGATCCTCGATCCGCAGGGCCGCGTCGAGCACGCGGCATCCGTCGTCGATGACGGCGAGACCACGTGGCTCATCGTCGACGCCGGTGATGCGGACGGGCTGGGCGGCTGGCTGCGCCGGATGGTGTTCCGCTCGCGCGTCGAGGTGCGCGATGAGACGGATGCCGCGGTCATCGCGTTCGCCGGAGACGCCGGCGCTCGCGCGGCCGTCCTCGCCGTCGCGCCCGGCGCGCCCATCTGGACCGACCCGTGGTCGGCCGTGTCCCCGGGGGGCTGGCAGTACGCGCCGATCGACCCGCATCCGGGCGCGGACTTCGCCTGGTGCGAGGCGATCGTGCCCGCCGAGGCACGCGACGAGCTGGCCGCGGGCGACACCGCCGCCGCCGGGCTGCTCGCCGCCGAGGCGCTCCGCATCGCCGCATGGCGCCCCCGCTGGGCGAACGAGGTCGATGAGCGCTCCCTGCCGCACGAGGTCGACTGGCTGCGCAGCGCCGTCCACCTCGAGAAGGGCTGCTACCGGGGCCAGGAGACCGTCGCGAAGGTGCACAACCTCGGCCACCCGCCGCGGCGTCTCGTGATGCTGCACCTCGACGGCAGCGACAGCGTCCTCCCCCAGCCCGGCGCGCCCGTGGCAAACGGCGACGACATCGTCGGAACCGTGACCTCGTCGGCCCTGCACTACCAGGCCGGCCCGATCGCGCTCGCGATCATCACGCGCCGCGTCCCCGACGACGTCGAGCTCACGGTCCGGGCGGGCGATGCGATCATCGCCGCGGGCCAGGAGGTCATCGTTCCCGCGGATGCCGGAGCCACGGCATCCATCCCTCGCCTTCCTCGCCTGAACCGCCGCGCTCCCGCGCGATGAGTCAGGCATTCGGCGAGGGTGCCTACCCGGCCACCGCGGCCATCCCCACGGGCTGGCGCGCCCGCGTCGATCCCGGCGGTCGCCTCCGCCGCGTGCGGGAGTCGGGCATCGCGATCGTGCAGATCGTGGTGGCGGCCGCGGGCGCCTACGCGTTCTCGCTCTCGGTGCTCGGTCATCCGGTTCCGCTGCTCGCTGCGACCGTGACGGTGTCGAGCCTCGGCCTCGTGCGCGACGCCCGTCCGCGCCGGGTGCTCGAGACGGTGCTGGGGATGCTGCTCGGCATCCTCGTCAGCGAACTGCTGCTGCTCGTCACGGGCTCGGGCTGGTGGCAGCTCGCGGTGGCGCTCGGCCTCACGCTCGTCTTCGCCCGATTCATCTCGCCGCAGGCGAGCTTCGCGATCGCGGCGGCGATCCAGTCGCTGATCGTGATGATCATTCCAATGACGACGGGCATGCCCTTCACGCGGCTGATCGACGGGATCGTCGGCGGCGTCTTCGCGCTGCTCGTGACGGCGCTGATCCCGCGCAGTCTTCGGGCGGTCGAATTGCGCGACGCGCGCGCAGTGTTCCGCGACACCGGCAGCGCCGCCGCCGCGCTCGGCCAAGCGCTCCGCCGCGGCGACAGACTGCGTGCCGAGCGCGGGCTCGAGAAGGCGCGAGCACTGCAGCCACGAGTGGACGCCTGGCGCGAATCGCTGGAATCGGGACTCGCGATCGCCCGCATCTCGCCGTTCCTGCGCCGCCAGCGCGGGGAGCTCAACCGGCACGCGCGCGTTCTCGGGGGCATGGATTTCGCGACGAGAAACCTGCGGGTCGTGGCCCGCCGCGTCGTCTACCTGTGCGATGACGGCGTGGCGCGCCCGGTCGCCGCCGACGTGCTCGGCGAGATCACGCGGGGCGCCGAGCTCATCGGGCGCTCCCTCGACGACATCTCGCTTCAGCCGGTCGCCCGCGAGACCCTCCTCGCCGTCGCGGCGCACCTCGATCCGCGCGAACTGCTGCCGGGGGCCTCCCTCGGCGACCAGAACCTCATCGCGGCGATGAGGCCGCTCGCCGTCGACCTGCTGGTCGCGACGGGTATGCCACAGGCCGACGCGCGCGCGGCGGTGCCGAGGATCTGAGCGGGGACGATCGGATGCTGCGCCGGGGCGCGCGGGTCACGGTCGCACCTCGTGCCACGGCACCGTGATCTCCCCGAGCCGCCATCGCGTGCGGCCGCCGATCACCGACCACCCGGATGCGCGCATCGCCGCGACCGTCGCGATCCAGCGCTGCGCGGGGCCGAAGGCCGACAGGGGCGCGGATCGCTCCCACTCGCGGTCGAGGGCGAGCAGGAAGGCATGCACGCGCTCGCCGGGCACGTTGTGGTGGATGAGGGCCTTCGGCAGGCGCTCGGCGGCGATCCCGGGGCGTTCGAGCCCCGCCAGCCGCAGCGAAACGGTGAGCGTGCGTGCCGCGCCCGTGGCGTCGATGCCGGCCCACGCCGAGACCCGGCCGATCTCGTCGCACGTCCCCTCGACGAGCATCCCCTCCGGCGTGAGGCGCGCAGCCATGCGCGCCCATGCGGCGGCGACCTCGGACTCGTCGTACTGACGCAGCACGTTCATCGCCCGGATGACGGCGGGCCTCCGCCCGTGAGGGAGCGGTGCTTCGAACCCGCCGAGTCCGAAGGACACGCGGGCGTCGGGGGAGAACGGTGTGCGGCCCGCACGGACCTCCGCCAGCTGCGCCTCCGCCCGCGCGACCCGGGCGGGATCGATCTCGATGCCGCGCACTTCGGCGTCGGGACGCGCGCGTGCGAGCCGGGCCTGGAGTTCGAGCACCGTCACCCCGCTCGCGCCGTAGCCCAGGTCGATGACGATCGGATCGGCCGCGCGGCGCAGCACCGGGAGGTGGGCGATCCAGCGATCCACGCGGCGGAGCCGGTTGGTGCCCGTCGTGCCACGGGTCGGACGACCTGTGGGGGAGGGGCCGGACGGCATCCCCCCATCCTGCCAGGGCGGGCGTCACGGCCCGCCGGGCCGCGCATCGGGGGCGAAGGCGCGCCGTGCAGCCTCGGTATCATGGGCCCATGACCGCGCCCCACACGCTGATCCTGCTCCGCCACGGCCAGAGCGAATGGAATGAACTCAACCTCTTCACGGGATGGGTCGATGTGCGGCTCACGGAACAGGGCAAGGCCGAGGCCGAGCGCGGCGGCGAACTGCTCGCCGAGGCGGGCCTGCTCCCCGACATCCTGTACACATCCGTGCTCAGCCGCGCCATCCAGACCGCCGACATCGCCCTCGATGCCGCGGACCGGCTGTGGATCCCGGTGAAGCGCACGTGGCGCCTCAACGAGCGTCACTACGGGGCCCTGCAGGGCAAGGACAAGGCGCAGACCCTCGAAGAGTTCGGCCAGGAGCAGTTCATGCTGTGGCGCCGCTCGTTCGACGTGCCGCCTCCGCCCCTCCCGGCCGACGACGAGTTCAGCCAGGTCGGCGACCCGCGCTACACCGGCATCGACGGCGAGGTTCCCCACACCGAATCGCTCAAGCTCGTCATCGACCGGCTGCTGCCCTACTGGGAGAGCGACATCGCGGCCGACCTGCGCGAGGGCAAGGTCGTGCTCGTCACCGCACACGGCAACTCGCTGCGCGGCCTCGTGAAGCACCTGGAGGGCATCAGCGACGCCGACATCTCGGAGCTGAACATCCCGACCGGCATCCCGCTCGTCTACAGGCTCGACGAGAACCTCGTGCCGCTCGGCCGCGGTGAGTACCTCGATCCGGCCGCGGCCGCGGCCGGTGCGGCGGCCGTGGCCGCCCAGGGCAAGGGCTGACGAGAAAGGGCCGGGCGGCGGGGAAGTA
>NZ_DATMIO010000168.1:0-4510 GCF_035554235.1 Microbacterium sp. | reverse complement strand
GAGACCGACGAGACCGACGGAAGCCGACGGATGCCGCCGACGCCGACGGATGCCGATGAGACCGACGAGACCGACGGAAGCCGACGGATGCCGCCGACGCCGACGGATGCCGCCGAGACGGACGGGTGCCGCCGAGGCCGCCCAAGCCGACGGATGCGCCCTCAGCCGGTCTGAAGCCGGGCCCGGAGTCCCATGCGCACGGCGGGCCACTCGGGCGCGATGATCGAGAACACGACGGTGTCGCGCAGCGAGCCGTCGGGGCTGATGCGGTGGCTGCGGAGCACGCCGTCCTGCTTCGCGCCCAGCCGGGCGATCGCGGCCCGGGAGCGGTGATTGTGCCAGTGGGTGCGGAACTCGACGGCGATCGCGTCGCACGCCTCGAACGCGTGCCCGAGCAGCAGCAGTTTCGCCTCGGTGTTCACGGCGCTCCGCTGGGCCGACGGGGCGAGCCAGGTGTGGCCGATCTCGACGCGGCGGTTCGGCTGGTCGATGCCGCAGAACGAGGTCATGCCCACGACCCGGTGATCCGGCAGGCGACGGATCGCCCACGGGTTCATCGTCCCCGCCTCCCACTGGGCCAGACGGCTCTCGATCTCACCGGCCACCCCGTCGGGAGTCGGGACGCTCGTGAACCACAGCGCCTCGAGACCCGGCTCGCCTGCGGCCACGCGCAGCCCCTCGATGTGCGCGGCAGACAAGGGCTCGAGGTGCACGTGCGCGCCCTCGAGGGTCACGGGTTCGATCAGGAGCATCAGGAGGAATGCGCCTCCAGCAGCGCCCGCGCCGCCGCCTCGAGTCCGGCGATCCGGTTCGATGCCTCAGCGCGGGAGTCCCCGCGGGCGTCCAGGTAGACCTTGAGCTTCGGTTCCGTGCCGCTCGGGCGCACGATGACGCGCGAACCGTCCGCGAGCCACAGCCGCAGCACGTCGCCGGGAGGGAACCCATCGACCCCTTGCAGCAGGTCGTCGACCCGCGTCACCTCGGGCTCGCCGAAGCGCGTGGGCGGGTCCTGCCGGAGCGCGGCCATGATCCGCCCGATCACCGACACGTCCTCGACGCGGATCGACACCTGGGCGCTCGCGAAATGCCCGAAGGCGTCGCCGAACTCCTCCAGCAGCCCGGCGAGGGAGCTGCCCCGTCCGCGCGCCTCGGCCGCGAGACCCAGGATGGCCACGGCAGCCGACAACCCATCCTTGTCGCGCACCGTCTCGGGGTTGACGAGGTAGCCGAGGGCCTCCTCGAAGCCGTAGACGGCGCCGGGGGCGCGGGAGATCCACTTGAATCCCGTGAGCGTCTCGTGGAACGCCAGCCCGTACCGCTCGGCGACGACCCGGAGCCCGGGCGAGGAGACCAGCGAGCAGGCGAGGGATGCCTCGGGCAGGGCGTGCGCGTCGCGCGCCCGGCGTGCCGCGCGCCAGCCGAGCAGCAGCCCGACCTCGTTGCCGCTGAGGCTCCGCCAGCCCCCGATGACGTCGGCCGGAACGGCGACGGCCAGGCGATCGGCATCCGGATCGTTCGCGATCACGAGTTCCGCGCCCGACGCCCGCGCCGCCTCCAGAGCGAGATCCATCGCACCCGGCTCCTCGGGGTTCGGGAAGGCCACCGTGGGGAACGCGCCATCGGGCTCGATCTGCTCGGCCACGGGCACCGGCGCGGGGTAGCCCGCACGCTCGATGATCCGCTGCATGCTCTCCCAGCCGACCCCGTGCATCGCGGTGTAGACCCAGCGCAGGCCCTCCGCTCCCTCCGGGGCGGGCGCGACATCCGCCGTCGCCTCGACGTACGCGTCGATCACCGACTCCAGCGCCGTCTCGTAGCCGGAGGAGCGCGGCAGCGCCGACACGGGGCCCGATGCGGCGACGCGCTCGATGTGCGCGGCGATCGCGGCGTCGGCGGGTGAGACGATCTGCGCCCCTTCCTCGTCACCGCCCAGGTACACCTTGTACCCGTTGTCGTTGGGCGGGTTGTGGCTCGCGGTGACCATGACCCCGGCATCCGCGCCGAGGTGGCGCACGGCGAACGCCAGCACGGGCGTCGGGAGCAGCCGCGGCAGCAGGATGACGCGAAGGCCGGCGCCGGCGAAGATCTCGGCGGAGTCGCGCGCGAAGATGTGCGAGTTCTTCCGGCCGTCGTAGCCGATGACGACGGTGGGTGCCTCGCCGCCGTCGCGTACGGGCGTGCGGGCGCGCTCGAGCAGGTAGGCGGCGAATCCGCCCGCCGCCTGGGCGACGACGACGCGATTCATCCGGTTGCTGCCCGCCCCCAGCTCGCCGCGGAGCCCCGCCGTGCCGAAGGCGAGACGCCCGGCGAAGCGGTCGGCGAGGTCGGCCGCAGCCGCTTCGTCGCCGCCGTCCGCGCGGGCGATCAGCGCCGCGAGTTCGTCGCGGGTCTCGGGATCAGGGTCCTGCGCGAGCCACGCGGCGGCGAGGTCCGCGACATCCGCGCTCACAGCGCCTCGAGAACGCGGGCGAGCAGCGCGGAGATCACGGGACCTGCGTGCTTGCCGGCCTCGATCACCTCCGCGTGGCTCAGCGGGGTGGTCTGGATTCCGGCCGCCATGTTCGTGATGAGCGAGAAGCCGAGGATCTCCATGCCCGCCTGCCGCGCCGCGATCGCCTCGAGAGCGGTCGACATGCCCACGATGTGGCCGCCGATCGTCTTCGCCATGTGCACTTCGGCGGGCGTCTCGTACTGCGGGCCGCGGAACTGGCAGTACACGCCCTCCTGGAGCGAAGGATCCACCTGCCGAGCGAGGTCGCGCAGCCGCATCGAGTAGAGGTCGGTCAGATCGATGAAGGTGGCGCCCTCGAGGGGCGAGTCGCCGGTGAGGTTGATGTGGTCGCTGATGAGCACCGGCTGCCCGGGTTTCCAGGTGTGGCGGATCCCGCCCGCGCCGTTGGTCAGCACCATCGTGCGCGCGCCCGTGGCGGCGGCGGTGCGCACGCTGTGCACGACGCGACGCACGCCGTGCCCCTCGTAGTAGTGGGTCCGCGCGCCGATGACGAGCACGCGCTTGCCGCGCGGCGTCAGGACGCTCCGGAGCGTGCCGACATGTCCCTCGAGGGCCGGCGCCGAGAACCCGGTCACCTGCGACGCGGGGATCGTGGCGACCGTCTCGCCGATGATCTCGGCCGCTCTGCCCCAGCCGCTGCCGAGGGTGAGCGCGATGTCGTGGTGCTCGACACCCGAAATGCGCGCGATGTCGGACGCGGCCTGTGCCGCGATCTCGAACGGATCGGCGGCGGGGTCATCGAGGGGATTGGCTGTGTCTGGCATGCCCCCACTCTAGGAACCCGCGCGTCGCGGGGCCAGATACGGCGCACTCGGGGTGTCGGCGGTGCCCCGGCCCGGGCGCGCGTCACGGCGACACGCCCTGTCATCGTCCGTGCGCCGCCTGCGCGAGAATGGTCGCATGTCGATCTCCTTTGAGCGGACCCAGAGCGTCGCGATCCTCGGTGGCGGACCCGGCGGCTACGAAGCGGCGCTCGCCGCGGCACAGCTCGGTGCCGATGTGACGGTGGTCGAGAGGGCGGGGATCGGCGGTTCGGCGGTGATCACGGATGTCGTCCCGTCGAAGACCCTCATCGCCACCGCCGACGCGGCCGTCGCGATCAGCGAGGCGACCGACCTCGGCGTTGAGTTCTTCGCGAAGGATGCCGGGGGCAAGCCCCTCAAGCCGCAGGTCGCGATCAACCTCGCCGCCGTGAACAAGCGGCTGCTCTCGCTCGCGCGGCAGCAGTCCGACGACATGCGCTCCTCGCTCGTCGAGGCCGGTGTCCGCATCATCTCCGGCCACGGCCGTCTCGAAGACGACAACGCCGTCATCGTCTCGACCGGCCCCGGCGGCACCGACTTCGACCGCGTCGAGGCCGACACCCTGGTCATCTCCGTCGGCGCATCGCCGCGCATGCTGCCGAGCGCAATGCCCGACGGCGTGCGCATCCTGACCTGGACGCAGCTGTACGACATGCAGGTGCTGCCCGCGCACCTCATCGTCGTCGGATCGGGCGTCACCGGCGCGGAATTCGCCTCCGCGTACATGAACCTCGGCGCGAAGGTCACGCTCGTCTCCAGCCGCGACCAGGTGCTGCCGGGTGAAGACGCGGATGCCGCGAAGGTGCTCGAGAAGGTCTTCAAGCGCGGCGGGATGACGGTGCTCTCCAAATCGCGGGCCGACAAGGTGGAGAACACCGGCGACGGCGTGCTCGTCACGCTGTCGGACGGGCGCACCGTGGAGGGCAGCCACTGCCTGATGGCGGTCGGCTCGATCCCGAACACCGCCGGGCTCGGCCTCGAGGAGGCGGGGGTCCGGCTCGGCGACGGCGGGTTCATCGAGGTGGACCGCGTCTCCCGGACGTCCGCAACCGGCGTCTACGCGGCCGGCGACTGCACCGGCGTGCTCATGCTCGCCTCGGTCGCGGCCATGCAGGGCCGGATCGCCATGTGGCACCGCCTGGGCGACGCCGTCGCACCGCTGAACCTGCGCGCCGTGTCGTCCAACGTGTTCACC
>NZ_DATMIO010000167.1:0-9254 GCF_035554235.1 Microbacterium sp. | reverse complement strand
ATCCATTCAGCAGGACGAGGCGGGGTCGCCAATAGGGCTTGACAACGGGCGATCGATGTCAGCGAAGAGCCCGGAGGTCGCCCTAGACCAACCGCTAGCGCCGGGGTTATCGAGGCGACGAATCCGAGTAACCAGAGATGGTGTGGCAAAGAAGCTGGACTGATCACCGACACGTACCGCATACAGGCTCGATTGGCGTCATCCCCTCGGATGGCGCTCCCCGAGAGCACTTCCGCCCCGGGCAGCCTGAGTGCGGCCCGCCAAAATGACGAAAACACCGTCTTCTCCCGCCGGCGAGGACGACACGGCGGCGACGAGGATCGCGAACATCATCAGGCGACGAATCGCACTGTCAAGCGACGAGAAGCAGCCGTCAGAGGCTGCAACCCGGAAGCTCAACTGGGCAACGGTCGTTGTGACGGCGGCGATCACCGCGGGCTGCGTGGTGGGCTACTTCGTGCGCTGAACTCGCTCAGCCCGGCCACGGTGCCGCGTAGGAGGATTCTCGCTCCACGATGTTCACGAGGTTCAAACGGTCCCAGTTCGCCCGATTGACGTAGAACGAGTGCGAGAACCACGCTTCTCGCTCACGCCAGTGGCGCACCACAGGCGTGTGAGGCAGTTGTGCCGCGTCGAACTTCTGGCGGCTGTTGGATTTGAACCGATCCGCGAGCACAACGAGGTCCAAGCGCGTTCGCATCGCGACGACGCGACGAACGTTTCCCCGGATCGTCGCCCATTCTTCGGCGGAGCGCGGCACGGCGGGCGCATGCAGGAGGACGAGGAAGCGAATCCTCTGCCCGAGCGCCGCCGCGTTGAGCGCCACCGTCCCGCCGTGACTGTGGGCATACACGGTATCGATCGCCTCGGGCTCGGACCGGGCCTCCCGCCAGATGAGGAGATCCTGTGCAGCCACCCAGCGCGCAGGATCGGAGTACTCGCCGCTCCAGCCGTAGTAGTCACTCTCTGAGTACAGGTTCTCACTGAGTCGATCGCGCAGCAGGCCGTGCAGGCCGGAACCCGGCTGATACCAGCCGTCATCGTCGACAAGCCCCCACGTGCCGTTGATCGTGGTGCTGAGGGTTTGCTCCTTCGTGCCCCTCGCGGACGACGTTGGATTCGTGCCGGGGGGACGTGCGGATCCGAAGGCGGCCTCGGCGACCCCGCGAGCCAGCTCGTCGGAGGAGTTCAACCCGCGGTACACGGCGGACTCGCTCGCGCCCCGGACGAGGTTCTGGACGCTTGCCGCGGCGCTCACCGCGACGAGATCCGAGTCACTCGTCTGCAGGGTGTTGAGCAGTGCCAGCAGCGTCGTCACCGAGCGATCGCGGTTGATCCCGTCCCACAGATCGGCCGGCGATTCGCCGTAGTGCCGGATCTCCAACCCCGTGATGTCGTCGAGTCGACCGGGTTCAGCGTAGAGCTCCAAGAGGTCCGGCCGGGGGGAGAGCTGCGGGACGCCGAGTTCGTCCGCATCGTCCTGGATGTCGGTCGCCCCGTCCTGCCCCGATGCATACGCCGTCATCGCGAGCAGCTGAGCGGACTGCGACGCTTCGCTCGATGCTCCGTCGGTGACGAACGCCTCCACTCCCCGGATCGGCTCGAGCGGGTCATCGCTGCTCTGGAACGTCGCCATCGTGCACCTCCGTCGGTGGCCACGACACTACAGCCCCGCGAGGGCTACAGCAGGAAACAGAAGGCGCCGGTCGCGAGGCAGATGACGAGCATCCCGGAAGCGTTGACAAAGAGGTTGCGCCCGAAGTCGCGAGCCCGGATGTGCATCGTGATCGCCACGACGAAGTACAGCACCAAGCATGCGGTCGTCAGTGCCGCCAGGCCCGGGACCCAGATCCCGGCGATGAGTCCGGCCGCCGCCGCGAACTTGATCGGTGCCATCAGCCACCAATACCTCCGCGGCCACCGGACGTCTTCGAAGCACTGCGCGATGAACCGGGCCGGTTTGATGCAGAGCACGGCATCGACCAGCGAGATGGCCGCCAGCACAACGACGGGCCATACCGGATCGGGCAGGAGTGTCATGACTCAGGCATACCATACCGTTTGGTATGCTCGCCAGATGTCGAGGGAGCGATGGATCGCCGAGGGCATGCGCGTCCTGTCGGAAGACGGCATCGCGGGCGTCCGGATCGACCGCGTAGCGGGGCGACTCGGGTTGAGCAAGGGCTCGTTCTTCCACCATTTCGAGGGGATCGCCGCGTACCGGCGAGCGATCCTCGAGCGGTGGGAGAGCGGAGCGGTGCGTGAGCTCGGCGATGCCCCCGCGCAGGCCCGTCTGGAAGACCTCGCGGCACGTGTGGGCACACTCGTCGATCTGCGCCTCGAGGTCGCGATCCGCGCATGGGCTTTTCAGGACGCCGAGGCGGCCGCCGCCCAGGAGCGAGTCGACGTCGCGCGACTCTCCGCCCTCGAACGCGTCTGGTCGCGGATGGTCGATGACCCCGTGCGCGCCCACGCGGCCGCGCTGCTCCCCCATCTGCTGATGATCGGGGCGAGCGTGGCGCTGCCGGCCACGAGCCGGGCCGACCTCGAGGCGGCATTCGGCCTGCTCGCCGAACTCATCCCGTCCGTTCCGCCGGGCGAGGGTCGGTGAGATCAGTCCTCCTTCGACGCCTCCGTCGCTGACCCGGCCGCAGGTGTGTGGCCGGATGCCGCATCCGTCACCGCTTCACCGCCGGCGTCCGTCTGGTCGCCGACGTCGCGCGCGGTGTCGGCCGGTGAGTGCTGCGCGCGGCTCAGCAGCACGAGCGGCACCGCGATGGCGGAGATCACCCCGCTCCAGATCAACGAGGCTCCGTACCCGCCGACATCCGCCACCCGCCCGAGGACGGGCTGGAAGACGACCCCGCCGCCCGAACCCATCAGCGAATCGAAGGAGAGCACAGTCGCCCGCTGCTTCGACGGGATCATGTCGTTGAGGTAGGCACGGTGAACCGGGTCATCGATCGCCGACGCGATGCCCCACAGGGCGACGAGCACGACGGCCAGCCAGAAGTCGCGAACGATCCCCAGCGCGAGCAGCACCACCGCGCTCGAGACCGTGGCGAGCAGGATCGACGACGTGCGACGGCGGAAGAGCTTGCGCACCCAGGGCGCGATCGAACCGCCGACGATCGCCGCGCCCGACAGCAGGGCGGCCGCGAGCCCGGCGACGGTATAGGCCTCCTCGTCGCCCCAGAGTTCGAGCAGGTAGGGCTGGAGCGCGTAGAAGACATAGATCCCGACCCCCGCGGTGAACGGGCTCGCGAGCATGAGCCAGCGCACGGGCCGGTTGCCGAGGCCGTACGTGAGCGACGCGCGGAACACCGTCCGCGTCGCCTGTAACGGATTCTCGCCGCGATCGGGCGTGAAACCGAGGTCGCGCATCAGCAGCGCCGCGACGACGAGCATGATGACGAGGATGCCGGCGCGCACGAGGAACGGCACACCGAGGTTGGTCGCCTGCGCGATCACACCCCCGAGCACTGAGCCCGAAAGCATGGCTATGCCGCCCACGATCTGAGCTCGACCGAACACCGTCTCGAGGCTGCCGCGGTAGCCCGTGGCCTTGAGCGCGTCGACGAGCCAGGCATCGACCGCGCCCGAGAAGAAGGTGAACCCGAGTCCGAGCAGCACCGACACGATCGCCCACGCCCAGAACGGCGACTCCCACACCCACAGCATCCAGTAGAGGGCGGTCGTCACCGCGAGCGTGACGGTGCCGAGCAGATAAGACGCCCGCCGCCCGACCGTGTCTGCCACGACCCCCGTCGGGATCTCGAAGATCAGCATCCCCGCGGTGAAGAAGGCATTGGCGCCGAACGCTTCGAAGTTCGAGAGGCCCGCATCGAGCAGGAACAGCGTGTTGATGCCCCAGATGAATGATGCCGCGAGCGTGTTGCCCAGCATCAGCGTGTAGTACGTACCCTGCACCCGGCGCGGACTGGGCAACGACGATGCGGAATGTGTCGTGGTGATGGCGGCACCGTTTCTCTCGACGGGATCCTGTGTCGAGAGCGACAGTATCCCTCCCCTGCGACACCGTCGATACCCCGGTTGACCCGCGCGCCGACGCAGGGGTAAGACAAGGGCATGGGCAATGACATCGCGACCGCATCCCTCACCGTCGACGCGCCTCCGGATGACGTGTGGCGGGCGCTGACCGATCCGGCGACGATCGCGCGGTACTACTTCGGCACGACGGTGACCACCGACTGGCGGCCGGGGAGCCCGATCACGTGGGCCGGGGAGTACGAAGGCAAGCGGTACGAGGACCACGGCGAGATTCTCGAGGTGGACCCGCCACGACGGCTGCGGCACACCCACTTCAGCCCGCTCGGCGGAAAGCCCGACCTCCCTGAGAACCACCACACCCTCACGTACACGCTGACGCCCGTCGCGGGCGGCACCGAGGTCACCCTCGAGCAGGACAACAACGACGGCCCGGAGGCCGCCGAGCACGCCGCGAGCAACTGGCGAACAATGCTCGCCGGGCTGAAGGAGACGGTGGAACAGGCGGGCGGTGCAGCGGCAGAAGACTAGAGCGCAGAAGACGAGGGCGGCGGAAGAGCCGGGGGCAGAGAAGGACGGCGGCGGATGCTGCGCGCTCAGCGCGCATCGAGCACCGTGACGCCGAGCCACTCCCCGAGCTCGGCGATCTCGGAGCGCACCATGTCGTCCTCCTCGGGCTCGAACGGCAGGAACTCGTGCACGGCGTTCACCCTCAGCACCTCTCGCGCCTTGTCTACCTCGGCATCCAGCATCCCGACGAACCGGTCGCCCATCAGGATCGGATGAGCGAAGAATCCGTACCGGCGCTGGGGCTTGGGCTTGAACTGCTCGAGCACGTACTCGAACTCGAAGATGTCGCGCAGCCGCGGCCGATCGAACAGCATCCCGTCGTAGGGATTGAGCAACGCGACGCGACCGCCGTCGTCTTCGTTCAGCGCCGCGACCGCCTCGGGATCGACGCGCCACTTCGTGCGCATCCCCTCGATCGTCGCCGGCTCTCCCGCCTCGCCGACCGGCGTCCACGGCGACTTCTGCTTGGCGATGCCGGCCGCCTGCAGTCGGCGTTCGTCGAGGAGACGGCCCGCCTCCTCGTCGTCGAGCTCGGGCAGGTCCCGCGGGTACACCCGCTCGGCGAGATCCCAGACCCGGTGGCGTCCCTGGCGTCCGGCGACGGCCACGACACCCTGCCGCATGAGGAAATCGAGCATGTGCGGCACCTGATTCGTGCCCGACCACCCGTCGGGCGGGCGGCTGACCTGGGCTGTATCGGGGATCTGACCCGCGAGCAGCGGTCCCTCCGCGCGCAGGCGGGCCACGACATCCGCTCGAAAGCCGTCGTTCGCGTCGAGCCACTGCCTGCTGCTCTCTCGACGCGGCCAGCGCCGCATCGCCGGGAGCATCAGCGGGAGCACGCTCATCGGGCGGAAGGTGCCGTCGAACTCGAAGAGCAGCCGGTCCATCTCGACCGCCTTGACGAGCTGACCCGCCTCGTACGACCACCCGATCCGCGACCACAGCACGGTGTGCTCACAGGGTGCGATCGTCGCCGTCGGGTCGATCTTGACGTAGCCGAGCTGCTCGGCGACCTCGACCACGTCGCCCGCGCGCTCGGCATCGAGCAGCTGCGCCCGGACGATGATCCGACGGGCTTGTTCGAGCGTGAGGCGGTGCGTCACGTTGTCGAGGGTAATGGGCCGATCGGCCTCAGGCGACGCGCGTCCCGCACATGCCGCAGACACCGGTCGCGGAGACCTCGATGAAGCAGTCCGGGCACATCGCACGCGTCGTCTCGGTCGCCAGTGCGGGGCGGCGCGACGCGGGGCGGCGTTCTCTCACGGCGGGCCTGCTCGCGCTCGGCGCCGCGGCCGGCTGCACCACGGGCAGGTGCGTGCGGCAGTAGAACTTCACGTAGCCAGCGGGGTCGTTCCGGTGGCGGTGCTTGATCGCCCACAGCTCCGTCCGCGGACGCGGCTCTGAGGCGACGCCGCAGCCCGAGCAGCGCGTGGGTTCGCCGGGTACCAGATCGGCGACGATCATGGGGGTGTCGAACGCGACGCCGTTGCGCCAGTCGGATGACGAGGTGATCTTCATGGGGGTATCCCTCCCCCTGAAGCCTAACCGGGCGCGCTCGGCATAAGTGGGGGCCGTGCGCTCTGCGCGAACTCCGCCGCGAAGCATCCGTCCGGTGCTGAGATGGTCGCATGGACCCCGAAGACGCGCTCGATGCATACTCGTCCGCGGTGGTGCGGATCGCCGAGGCGACGCTGCCGTCGGTCGCCGCGGTCTCGGTGCGCACCGCGCGCGGCGGCGGCGCGGGCAGCGCCTCGGTGATCTCGACGGACTCGCACCTGCTCACGAGCGCGCATGTGGTCGCCGGCGCCGATCACGCCGAGGTGGCATTCTCCGACGGCACCGTGCTCGCCGCCCGCGTGGTCGGGAGCGATCCGCTGTCGGACCTCGCCGTGCTGCGGGCGGACGGCGGCACCCCGCCGCCGGTGCCGTGGGGCGATGCGTCGAGGCTCCGGGTGGGGCAGCTCGTGGTCGCGCTCGGCAACCCGCTCGGCATGGCCGGCAGCGTCACCGCCGGGATCGTGTCGGCCCTCGGGCGCTCGCTGCCGACGCAGGCCGGACGCGTGGTCGACGAGGTGATCCAGACGGATGCCTCGTTGAACCCGGGCAGCAGCGGCGGCGTGCTCGCCGACAGCGCCGGACGCATGGTCGGCGTGAACACCGCGGTCGCCGGAATCGGCCTGGGCCTCGCGGTGCCGATCAACGCGACCACACGCGAGATCATCGACGCCCTCATGACCCGCGGTCGCGTACGCCGGGCATGGCTGGGGGTGGCCGGGGCACAGATCACCCTGAGTCCCGAGCTCGCCGCACGGGTCGGCTCACGCACCGGGATGCAGGTCGCCTCCGTCGTGGGCGGAAGCCCTGCGGCCGGCGCCGGGGCGCGGCGAGGGGACATCGTGCTCTCCCTCGATGGCACGCCGGTGACGAGTGCCAGTGGAGTGCAGCGCCTGATGGTCGAGCACGCGATCGGACGGCGGATGGAGATGACCGTATGGCGCAACGGCGCCCTGGTCGACATCGTCGTCGAGCCCCAGGAGCTGCGCGTCTCGTGAGACCCGTTAACCTCGAGCTATGGAGGACTGGGAGGAAGGGGCCGCCGAATCGCTCGAGCGATTGACGGGCTCGCCGATGGCGGATGCTCTGCACGGCACCATCACGATCGTCTCGCTGTCCGAGCCTCGCGGCTGGCTGCGCTACCAGGAGTGCCGCATGGAGGTCGTGCTCGAGGCGCCGGGGCTGGCGCCCGAGAACCTGTCGACGGAGTTCGTGCTCGACCGCCGCTACTGGCCGAAGCCGGGCACCGTGCTGCGGGCGCGCATCTCGAAGGCCACCCCTCGGCTGCTCGATGTCGACTGGAACGCCCTCGCACGCTGAAACCCGGCCGGTTCAGGTGAGGTCGCGCAGCCGTGCCGCGATGCCGCTCTCTTCGCCGGCCCGCCGCTCGTAGGTGACGGCGATGATGAGCAGCACGGCGCCGACGACGGCAAGCGTGATCCACCACGGCATGGACTCGATACCGTGCCCGATCTGCACCAGGAACGCGATCGCGTTCTCGATCGGCAGCACCACGATGCCGATGAGGAACGGGGCGGCGAAGCGTCCGCTCGCGCCCACCAGGATCGCGGCGAGCGCCAGCACGATCACGAGGATCGCCCGCCACGTCAGCGGATCCGTGAAGGTGGCGGCGACTGACGCACTGAGCATGACGACGATCCCCGGGCCGAGCACCGCCCACGACCCTTTCCATCCTGCCGGCCACGCCTCCCACGATGCCCAGGTGAGTGCGCCCCGTTCGGCATCGCCGCGCGCGCCGATGCGCATGGCGAGCACACCGGCGAGCAGGAGCGCCGTGCCCAGCGGCAGCGAGAACCACTCGACCCGCAGGTCGCGGGGACTCCACGCGACGACCGCGGTGACGAACGCCAGGCCGAACAGGAACCAGACGGGCGGCATCCATCTCCGCCCTCGGAGCCCGCTGAGGGCACTCGCGACGAGCGCGACAAGGAGTCCTACCATGAGCCCCCACATGGTCCAGATCGTGAACCAATCCCGCTGGATCGCCGGCCACGCCGCAACGGCGACGTACGTGAACGCCGGGGCGTAGAGCCACCGCGTGCGTGCGACGCGCGAATCCGACGTCGATCCGGCGCGAAGGGCACGCGCGGCGAGCGCGGCCGGCACGGCCCCGGTGACCCCGATCGCGAGGCACGCGACCACGAGCGGCATCCCGGCGGGGGCGGCGTCGAGCCCGGTTCCGAGCCGCACCCCCTCCACGGCGCCCGCTGCCCCGGCAACGACCGCGATGGCAAGGGTGACCGGACTCAGCGACCGCCGACTGCCGGCGCTCTCGGCATCGCCTCGGCCAAGCAGCGCGCCGAGGACGAGGAAGAGCCAGGATGCCGCGACCAGCGCGACCGTTCGAGCCGACGGTCCCGCGACCGCGGCCAGCACGAGAAGCGGGACGACCGCGGCGAAGAGCCCGACGGCATAGAGGGGCAAGCCTCGGGCCCCGCGCGCCGTGAGGAGCCCGCCGACGAGGGCAGCGCCAAGTGCCGGCGGGACGAGGTATGGCTCGACGAGTTCGACGCCCGCGATGCCCCAGACGCACCACAGCGCTCCGGTGGCCGCCGACGCCGCGAGCCACCAGCCGTATCGGCGCCCACCCCACACTGAGGTGGCGGCTCCACCGACGCCGAGGAGTACGAGCACGAGCAGGGTCGTCGACAGTCCCGCTGCGTCGCGGACGAGGGCGAGCATGACCGCGATCCCTGCCGTGAGCAGGGTCGACGCCTCGACGGCGATGCGTGCGAGCGCGGCATCCCGTTCGCCGATTCTCGGAACGAGAGCCGCCCGGATGAGGCGACCGCTGGGCAGCACGAGCGCGACTATCAGCGCGATGACCGGCAGCACGACCGGGGACCCGCTGCCGACGAGCAGCTGCGCGCCGAGGCAGACAGCCACAACCGCGAGCGATGGCACCAGCACCGCGGCCGCCATGAGGCGGAGCGGGATGCCGAGCCCGTCCCGCTTCGTGGCGACCAGGGCGAGCGCGAGAAGGAAGATAAGGCCCGTCGACAGGGCCGTCCAGCCGCTTCGCTCGAACACCACTTGCGCGACGCCGATCAGAAACGGTACGGACGTGACCGCGAGGATGGCCCGCCAGGAGTTCGCCC
>NZ_DATMIO010000166.1:0-2024 GCF_035554235.1 Microbacterium sp. | reverse complement strand
CCGTGACCGACATCCGCCGCGGGATCGACGGCGCCGTCGACAAGCTCGCATCGTTCGAGCACGACGGACGCACTTTCTGGCACGCGCCCGGCGACGCCCCGGCATCCGCATCGCCCACCGGCCACCTGCTGCAGGTGCTCGACGAGATGTACCGGGGGTATCAGGACTCACGCTGGATGATCGACGCGGAGGGTGTGGTGCCGCGAGCGCGGGAGTCGGCGATCGGGATGGCGCTCGTGGATGCCCAGCTGGTCGCTGCGATGAGGCGCACGGTAAATTCGAAGGCGGTCACCTTCTCGGTCCGGCCGCATCGCGCGCTGCACGCGCATGAACTCGAGGCCATTCGAGATGCCGCCGCGCGGTATGGCGAGTACCTCGGGCTTGAGCCGAGGGTAGAACTCGACGCGGATGGTCGAGCCGAGTAGGGCGTGTCTCCCGAGGCGGCCGGCCGTCCGCATTCGCCGACGTAGACAGCGGTGGTCGATCGGCTTGCGGGCGGTTGGGAGGTCAGGCGCCGGTGCGGGTTATGACTCCGCTACTTCTCGATCGGCCCGCTGATCCACCGAAGGTGTAGAAGGGATCGTCCGCGCGGCGCGGAAGGTAGGTGTCGAGCTCGTCTGCTGGCGCACCGTCTCCCCTGCCTTGAATCCCGCGGGCCTGGTCGCGTCCGCTGCGGCTTACCGGACCACCCGAAATCCCAGGTCTTATCCGTCCGGTCATCGAGGCCCGCCTCCCCCTCGCTGAGGGCCCCGAGGTGATCAGAGTGCAGGGCGAATTCCACGCACGCGGCAAAACCCTCGTCGTTCCGGGCGGATGAGGCGGGCTCAGGCTTGGGTGTAGCGACTCGACGGCGGAGCGGATGAGATCCGCAACTACTTGGTCCTTGCGAGGTAGACCGAGTGGCTTCCGGGACTTCTCGGACAGAGCGGCCGGCCCGCTCGGATGATGTGATCCGTGTTCGCACTGTGGACGGTGAGCGCGGCGGGTGTCAGGTCCTCCCGTCGGGTTCGGTTTCGGTGGTGGTGATCAGACCGAGGCGGGCAAACCGCCCGCTCTACCCGCACGAAGCCTGACGGCCGGCGAGCCAGGCCCGCTCGGCCTCGTTCTCGGTCAGCGCGATCGCCTGATCGTAGGCCTCACGTGCTTCGTCGTACCGGCCGAGCCGGCGGAGCAGGTCGGCGCGGGTGGCGTGGAACGCGTGGTATGAGCCGAGGTCCAGGTCGTCGACGATGGCCAGGGCCACCTGCGGTCCGTCGAGCTCGGCCACGGCGACCGCGCGGTTCAGCGCGACGATCGGTGACGGCGTGAGCGCCGCCAGCTGGTCGTACAGCGCCACCACCTGCGACCAGTCGACCGACGACGCGTCGGGTGCGTCGGTGTGCACCGCGTTGATCGCCGCTTGGATCTGATACGGCCCGGGTCGGTTCAGGGCGAGACACTGGCGGACCAGCGCATGCCCCTCCTCGATCTGATCGGAGTTCCAGGCGGAGCGGTCCTGGTCGGGCAAAGTGACGAGTACGCCGTCGCGCACGCGGGCCGGGCGCCGGGCGTCCAGCAGGAGCATGAGCGCGAGCAGCCCCAGCACCTCCGGCTGCGTTTGATCCATCGGGGGGCCGAGAGAGGCGCTGGCCTCACGCAACTGCCGGGTCAGCCGGATCGCCTCGGTGCAGAGATCCTCGCGCACCGACGCGGCGGTCGTGGACAGATAACCCTCGTTGAAGATCAGGTAGAGGACGGCGAGGACCCCGGCCATCCGGTTCGGGAGGTCGTCGCCCATGGGCACGCGGTAGGGGATCCGCGCCTGCTTGAATCGCCTTCGCGCGGGTGATCCGCTGGGCCATCGTGGTCTCCGGCACGAGGAAGGCGTGGGCGATTTCCGCGACCGTGAGGCCGCCGAGCAGACGTAGCGTGAGCGCGATCCGGTTCTCAGGTGCGAGGGCTGGGTGGCAGCACGTGAACATGAGCCGGAGCCGGTCGTCCGTCACCGGTCCGCTGGGTTCGGCAGGGGTGTCGTCGGTGAGCAT
>NZ_DATMIO010000165.1:0-4912 GCF_035554235.1 Microbacterium sp. | reverse complement strand
AGTGGCCGATCAGCAGGTGTCCGAGACGTTCGATCCCAAGGCGTGGCAGCCCGTCCCGGGCTTCGAGTTCACCGACATCACCTACCACCGCGCGGTCGACGTCGGCGCGGTGCGGATCGCGTTCCACCGGCCGGAGGTCCGCAACGCGTTCCGGCCGCACACCGTCGACGAGCTCTACACCGCGCTCGACCACGCGCGACAGACCTCCGACGTCGGCTGCGTGCTGCTCACCGGCAACGGCCCCTCCCCGAAGGACGGCGGCTGGGCGTTCTGCTCCGGCGGCGACCAGCGCATCCGCGGCCGTACCGGCTACCAGTACGCGTCCGGGGAAACCGCCGAGACCGTCGACCCCGCCCGGGCCGGGCGGCTGCACATCCTCGAGGTGCAGCGGCTCATCCGGTTCATGCCGAAGGTCGTGATCGCGGTGATCCCGGGGTGGGCGGCCGGCGGCGGGCACTCCCTGCACGTGGTGTGCGACCTCTCGATCGCGTCGGCGGAGCACGGGCGTTTCAAGCAGACGGATGCCGATGTCGGGTCGTTCGACGCCGGTTACGGCTCGGCATACTTCGCCCGGCAGATCGGGCAGAAGTTCGCGCGCGAGGTCTTCTTCCTCGCCGAGGAGTACTCCGCGCAGCGCGCCTACGAGATGGGCGCCGTGAACCGCGTCGTGCCCCACGCCGACCTCGAGCGCGAGGCGATCGCCATGGCCCGCGGCATCCTGACGAAATCTCCCACGGCGATCCGCATGCTCAAGTTCGCGTTCAACGCCGTCGACGACGGGCTCGTCGGACAGCAGGTGTTCGCCGGCGAGGCGACCCGTCTCGCCTACGGCACCGATGAGGCGGTCGAGGGCCGCGACGCCTTCCTCCAGAAGCGCGACCCCGACTGGTCGCCGTACCCGTGGCAGTACTGAGGCGGTCATGAGACTCGAGCCGGTCGCGGGAGATGACCCACGCGATCTTCTCCGCGCCCTGCGCGCCGCCCTGAACGGATCGGGTCCGGCGCTCGGGCTCGGCATGCTGGCACCGACGTCCGGCTCGGGGGGGTCGCTGTACGTGCCCGCGGGCACGGCCGTCGTCATCACGACCTCGGGATCGACCGGCACCCCGAAGAGCGTGATCCTCGGCCGAAGCGCCCTCACATCGAGCGCACTCGCCACCGCGGAGCGCATCGGCGAAGGCGCGTGGCTGCTCGCACTGCCGGCGAGCTACGTCGCGGGCCTGCAGGTGCTCGTGCGCTCGCTCGTGCTGGGGCGCGAGCCCGCGCTGCTTTCGGGCACGTTCTCGCCGCAGGCGTTCACCGCCGCCGCCCTCTCGATGGCCTCCAGCGAGGGCGGCGTCCGCATCCCGACATACACCTCGCTCGTTCCCGCACAGCTCTCGGCGCTGCTGACGGCGGCCGAGTCCGATCCCTCCGTGGCCGCGGCGCTGCGCTCGTTCGAGGCGATCCTCGTGGGCGGGCAGGCGCTGCCCGCGGCGGTGCTGGAGCGCGCGACGCTCGCGGGGGCTCGGGTGATCCGCACCTACGGGGCATCCGAGACGAGCGGCGGCTGCGTCTACGACGGTGTGCCGCTCACGGGCGTCGGGGTGCGGGAGCGGCGGGGCGAGATCCAGCTGTCGGGCCCGATGCTGGCCGATGGCTACCTCGGCGAGTCCGAGCTGACGCATGCCGTGTTCCCGCGCGATGCCGACGGCACCCGCTGGTACCGCACGGGCGACGCGGGGATCATCGAGGACGGCCGCGTCCGCGTGCGCGGCCGCATCGACAACGTCATCGTGTCGGGCGGCATCAACGTGTCGCTCGACCGCGTCGAGAAGATCGTGCGCGGGGTTCCGGGCCTGGAGGCCGCCGTCGTCGTCGGGGTTCCCGACCCGCGGTGGGGCGAGGCGAGCGTCGTGGTCGCGGCGCGCGGCGAGGCCCTTCGTCGCAGCGAATCGGTGCAGCTCGAGGAGGCCAGGGATGCGGTGGCGGCGGATGTCGGGCCGCACGCGCGTCCCGGACGGCTCGTGCTCGTCGACGAGCTCGAGACCCTGCCCTCGGGCAAGCCCGACCGCGAGGCCATCCGGCGTGCGGTCGCGGGACTGGTGCGTGACGAGACGCCCGACCGCTGACATCCGAATAGGATCACTTCTCGTGGCAGGCAACCCGAGCAAGAACCGCAAGCGTCCCCCCGCGAAAAAGCGCAAGCCCGGCGGCAACCCTGAGAAGGCGCACGTCTCACGCGACCCGCGGCGCGTCGAGCCGGCGACGATCCGGGACTGGGTCGGCGCGGCGCGGCTGCGCACGGTGCCGCTCGCGTTCACGCCCGTCCTGATCGGCACGGGCACCGCCATCCTCGTGACCGGGGTCTTCCATTGGGTCATCGCACTCGCGTGCCTCGTCGTCGCGGTGTCGATCCAGATCGGCGTCAACTACGCGAACGACTACTCCGACGGCATCCGGGGCACCGACGACTACCGCGTCGGCCCTGCGCGCCTGACCGCATCGGGGCGGGTGAAGCCGCGCCAGGTGCTGACGGTCGCGCTCGTGTTCTTCCTGATCGCGGCGGGTGCGGGCCTTGCCATCACGATCCGCACGCAGCAGTGGTGGCTGATCCTGGTCGGCGCCGCATGCCTGCTCGCGGGGTGGTTCTACACCGGCGGCAAGCGCCCGTACGGCTACTACGGTCTCGGCGAGATCTTCGTCTTCGTCTTCTTCGGGCTCGTGGCCACCGTCGGCACGAACTGGGTGCAGGCGTTCGTCATCCCGCAGGAGGCGTGGTTCGGTGGTGTCGCGGCCGGGCTGCTCGCGTGCGCGGTGCTGCTGGCGAACAACCTGCGCGACATCGATCAGGACCGGCTGGCCGGCAAGCGCACCCTCACGGTGCTGATCGGAAAGCGCGCCACGCAGTGGCTCTTCACCGTGTTCGTGCTCGGCGCCTTCGTGATCGGGGTCGTGCTCGCGGTGTTCTACCCGATCGCGTGGCTGACGCTCATGGCGCTGCTCGCCGCACTGCCGGCGATCCTCATCGTGTGGACCTATCGGGCGCCCCGCGAGCTGGTCGTCGCCCTCGGGCTCACGTCGCTCACCTCGATCGCGTTCGGCGCCCTGCTGTTCTGGGCGTTCGTCGGCTGATCAGCGGTCGCCGGACGCCTCGGGGCTCCGCGCCGCATCGGCGGCCTGGTCCTCGACGTCCTCGTCGGGCCGCGTGTCCTGCTGCCGGTCCTTCCGCGCCGCGCGGCGCGCGGCGACCGATGCCGAGACGTCGGCAAGCGGTCGGCGAAGGAACAGCAGAGACAGGCTGAAGCCGATCAGAGCGGCGAAGATGGCGGTGAGCCAGTAGTACTCGCGCATGATCGGGAAGAGCATCAGGATGCCGAACGGCACGAGGAATGCGAGCAGCCGCAGCACCGTGTAGACGACGACGGGGGGCAGCTTCACCCGTCCAGTGTAGGTCGGAGTCTGCAGACCGGCGCGATCGCGGCGTGGGAGACGGAGCTCGACGACCACCCGTTCGACCGCGTCGGGCTTCATGTCCCAGTTCGGCCGCGATACGCGCGCCCGGTGGCGGCTCAACTGGGACATGCGTCGGGGCACGGCCGAGCGTGTCCCAGTTCAGCCCGCATACGAGACTGCGAGAGCGGCTCAACTGGGACATGCAGAGGTGCGGCGCTTCGGCAGGGATGACGGGGGCTGCGGTCGGTGCCTGTACGCGCGCTCACAGTTCGGCCACGACCCCGCCGAGACGCCCCGACGCGCCTAGGATGGGAGCGTGGCACGGCTGCTCCTGATCCTCGTGTTGCTGGCGACCGTCTTCTGGGTCTACAGCATCGTCGATTGCGCCGTGCAGCCCTCCACCCGGCACCGCGGTGTGTCGAAGGGCGCGTGGGTCGCGATCGTGGTCCTGCTGCCGGTGCTCGGCGGCCTGCTCTGGTTCGTGGTCGGCCGCAGCGGCAAGCGCGCGGCGAAAGCCCTCCGGGCCCCCGACGACGACCCCGACTTCCTGCAGCGCATCGGCACGTCGAGCGACCAGGACGAGCGCATCCGACGTCTCGAGGAGGAGCTCGCCCAGCTCGACGCCGAGGACGACGATCCCAAGTGGCACACGCCGCCGACCGGGCCGACGCCCGCCGCGGGCGCCACTCCCGGCGCGCCGTCCGCGGGTCCCGACCCCGACGGTGATGACACCCGGGGCCAGCGCGGGGCCGTCGGCTAGAGCGTGACCGATCACCCCCGCCGGGTCTCGTCGCCCGCGACGGATGCCGCAGCCGCGCTGCTGAGCGAGCTCGTCGCGCAGGGCCTCCGCCACATCGTGCTGAGCCCCGGATCGCGTTCGCAGGCGCTCGCCCTCGTCGCCGCGCGCCTCGAGGCCCGGGGCGACATCGAACTGCATGTGCGCCTCGACGAGCGGGTCGCCGGGTTCACCGCCCTCGGCCTTGCGCGCGAGACCCGGATGCCGGTGGCCGTCGTCTGCACATCGGGCACCGCCGCCGCGAACCTTCTCCCCGCCGCGCTCGAGGCGCATCACTCCGGGGTGCCGCTCCTGCTGCTGACCGCGGACCGTCCGCCCGAGCTGCGCGGCGTGGGAGCGAATCAGACCACCCGGCAGCCGGGCATGTTCTCGCCGAGCGTGCGCTGGGAGGCCGACCTCCCGGTCCCCGAGGAGCCCGACGACGTCGGCGACTCCGCATCCACCGCGATGCTGCGGGCGCTCGCCGCCGAGGCGTTCGGGGCGGCGCGCGGCGCCGGCACTCGCTCGGCGGGTCCCGTGCACCTCAACCTGCCGTTCCGTGAGCCGCTCGCCGGCGAGCTCCCGGCGTGGTTCGGGCGACCCGCGATCGGGGACGCCCCGGCGCCGGACGCCCCGCCAGCCGGCATCCACACACCGGACGACCACGCGCCCGAGGCCGACGAGGACATTGCGTCGGGGGCG
>NZ_DATMIO010000164.1:0-7529 GCF_035554235.1 Microbacterium sp. | reverse complement strand
GCGGCGACCGTGGCCAACGCTCGAAGCAAGGTGGTATATTCCATGTGGACTATTCCGAGCGGATCGACAACAACCGAGAGGGGAGACGCCGTGAAACGCGCGCGGACCCTCACGCCCCTCGCGGTCACGGCCTTGGCGCTGCTCGAGGAGCGGCCGATGCATCCGTACGAGATGCTGCAGCTGCTGCGGCTTCGCGGCAAGGACGCCGTGCTCACCATCAAGCCCGGGTCGTTCTACCACACGGTCGCGCGGCTGGCCGAGCTCGGATTCGCCGACGTGCACTCGACCGGTCGAGACGGCAACCGTCCGGAGCGCACGCTGTACGCGCTGACCGAGGCCGGCCACGAGGCGATCGTCCGGTGGGTGCGGGCGCACCTCGCTGCCCCCGCCACGCCGCAGGACTTCGCGATCGCCCTGGCCGAGGCGCACAACCTGGACGTCGACGAAGCGCTCGCGATCCTCGAGGCCCGGCTTGCTTCGCTCCGCTCCGAGGAGAGCCAGCTCCGGGATTTCCTCGATCGCGCGAAGGCGAAGGGCGTCCCCTTCGCCTACCACCTCGAGGTCGACCGCCGCGCCGACCTCACCCATGCCGACGTCGTGTGGACGGCAGCCACCCTCGAACGCCTCACCGCCGACGCGGCGGCCTGGCCCGACATCCATCCCGACCCATCCGCGGTCGGCATTCGAAACTCCTGGGAGCACACCCCGTGACCGAACCCACCGCCGTCCCCGCGGCATCCACTACTGCGCCCGCGCGCAGCCCCTGGCCCGCCCTCTGGGCGCTCGTCATCGGCTTCTTCATGATCCTCGTCGACACGACGATCGTCTCGGTCGCCAACCCGGCCATCAAGGCCGCGCTCGACCCCGAGACCAACAACCTCGACAACGTCGTGTGGGTGACGAGCGCGTATCTGCTCGCCTACGCCGTCCCCCTCCTGATCACCGGACGTCTCGGCGATCGGTTCGGCCCGAAGCGCATCTACCTTCTCGGCCTCACCGTCTTCACGCTCGCGTCGCTGTGGTGCGGGCTCTCCGGCTCGCTCGAGATGCTGATCGCGGCAAGAGCCCTGCAGGGCCTCGGGGCCGCGCTCATGACCCCGCAGACGATGGCTGTCATCACGCGCACGTTCCCCCCGAACCACCGCGGAGCGGCGATGGGCCTCTGGGGTGCGACGGCCGGCGTGGCGACCCTCGTCGGACCCCTGGCGGGCGGCCTGCTCGTCGACGGCCTCGGATGGGAGTGGATCTTCTTCATCAACATCCCGGTCGGCGTGGTCGCCTTCGTGCTGGCATGGATGCTGGTGCCGAACCTGCCCACCAACCCGCACCGATTCGACATCCCGGGCGTCATCCTGAGCGCCGTCGGCCTCTTCCTGATCGTCTTCGGCCTTCAGGAGGGCGAGCACTACGACTGGGGCGTCATCTGGGGCCCGATCACGGTGTGGGGCGTCATCATCACTGGCGTCGCCGTGATGGGCGTCTTCATCTGGACCCAGGCGCGCACGAAGAACGAGCCCCTCGTGCCGCTCGCCCTCTTCAAGGATCGCAACTTCGGGGTCGCCAACATCGCGATCGCCGCGGTCGGCTTCACGGTGACGGGCATGTCGCTGCCGCTGATGTTCTTCATCCAGCTCGCCCGCGGGCTGAGCCCGACCGAATCGGCGCTGCTGCTGATCCCGATGGCCGTCCTGTCGGGCGTGCTCGCGCCGTTCGCAGGGAAGCTGCTGGATCGCACCGACCCGCGCTTCCTCCTCGTCCCCGGGCTGATGTTCGTGGCCGGCTCGCTGTTCTGGTACTCGAGCCTCATGAACGTCGACACCCCGATCTGGATGTTCCTGCTCCCCTCCGCGATGATGGGCATCGGCAACGCGGGCATGTGGGGGCCGCTGGCCACCACCGCGACGCGCAACCTTCCGATGCATCAGGCGGGTGCCGGCGCCGGGATCTACAACACCACGCGCACGGTCGGCTCGGTCATAGGCTCCGCCGCGATCGCGGCCTTCATGCAGGGCCGCCTAGAGGCGAACCTCCCGGGGGCGGCCTCGGCCGGCGGCGACTTCGGATCGGGCGGCACGCTTCCCGACTTCGTCCTCGAGGGGTTCTCGACGGCGATGGCGCAGGCCATCCTGCTCCCGGCGTCGGCGCTCCTGATCGGCCTCGTCGCGGTGCTCTTCCTCCGGCGGCCCGACACCACCGGTGCGACGGCGGACTGGCACGCGGCCGACGCCGAGTCCGCGCGGTAGGGCCCACCGCAGCGTCACGCGGTGCGCGCGAGGTAGTGCGCGATGACGTAGTCGGCGATCGCCATCGACGATGTCGCCGCCGGCGAGGGGGCGTTGCGCAGCACGGTCACCGGGCCGACCTGGTCGACCGCGAAGTCGTCGAGCAGCTCTCCGCCGCGCCCCCACGCCTGGGCGCGCACACCGGCGGCCGTCTTGGCCGCGAGGTCGGACATCCGCAGTTCCGGGATGAACTTCTGCGCCTTCCGGAAGTACAGCGGCTTGAGAAGCGAGCCGCTGATCTCGTCGACGCCCATCCTCCAGTGCTGCTTCGCGAGGGGCCACGCGCCCGGCCACCGGAGCGACTGCCACGTGTCCTTCGGCGAGATCGAGAGCCACTTGTAGCCCTCCCGCGCGAGCGCGGGCACGGCGTTCGGGCCCACGTGCACGGCGTCGTAGACCCCGCGGGTGAAGTGGACGCCGAGGAACGGGAAGCGCGGGTCGGGCACCGGGTAGATCATGCCGCGCACGAGGTCGGTGCGCTCCGGCGCGAGCTCCCAGTACTCGCCGCGGAAGGGCAGGATCTTGGGCGACGGGTCTGCCCCGACGAGCTTTGCGACGACGTCGGACTGCAGGCCGGCGCACGCGATGACGCGGTCGAAGGTGTGCTCGGAGGTTGCGGTGCGCACACGGACGGTGTCTCCGTCGCGCGTGATCGCGACGACTTCACTGCCGAGCAGGATGCTGCCCCCCGCCGCGCGGACGTCCTGGGCCATCGCTTCGGTGATCGCGGCGTAGTCGACGATTGCCGTGTGCGGCGAGTGCACGGCGGCGACCCCGGTGACGTGCGGTTCGACATCGCGGAGGGCCGATTCTCCCTCGAGCCGGACGAGGTCGGGAACGCCGTTCTCGATCGACCGCCGCTCGATCTCGGCGAGGGCGCCGAGCTCCGACTCATCCGATGCGACGACGAGCTTGCCCACCTCGCGGTAGGGGAGCCCCTTCTCGAGGCAGTAGTCGCGGATCGACATCCGGCCCGCCGCGCACAGCGTCGCCTTGAGCGAGCCCGGGGCGTAGTACAGGCCCGCGTGCACGACGCCGGAGTTGTGCCCGGTCTGGTGGGCGGCGAGCCGCGGCTCCTTCTCGAGCACGGTGACCTCGCCCGCCGCGCGGAGCGCGAGCGCGCGAGCGAGCGCGATGCCCAGGATGCCGCCGCCGATGATCCCGATGCGCTCGCCCGTACCCACGCGCGCGCTCACTCCGCTGCGCCGGCGGCGATGTCGGTGCGGAAGTGCGAGCCCTCGAGCGTGATGCGCTCGATCGCGGTGTAGGCGCGGGTCCGTGACTGCGCCAACGTCGTGCCGACGGCGACGACGCTCAGCACGCGCCCGCCGGTCGCGAGCAGCTCTTCGCCTGCGGCGGCAGTCGCGGCGTGAGCGATGTGCACGCCCTCGACCTCCGCCGCGGCTTCCACCCCCCCGAGCGGGCGCCCGGTGCGCGGTGCTTCGGGGTAGCCCTCGCTGGCGAGCACGACCGTGACGGCCGTCGCCTCGGCGAACACGGGCTGCGGAAGGTCTTCGAGGTGGCCCGAGGCGGCGGCCGCGAGCAGCTCGGACAGCGGCGAGACGAGTCGCGGGAGCACGACCTGCGTCTCGGGGTCGCCGAACCGGGCGTTGAATTCGATCACCTTGACGCCCGTGTCGGTCACGATCAGGCCCGCGTAGAGCAGTCCGATGAACGGCGTGCCCTCGGCATCCAGCTGCCGCACGACGGGGAGCGCGACCTCGTTCGTGACGAGCTCGACGAAGGCCGCCTCGCTGCCGAAGCGCTCGGTCAGCCAGGGGAGCGGGGAGTATGCGCCCATGCCGCCGGTGTTCGGCCCCGCGTCGCCGTCGAGGGCCCGCTTGAAGTCCTGGGCGGGCGAGAGGGCCCGCACCGCGTCGCCGTCGCTGACGAAGAACAGCGAGACCTCGGGGCCGTCCAGGAACTCCTCGATCAGCACGGGACCCGTCGGGAGGTAGAGCTCCGCGTGGGCGAGCGCGGCGTCGCGGTCGGTCGTGACGAGCACGCCCTTGCCTGCCGCGAGGCCGTCGGCCTTGACCACGTACGGGGCGCCGAGGTCATCGAGCGCCGCGGCGACCTCGGCGGAGGTGCGAGCGTGCACGGCACGGCCGGTCGGCACGCCGGCGGCATCCATGATCCTCTTCGCGAACGCCTTGGATCCCTCGAGCTGGGCGGCCGCGCGCCCGGGCCCGAAGACCGGGATGCCGTGCTCGCGAAGGGCGTCGGCGACACCGGCGACGAGGGGTGCCTCGGGGCCGATCACGACGAGGTCGATGTTCGCATCGTTCGCGTAGTCGGTGACCGCGCCCGGGTCGAGCGGATCGAGGGCGACGATCTCGGCGTCGCGCGCGATGCCCGCGTTTCCGGGGGCCGCGAAAACGTCGTGCGGCGCGGCTTCGGCGCGGAGGGCGAGGATGATGGCGTGCTCGCGGGCGCCGGAACCGAGGACCAGGATTCTCACCCGCCAAGCCTAGCGGCGCGCCCCGCCGGGTTGCCCGGCAGGTGGGGGCGGGCCGGGCCAGGTTGGGCGGTACGGGTCGGGCGGTGCGGGTCGGGCGGTGCGGGTCGGGCGGTGCGGGGGCGGGTGGGGCCATGCCGGGCTCCGGCCGATCCGGACTGGTGCGCATAACTCCTGCAAAACCCCGGCGTGCTGCCGCCCAGGCCGCGCAGGGCGGGGCTGCCCGTAACCTTGCGCCGTGGAATGCAGGAGTTGTGCGCACACCCGCCCACCCTCACAGCCGAAGGTCATCGGGTTACCGTGGTGGGATGCCGAAGAAGATCGACGTTGCACGGGGGCGCGACGCGCTCGAGGCCGTCGATCGGGCCGCCGCCACCGGCGAGACGCCCACCCGCACGGACCTCGCGACGGCCGTGCGCTACCTGCTGCAGCTGCTCGTGGAGAAGGCGCCCGGCAACTCGGTGGAGGTGCGGGTGCCGCCGTTCGGCGCCGCGCAGGTCGTGCAGGGTCCACGGCACACCCGCGGGACCCCGCCGAACGTCGTCGAGACCGATGCCACGACGTGGATCGCACTCGCGACGGGCCGCGAGTCGTGGGCGGATGCCGCGGCCGCGGGCCGCATCCTCGCCTCCGGCGTGCGCGCCGACCTCGAGGGCCTGCTGCCGCTGCGCCCGTGATGCCCGCGCCCGGGCCGCTGCGCCCGTGATGCCCGCGCCCGTGACGCCGCGGCCCGTGACGCCCGTACCCGGCGACCCGGCGCACGGTCGAGCACGCACCACAGCGCGGAGTGAGAGAATGGGGTCATGGCCCCTGAGGCGCAGATTCCCCGACACCGGCACGAGACGACGTCGACCGACGAGATCGTCGGTGCCCGCGTCCGCCGGTCCCCGCGCTATGGCGCGTTCCTCGTCTTCGGTGCGGTGCTCGGCATTCTCGTCGCGATGATCCTCACGTTCGCCTTCGACGGGACGGCCGAACCGAGCCCGGGCACGAACGTCGTGTACTCCGACGGCCAGGTCTTCGGCTTCCTCGCGCTCATCTGCATCAGCGTCGGCGTGCTCGTGGCCGGGGTTCTCGCCCTCGTGCTCGATCGGACGGTCGGGCGGCGCACCCGCACCGTCGTCGTCGACCACGAGACCGTCGTCGAGCACGAGAACCACCGCGACAACGGCCCCGAGCTCGACGACGGCGAGCCGATCGTGCTCAACCAGGTCGACCCGCCGGCGCCCAGCGTCACGCGCCCGCCGGCCCCCGGCGTCACGCCCCCGCCGGCAGACGGTCCGCGCGCCTAAGCCAGTTCCGCGATGATCGGGTGGATCGCGGCGTCGAAGGCCACGACATCCCCCCGCAGCCCGTCGGTGACCGCGATCGTGAGCGATCCGATCCACCACACGCCGCGCTGACTGAGCGGCAGCACCTGCACGTTGAGCTCGAACGAGTGCGCGCGGCGACCGACCTGGCGTTCGTGCACGGCGATCGCGCTCGCGTACGCGCGGTACGAAACCCCGGGCTTCGCGGCGGCGTCACGCGAGTAGCGCGCGTTGACCGACTGCGCGTAGGCGAGCGCCTCCGACGCGTGCGGGGTGATCGCCTCGCGCAGCAGCTCCGAGCCGTGCTCCGGAAGCGCGATGAGGGTCTCGAATCCGTCGACGAGATCGAGTGGGATGGATGACGGATGCGCCTGCGGCTCGACGGTCATGGCCCAGTACTCGCGCCACTGGCGCTCGAGGAGGGCCTGCGTTTCTTCGGCGCGGTCGTTGACGCGAGCCGGGATGCCGCGCAGGTGCGGCAGCTCTTCGGGCGAGCGGATGCCGAGCACCTGGCGCAGGTAGAGCGCAAGCAGAACCGGCTGGCTCGCGTCCTCGCGAATCAGCCACTCCGGCGCGGCACCTGTCATGCCTCGATTCTACGACCGGCCACCTGCGCCGGGGGGAGGCGGAGACCGCCGGCGCCCGGGCGAGACGCTGCCCGGGGAGGCGGAGACCGCCGGGGCCGGGCGAGGCGATGCGCCGCCCCGGCGAGGGATGCCCCGGCCGGGCCAGGCGATGCCCCGGCCGGCCGGGCGTCCGGTCCGCGACAGGTAGGCTGAGCGGGTGGCTCCTGACTCCCACGAATCCCCTCCTTCTCGCGCCGATTCAGCGACGGCCGCGGGCGCCCGCAACTCCACGTACACCGAGGCCGGTGTCGACACGGCGGCGGGCGACCTCGCCGTCGAGCTGATGAAGTCCGCGGTGCGCTCGACGCACGGCCCCGAGGTGCAGGGCGGGGTGGGCGGATTCGCCGGCATGTTCGACGCGAGCGCGCTCCGCGGCTACCGTCGCCCGTTGCTTGCCACCTCCACGGACGGCGTCGGTACGAAGGTCGCGATCGCCCAGGCCCTCGACAAGCACGACACGGTCGGGCAGGACCTCGTGGGCATGGTGGTCGATGACATCGTGGTGGTCGGGGCGCGGCCCCTGTTCATGACGGACTACATCGCGACCGGCAAGGTGGTGCCCGAGCGCATCGCCGATATCGTGCGCGGCATCGCCGACGCGTGCCGCGAGACCGGCACCGCCCTCGTCGGCGGCGAGACCGCTGAGCACCCCGGGCTGCTCGGCCCGAACGACTACGACATCGCAGGCGCCGCCACCGGCGTCGTCGAGGCCGACGCCGTGCTCGGCGCGCACAAGGTCGAGGACGGCGATGCGATCCTGGCGCTCGCCTCGAGCGGCCTGCACTCCAACGGCTACTCGCTCGTGCGCCACATCGTCGCGCGCGCCGGCATCCAATACGGCTCGCACGCCGCC
>NZ_DATMIO010000163.1:0-23562 GCF_035554235.1 Microbacterium sp. | reverse complement strand
CCCCACTGCACTCCGACGATGACGATGGCGGGCATACTTCACTCCTCGGGAAAGATCCGACGGTACACCCCATCCTATCGGGCGGCCCCGCGGGGCCTCGGTGCCCCCGGTACAGCCTCGCTCACTCGACGCCCACGGCGTCGCGCGAAGGGCCCGGGCCGCCCCCGCACGGCGGGCTCGGCATCCGGCCCTCACTAGACTTGAGGCATGTCGAAGGTCCTTACTTCCCTGCCCGTCGGCGAACGCGTCGGCATCGCCTTCTCCGGGGGTCTCGACACGTCGGTCGCCGTTGCGTGGATGCGCGACAGGGGCGCCGTCCCTTGCACGTACACCGGCGACCTCGGCCAGCCCGACGAGCCCGACATCGACGCCGTCCCCGACCGCGCGCTGGAATACGGTGCCGAGCTCGCGCGGCTCGTCGACTGCAAGACCGCCCTCGTCGAGGAGGGCCTCGTCGCCCTCGCGTGCGGCGCCTTCCACATCCGCTCGGGCGGCAAGACGTACTTCAACACGACGCCCCTCGGCCGCGCCGTGACGGGCACCCTGCTCGTCCGCGCGATGAAGGAGGACGGCGTCGACATCTGGGGCGACGGCTCGACCTACAAGGGCAACGACATCGAGCGGTTCTACCGCTACGGCCTGCTCGCGAACCCGAGCCTGCGCATCTACAAGCCGTGGCTCGACGCCGACTTCGTCACCCAGCTCGGGGGCCGGAGCGAAATGAGCCAGTGGCTCGTCGAGCACGGGTTTCCGTACCGCGACTCGGCCGAGAAGGCCTATTCCACCGACGCGAACATCTGGGGCGCGACGCACGAAGCGAAGACCCTCGAGCACCTCGACGTCTCGCTCGAGACCGTCGAGCCGATCATGGGCGTGCGATTCTGGAACCCCGCGGTCGAGATCGCGACCGAGGACGTCACCATCACCTTCGCCGGCGGTCGGCCGGTCGCGATCAACGGCGTCGACTACGCCGATCCGGTCGAGCTCGTCCGCGAGGCGAACCGCATCGGCGGCCGCCACGGCCTCGGCATGAGCGACCAGATCGAGAACCGCATCATCGAGGCGAAGAGCCGCGGCATCTACGAGGCCCCCGCGATGGCGCTGCTGTTCATCGCCTACGAACGACTGGTCAACGGCATCCTGAACGAAGACACCCTCGCGACCTACCACGAACAGGGTCGCCGCCTCGGCCGCCTCATGTACGAGGGGCGCTGGCTCGAACCGCAGTCCCTCATGCTGCGCGAGTCGATCCAGAAGTGGGTCGGCTCGACGATCAACGGCTCGGTGACCCTGCGCCTGCGCCGCGGCGATGACTACACGATCCTCGACACGACGAGCCCGAACCTCTCCTACGCGCCCGAGAAGCTCTCCATGGAGCGCGTCGGCGACGCGGCCTTCGGGCCGACCGACCGCATCGGCCAGCTCACGATGCGCAACCTCGACATCGCCGATTCGCGCTCGCGCCTCGAGCAGTACGCGTCGCTGGGTCTCATCGGCGGCGCGACGGGCGACCTCGTCGGCACCGTGACGCCGGGTGAGGCGGGCGAGATCACCGAATCGGCGACACCGACGGATGCCGCGGCCGACCCTTCGACGGGGCTCAGCGCAAGAGCGCTCGACGACGCCATCGAGGCGGCATCCGACTCGGCGATGTTCGACGCCGGCACCGACTGAAGCGCGAATCGTCGGCGCGGGCGCCGGCGGCACGTGCCGTTACTCGTCCTGCAGGTCCGGCCTCCTGGTTTGGGGCGCGATCCTTCCCTTGGGGCGCACGCGACGCGCCCCAAGGGAGGGAATCCGCCCCAAACCCGACAGCCGCGACGAGACCTTCCTTGTCCGGTGTCGTCGAGGCGATCGGCCACGGCCCGTCGCGCCTCCCGACGGGGTACGATGCCTGGGCAACACGCGACCCGATGAGTGGGCGTGAGGCTCACCGTCCACGAGACTGAGTCCCAGCGCGCACCTCATGAGAGAGCCCTCGATGACGAAGCAGGACATCGCGCCGACCCCGGTGGCAGACCCCGAGCCGGCCCCCCGCAAAGGCCGGGCCGGACGGATCATCGGACGCGCTCTGTTCGGCATCGTCGCGGGGGCCGTCGTGATCGCCCTGGTCGTCGCGGGCTTCGTGGTGTGGACGATCCAGCGCTCGTTCCCGACCGTGTCGGGCGAGGCCACGCTCTCTGGGCTCCACAACGCGGTGTCGGTGCAGCGCGACGAGCTCGGCATCCCCACGATCACTGCCGACAGCACCCACGACCTGTTCGCCGCCCAGGGCTATGTGCATGCGCAAGACCGCTTCTGGGAGATGGACTTCCGCCGCCACGTCACGAGCGGGCGGGTCTCGGAGCTCTTCGGGGAGTCTCAGCTCGGCACCGACAGCTTCCTCCGCACCCTCGGCTGGCGCGTCGTCGCCGAGCAGGAGGTGGCGGCGATGGACCCCGTCGTGCTCGGGTACTACGAGGCCTACGCCGAGGGCGTCAACGCCTATCTCGCCGATCACGCGGGGGCGGACCTCTCCCTCGAGTACGCGGTGCTCGGACTGCAGAACTCCGGCTACGAGCCCGAGCCGTGGGAGCCGGCCGACTCCGTCGCGTGGCTGAAGGCGATGGCGTGGGACCTGCGCTCGAACATCGAGGACGAGACGACCCGCGCCCTGCTCGCGCAGAGCTTCACCCCCGCGCAGCTGGCCGAGCTGTACCCCGGGTATCCGTTCCAGCGCAACCCCGTGATCGTGCCGACGCTCACGGGGGTGGCCGCGGCGAGCGCAGACGCTCAGCCGCTCAACACGCAGCAGGCCGACACCCAGCGGCTCAACACCCCGCCGCTCAACACGCAGCGGGCCGACACCCCGCAGGCCGACACCCAGCGGCTCGCCGCGGAATCGGATGTCGTGGCCTCCGGTGTGCAGTGGCGCGAGGTCTCCGACGTCGTGGCCGCCGCGAGCGTGCTGCTCGGCGGCGCGGGCGAGGGCATCGGCTCCAATTCATGGGTGGTCTCGGGCGATCTCACCGACACGGGGATGCCGCTGCTCTCGAACGACCCGCATCTGGGCGCGTCGATGCCCAGCGTGTGGCACCAGGTGCAGCTGCGCTGCAGCACGCAGACGGAGGAGTGCCCGTTCGACGTCGCCGGGTTCGGCTTCTCGGGCGTGCCCGGGGTGATCATCGGCCACAACGACCGCGTGGCGTGGGGTTTCACCAACCTGACGACCGACGTGACCGACCTCTACATCGAGAAGGTAGAGGGCGACCACTACTGGCGCGACGGCCAGCTCGTGCCCCTCGACATCCGCACAGAGACGGTCGCGGTCGCGGGTGGCGACGACGTCGAACTCGAGATCCGCGCCACGGTGCACGGGCCGGTCGTGTCTGGGCTGACCGGCGACTTCACGTCGATCGCGGATGACCCGTACCTCACCGACCCCACCGCGGAGGTGGCCGCACCGACCGGCGATCCGGCCGGCGAGTATGCGGTGAGCCTGCAGTGGACGGCCCTCCAGCCTGGGACGACGGCCGAGGCGATCTTCCAGCTCAACCTCGCCCGCAGCTGGGAGGACTTCCGTGCGGCGGCCGAGCTCTTCGACGTTCCGGCGCAGAACCTCATCTACGCCGACATCGACGGCAACATCGGCTACCAGACGCCCGGACGGCTGCCCATCCGCGGGGCGGGCGACGGGTGGATGCCGCAGCCGGGGTGGGACAGCGCGTACGACTGGCGGGGGTTCATCCACTTCGCCGAGCTTCCGACGATGCTCAACCCGAACGCCGGGTACATCGTGACGGCGAACAACGCGATCGTCGACGACAGCTACCCCTACTTCCTCTCCCGCGACTGGGATCAGGGCTATCGGGCCGCCCGCATCGTCGATCTCATCGAGCGGAAGGCCGCGGCCGGTCCGCTGACGGCCGACGACATGCGCGCGATCCAGGCCGACAACGAGTTCTGGATGGGCAAGCGGCTCTGCGCCGCCCTCAAAGACATCGAGATCGAGAGCAAGGGCGCGCGGCACGCCGTCGCGCTCATCCGTTCGTGGGACGCCCAGAACGCGGCCGACTCCGCCGCGGCCGCATACGCGAACGTCTACTGGAACACCCTCGTCGGGGCGATGTTCCTCGAGCGCGACGAACCGGCACCCGTGTCGGGCCAGGGTCGCCTCTTCACGGTCGTCGACGCGCTGCTGGATGACCCGGACTCCCCGTGGTGGACGAACGACGCCCTCGGCGTCACCGGGCGCGACGAGATGCTGGCGTATGCCGCGACCGCCGCCTACGACGAGCTCGTCTCACGGCAGGGCGCGAACGCCGCCAAGTGGAACTGGGGGGACCTGCACACGATCACCCTGACGAGCGAGACATTCGGCGCATCGGGCATCGCGCCGATCGAGGCCCTGTTCAACCGCGGTCCGTTCCCGGTCGGCGGAGGCTCATCGGTGGCGAACGCCACGGGCTGGGATATCGGCCAAGGCTACGAGACCGTCACCGTGCCGTCGATGCGGATGGTCATCGACCTGTCCGACTTCGACAGGTCGACGTGGAACCACCTCACCGGCACGAGCGGCCACGCCTACCACCCGAACTACTTCGACCAGACGGAGAACTGGCGCCACGCCGCGCAGACCGGCTGGGCGTTCACCGGCGACGCCGTGGCGGCCTCGACCACGGACACCCTGCGGCTGGTGCCGGCGGAGTAGGTCAGCCGCCGGCACGGTCGGCCGGCCGGCAGACCACGGGGTAGATCACCCGCCCGCAGCGTAGGTCACCCGCCCTCGGCGTAGGTCACCCGCCCGCCGCGGGCGGGGTCTCCCTCGACTCGCGGAGCTCATCCACGACGAGCCCGCGTTCGTCGAGTGTGCCGTTGCGGTGGGCCTGTCGGCCGACCATGTGCGCGGAGAGGGGCGCGGTCGCGAGCTGGATCAGCACGATCGGCACCAGGAATGCCACGACCTGCCACGAGCGCAGCGACAGGGCGATGGCGATGCAGATCAGCATCAGCCCGAGCACTTGGGGCTTCGTCGCCGCGTGCAGTCGCGTCGGAACGTCGCGGAGGCGCAGCACGCCGATCGCGGCGATGAGGCAGAGGAGCGCGCCGATCAGTACGAGCACGATGGCCACGGCATCCAGAATCGACCCGACATCCAGACCGAGCCAGGCATTCCCTGCGGGGTCGATGTTCATCGCGTCACGTTGTCCCTTCTCGCGACGAAGCGTGCGACGGCGATCGAGCCGAAGACGCCGACCGCGGCGATGATCAGCAGCACCGGGAGGGTGCGGGTGTGGTGGTTGAACACCATCTCGGCACCGAGCAGGCACATCACCTCGGTGAGCAGCACGTCGGAGGCGATCGCCCGGTCGAGGATCGACGGGCCCCTCGCGATGCGGACGACGGTGAGCAGCGCGGCCACCGAGAAGACGACGAGGATCACGACCACGAGCGCGTTCATGCGCCACTCCCTTCGGCGGCCCGCTGGGCATCCCGCTCGGCATCCCGGATCATCGCGAGCTGCGCCGACGAGCCGACCGCGCGCACGATCCGCGCCTCCCACTGCAGCACCTGCCGGCGCTGGCTCTCGACATCCTCCAGCGACCGCACGCCGATAACGTGCAGGTACAGCACGCGCCGATCGCGGTCGGCCTCGACGATGAGCGAGCCGGGGATGAGGGATGCCGTGACCGCCGTGTGCGTCATGATCAGGTCGTCGTCGGTGCGCAGCGGCACGGCGATGATCGCTGTGCCCGGCTGGCGGCGGAAGTCGAGCACCTGCCACGCCACGAGCAGCGACCCCGTGACGACGGCCCCGAGGAACCGGGCGACGAACACCGCCCCGTACCAGGGGTTCACGCGGCCCGACAGCTCGACCGGCGGCAGGCGGAACACGCGGGTCACCACGATCGCGACGATCAGCCCGGTCAGCGCCGCCAGCACGGTGAACTGCCCCCAGAGCAGCATCCAGAGGGCGACCAGCCAGACGAAGAAGGGCAGCTGCCGCCAGAGCTGGCGGAGTGCGGTGCGGCGGGTATCGGGGCTCATGGCGTCGCACCCCCGTCTTCGTCGCCCTGCAGCTGAGTGATCGACACCGGCTGCAGCAGGGCATCGCCGATGCGCGTGCAGACGTCGTAGAGCGGTCCGGCGAACACCGTGAGACCGATCGTGATCGCGACCATGCCCGCCGTCGTGGCCGACATGATGAGCGGGATGACCCGGCGCTCGGTCTGCACCCCCGCCGCCGGGGCGTTGCCGAGGTACGAGATGCGCGCCTCGGTCTCGGCGGAGTCGTCCTCTTCGCGCCAGAACGCCAGGTTCCAGGCGCGCATCAGCGCGTAGAGCGTCAGGAGCGAGGTCACGATGCCCGCGACGATCAGCGCCATCATGAGGGGCTCGCCCACCTCTGCCGCCGCGTCGAAGAGCGCGAACTTGCCGATGAACCCGGAGAAGGGCGGCAGTCCGCCCAGGTTCACCGCGGGGATGAAGTACAGCACCGCGATCACCGGCGCGGCGCGCATGAGGCCCTTGACGCGCAGGATCGACGTGCTGCCCGCGCGCCGCTCGATCAGCCCGACGGAGAGGAAGAGCGTGGTCTGCACGATGATGTGGTGGACCATGTAGTAGATCGTCGCGCCGATCGCCGCGGGAGTCGCGATCGCGAGCCCGAAGACCATGTACCCGACGTGGCTGACGAGAGTGAATGACAGGATGCGCTTGAGCTCCGCCTGCGCGACGGCGCCGAGCACGCCCACGATCATGGTCGCCAGCGCGACGATCAGCAGCAGCGTGTTGACGCTCGAGTCGGGGAAGAGCTGCGTCTCGGTGCGGATGAGCGCGTAGACGCCGACCTTCGTCAGCAGGCCTGCGAACACCGCCGTCACGGGCGCCGGGGCGGTCGGATACGAGTCCGGCAGCCAGAACGACAGCGGGAAGACCGCGGCCTTGATGCTGAACGCCACGAGCAGCAGGAGGTGGAGCACGAGCTGCACTTCCTGCGGCAGCTCGCCCATCCGCTCGGCGATCTGGGCCATGTTCACGGTGCCGAGCGCACCGTAGATCGCCGCGATCGCGGCCAGGAACAGGATCGACGACACGAGCGAGACGACGATGTAGACGACGCCCGTGCGGATGCGCGACTCGGTGCTGCCGAGGGTGATGAGCACGTACGACGCGACGAGCAGGATCTCGAAGCCGACGTAGAGGTTGAAGAGATCGCCCGCGATGAAGGCGGTGAAGATGCCCGCCGCCAGGATGAGGTACGAGGGGTGGAAGATCGAGACCGGAGTCTCGTCATCGTCGTCGGCGGCGCCCTGACCGACCGAGAAGAGCAGCACCGCGAGCAGCACGACGCTCGAGACGGCGACGAGCAGCGCCGCGAGGCGGTCGACGTAGAGCACGATCCCGAACGGAATGGGCCAGCCGCCGACCGACACCGCGATCGCCTGCCCGCCGTCGACGGCGACGAGCAGCGTCGCCGCGATCACGAAGACGATCGTCAGGGTCACGATCGAGACCGTGATCTGCAGTCGCCGGCGGCGGCCGAAGGTGAGGGAGATCGCGGCCCCGATCAGGGGCAGTGCGACGAGGAGGGGAACGAGGGCGCTCATCGCTCGTCCCCGCCCGTGCTGCCGGTCGTCGGGCTATCGGATGACGGTCGGTCGGTCGGGGCGTCATCGCGGATCGAGGGGATGTCGCGCGCGTGCAGCACCGTGATGGGGGCGGTGTCGACGCCCACGAAGTCGGTCGTGGCGGAGTCGTCGACGGTGACGGCGTCGTCCTCCATGACGTCCTCGGCCTCTGCGCCGCGGTCGCGGACGGCGATGTCATCGAGGTCGTCCTCGAAGGTGTCGGCCTGGCCCAGCTGCCACGAGCGGTAGATCATCGCGAGGAGGAACGCCGAGACGGCGAAGGTGATCACGATGGCGGTGAGCGTAAGGGCCTGGGGGAGCGGGTCGCTCATCTCCTCGGGGGAGGCCGCGGCCCCGAAGAACGGGGCGACGCCCGGCTGGCCCATCACGATGAGCAGCAGGAGGTTGGCCGCGTTGCCGAGCAGCAGGAACCCGATCAGCACGCGGGTGAGGCTGCGCTCGAGCATCGCGTACACGCCGCACGCGAAGAGCACGGCCATGATGACGATGAGCGTCAGCGAGACATTCATACGGAGCCCGTCGAAGCATCCATCAGCTGTCCGCCCCGCGGGTGCGCAGCTCCTGCGCCTGGCGGTCGACCTCCGCGCCGAGGCTGCGCAGCACATCGAGCACGAGCCCGATCACGACGAGGTACACGCCGACGTCGAAGATCGTCGAGGTGACGAACTCGATGTGCCCGAGCACGGGGATATCGCCCTCGAAGAACGTGCTCGTGAGGGGGGCGGCCCCGAAGAACAGCGGCACGACGGCGCACGCGATCGCGAGTGTCATGCCCGTGCCCAGCAGCATCCCCGCATCGCCCGGCGCGGCCACGCCGAGCTCGTACCGCCCGCCCGCGATGTAGCGCATCACGAGAGCCATGCCGGCCACGAGCCCGCCGGCGAAGCCGCCGCCCGGCAGGTTGTGTCCCGCGAAGAGCAGATAGATCGACACGACGATGATCGTGTGGAAGAGGATCCGCACGACCACCTCGAGGATGATCGAACGGCTCTCGGGTCGCATCCGCTGCCCGCCGAGCAGCCAGGCGCGGGGGCTGTCGCTGTTGGCGGAGGTCTGCAGGCGCACCCCCTCGGCGGTCTCGACGAGGGGCCGGCGGCGCGTGGTGCGGCTCTTGGTGCTGGGCACGGGATGCGTCGCGGCGGGAAGGCTCGCCGAGCGGTGCGTGACGAAGACGAGGGACGCCACTCCGGTGGCGGCGAGGATGAGCACCGACAGCTCGCCCATCGTGTCCCAGCCGCGCAGATCGACGAGGGCGACGTTGACGACGTTCTTGCCGTGGCCGAGTTCGTACGCGAGCGCGGGGAACCGATCCGAGATCGGGTCGGCCACGCGGGCCCCCGTGGCGACGATCGCGACGACCGCCATCGTCACCCCCACGCCGATTCCGAGCACGGCCCGCGCGAGCGGCCACACCGAGGCATTGTGCTCGCCCATCCGCGCGGGCAGGCGGCGCAGCACAAGAGCGAACGCGACGAGGGTCACCGTTTCGACCAGCACCTGCGTGAGGGCGAGGTCGGGCGCACCGCTCGTGGCGAACAGCAGCACCATCCCGAGGCCCGTCACCGATACGAGCACGACGCCCGTGTAGCGCTTCGTGGCCCGCACGGCGAAGATCCCCGCGGCGATCATGAGCGGGGCGACCACGAGCTGCATGGGCGTCTGCCAGGGGTCGAGGTCCGCGGTCCACTCCCCGCCCGCGACGAGGGCGGTGCCCTCCGCCGCCACGAGCACGACGAAGATCGTCCCGACGTAGACCGGGAGCGATCCGCGCTGGGTGAACGTCGTCGTGGCGACCGAGAGGCGATCCACCCCGCGGAGCGCAGCGTGGTAGCCGTCGGCGGCGGTGAAGCGCAGCATCCGCGGCTTTCGATCCCACCCCGTCGAACGCGACGCCAGGAACATGATCGCGCCCACCAGAACGGTCGCGAGCGAGAGGGAGAGCTCGGGTTCGAGCCCATGCCAGAGGGCGAGATGAGAGGTCTCGGCAGGCGGCGCGACGCCCGGCGTCGACGCCGGCGCGGTGTCGGCGTACGGCGCGAACGCCCAATCGAGCACGGGGGCGAAGAGTCCCGCCATGACCGTGAGCCCAGCCAGCGCGACGGGTGCGCCGAGAAAGCCGATGGGCGGATCCGGCCATGCCGTCACCGGCATGGGCGTCGCGTCGGGGGTCTCGTTCGTCGCGCCGGTGCCCCTGTTCGTCGCGCGGGTGCCCCTCGTCGCGCGGGCACCCCGCTTCGTCGCGAACGCTCCCCAGAGGAAGCGGATGCCGTAGGCCATCGTGAGGGCGGACCCGACGGCCACTCCCACGAGGGCGACCCAGCCCCACGCGGATCCCCCGAGCGCTTCGTTCAGAAACGCCGTGAACGCGCCCTCCTTGGCGACGAAGCCGACGGTGGGGGGGATGCCGACCATCGAGGCGACCGCGATGACCGAGAACGTCGCCATGACGGGCGCCTGCCTGCCGACGCCGCTGAGCTCGTCGATGTCTCGCGTGTTGAGCTGGCGGTCGATCACCCCGACCACGAGGAAGAGGGCCGACTTGAAAAGCGCATGGCTGAGCAGCAGCGCGAGTCCGGCAAGGGCCGCGTCGCGCGTGCCATAGCCGAGCACGACCGTGAGGAACCCCAGCTGGCTGACCGTTCCGAAGGCGAGCACCCGCTTGAGGTCCGTCTCGCGGAGGGCCTGTATCCCTCCCAGCAGCATCGTGGCCACCCCGAGGCCGAGCACGATCGGGCGCCATGGCGCGGCATCCGCAAATGCAGGCGCGAGGCGCGCGAGCAGGTAGATGCCCGCCTTGACCATCGCCGCCGCGTGCAGGTAGGCGCTGACGGGGGTGGGCGCCGCCATCGCACCCGGGAGCCAGAAGTGGAAGGGGAATATCGCCGACTTGCTGAGCGCCCCCACGAGCAGCAGCACGAGGGCCACGTCGACGACGGGGCCGGTCGGCACGTCGGCGATGATCGTCGACAGGCTCGACGTTCCCGCCGCCACGACGATGAGCACGACGCCGATCAGCATCACGAGCCCGCCGAACGTCGTGACCAGGAGCGCCTGCAGGGCCGCACGGCGGCTGCCCGCGCGGCGGTGGTAGAAGCCGATCAGGAGGTACGAGAGCACGCTCGTGACCTCCCAGAACATCACCAGCACGACGATGTCATCGGTGAGCACGAGCCCGAACATGGCACCCGCGAAGGCGAGCAGCACCGCGGAGAACTGCCCGAGCCCCTCGGACTTGTCGCGGAAGTACCAGCGGCAGTAGAGCATCACGAGCGCCCCGACGCCGGTCACGATCAGCGACAGCAGCCAGCCGAGCGTGTCCATCCGCATCGACAGCTCGATGCCCAGCGGCGGGATCCAGTCGTATGACTCGAACGGAATGTCGCCGTTCGCGACGGCCGACGACTGGGCCGCCGTGTAAACGAAGGCGGCGGTGGGCAGCACGGCGGCGATGTAGAACGCGCGGGCTCCCAGGCGTGCCGCGAGCCACGGAAAGGCCAGGGGAGCGAGGGCGAACGCACCGAGCAGGAGCAGCATCGGCTTCTCCTCTGGCTCGTCGGCCGGGGGTGCGGCACAGGCGGGCGGGTGTGATTGCAGTCTACCGGCGACGATTCAGGGGGCGGCCCCGGTCGTGTTGCCCTCGCGGAAGACGCACGTGAAGTGGATGGTCTCGACCGTGTCGCCCGCCAGCATCCGTGCGACGGCCTCGCCCGCTGCGCGACCCTTCTCGACGGCCGGCTGCACGAGGGTCGTCAGCTCGTACGGTGCGAGCCCGTCGACGGTGATCCCGTCGAAGCCCGTGACGCTGAGATCTTCGGGAACGCGGAGCCCCGCCCCCTCCGCGGCACGGATCACCCCGGCCGCGAGCAGGTCGCTCTGCGCGATGATCGCGGTCGGTCGCGGCTGTGCGGCGAGCAGGGTGCGGCCCGCTTCGAGGCCCTCGTCGATCGAGCTCGAGGAGGCCGCGACCGCGGGGGCGTCGGGATAGACGTCGCGCGCCCCGGCCAGCCGGTCGATCGTGACGGCGACGGTCGCGGCGGCGAGCCGCTCGTCATCGATCGGTCCACGAGCGCGCTCCGCGTCGAGGGGCAGCGCCGCGATGCCGACCCGCTCGTGGCCGAGGGCGCGGAGGTGGTGGGCAGCATGTCGCTGCGCATCGCGGTTGTCGAGGCGGATCTGGGGGACGCCCTCGCCGGCATCGCCCTCGACGACCACGACGGGGATGCCGCGGGAATGCACGATCTCGAGCGACTCGCGGATTCGTCCGCTGCAGCCCACGAGCACGACCGCGTCCAGCGGTGCGGTGCCGAGGCTCGTCCCGCCCTGCGCGCCGGCGTCGCTGTCGCGCAGCAGGAGGAGCCCTGCCCCGAGCGGCGCGACGGCGTCGGTGAGTCCGTCCATCAGGGCGGTCTTGACGGGATCGAGGAACGCGGTGCGCAGGTGCTCCTCGAAGACGACGCCGACGATGCCGCTGCGGCCCGTGCGCAGGGAGGCCGCTCGCGGGTCGGGACCGGAGTAGCCGAGCGACGCGGCGGCCTCGAGCACGCGGCGACGCGTCGCGTCGGTGACGGCGGTCTTGCCGCTGAAGACCACCGACGCGGTGGAGGCCGAGACACCCGCCGTGCGCGCGACGTCGGCGATCGTTGCCCTGATGCCCATCGAGACCTCCTGAGAATGAATCGTACGCGGTTGGTCGCCGGTGATCGAATCGATTCGATATTGTCGTGCCCGATCAGTATCGTGGGGCCATGGACGCCGTTCTCACCCGCTCCGAGCTCTCGCGCTGGCGGCTCGCCGTGTTCGCCATCTTCCTGGCGAGCGGCCTCAGCATCGCCACGTGGGCGTCGCGCGTCCCGGCCATCAAGGCGACCCTCGGCGTCGACAACATCCAGATCGGCTTCCTGCTGCTCGGCGCGGGGATCGCATCGATCCTCGGTCTCTCGCTCGCGCCCGTCGTGCTGGCGCGCTTCGGCGCGCGCCGGGGGATGCTCGTCGCGATCCTCGTCTTCGCGACCGGGGTGGTCGTCATCGGCGTCGGCACCGACGTCGCGCTGTCCTACGGGGTGGTGGCCGGCGGGCTCCTGCTCTTCGGCCTCGGCAACGGTGCGGTAGACGTCATGATGAACGTCGAGGGCGCAGCGATCGAGAAGCAGACCGGCAAAACGATCCTTCCGTTGTTCCACGCGTTCTTCAGCTTCGGCACGGTGATCGGCGCGGGACTCGGAGCCCTCGCCGCCGCGTGGGGCGTCAACCTGCTCGCCCACACGTCGGTGCTGGCAGTGGTGATCGCGGCGATCGCGTTCGGAACCTACGCGAACGTGCCGGCGCGCGAGATCACGATGGATGTCGACGCCGATCGGCCGCATTGGCGCGAGCGCCTCCACGCATCGCTCTCGGCGTGGCGCGAGCCTCGCACGTACGCGCTGGGGGTCATCATGCTCGGCATGGCGTTCGCCGAGGGCGGCGCCAACGACTGGCTCGCGCTGGGCATGGTCGAGGGTCACGGCTCCGACCAGGCGCTGGGCGCGCTCGGGCTCACGGTGTTCTCGGTAAGCATGACCGTCGTCCGCGTGCTCGGCGGGCCGCTCGTCGACCGCTTCGGCCGCGTCGCGACGCTGCGCGTGCTGGCCGCGACCGCGGCCGCGGGTCTGCTCGTGTTCATCCTCGCGCCGAACGTCCCGCTCGTGTTCGTCGGTGCGGCGCTCTGGGGCGCGGGGGTCGCGCTGGGCTTCCCGCTCGGTATGTCGGCGGCCGCCGACGACCCGGCCAAGGCCGCGGCCCGCGTGAGCGCCGCCGCGACGATCGGGTACATCTCGTTCCTGTGCGGGCCGCCGATCCTCGGGTTCGTCAGCGAGCAGATCGGGCTGCTGAACACGCTCTACATCCTCGTGGCGTTGATCGTGGCATCCGGGCTCGCCTCGGGCGCGGCCAAGCCGCTTCCCGGCTCGAACGTCGGCGCCGGGCACCCCCGCGAGCACTCGGCCCCGCGCTGAGCCCGGTTTGGGGCGCCATTCTTCCCTCGGGGCGCACGCGACGCGCCCCAAGGGAAGGAATCCGCCCCAAACCCGATCGTTGCGCCGCGAGCGCTCGGCCGGTCACCCCGGTCGTGATGCGATGCCCGGGGCGAGGCATCCCGGTTCGCCGTTCGAGGCGGGGCATGCCGGTTGGCGCGATGTCCGGCCGCGGCCTCCGGGTTTGGGGCGCCATTCTTCCCTTGGGGCGCACTCCCTCCGGGTTTGGGGCGCGATCCTTCCCTCGGGGCGCACCGCATGCGCCCCAAGGGACGGAATCCGCCCCAACCAGATCGTTGCGCCGCGAGCGCACGGGCGGTGCGACACACAGCCCCTGCCCGGCGCCATCAGCAACCGCGGGTAGGCTCATCGCCGTGCGTCTCGTCATCGCCCGCTGCTCCGTCGACTACGCCGGGCGCCTCAACGCGCACCTGCCGCTCGCCACCCGGCTGCTCGTCCACAAGGGCGACGGCAGCCTCCTGGTGCACTCCGACGGGGGCAGCTACAAGCCGTTGAACTGGATGAGCCCGCCCTGCCGCATGACGGTGGAAGTGCCGGATGCCGCCAGCGCGAGCGCGGGTGTCGTCGAGGTCTGGAAGGTCGTGCACCAGAAGACCGGCGACGCCCTCACCGTGCGCCTGCACGAAGTGCTGCACGACTCCGCGCACGAGCTCGGCCTCGACCCCGGCCTGCAGAAGGACGGCGTCGAAGCCGATCTGCAGCGGCTGCTGGCGGAGCAGGTCGGTCTGCTCGGCGACGGCGTCACGCTCGTGCGGCGGGAGTACCCGACGGCGATCGGCCCGGTCGACCTGCTGGTTCGGGATGCCGCGGGGGCGGCCATCGCCGTCGAGGTCAAGCGCCGCGGCGACATCGACGGGGTGGAGCAGCTGACGCGCTACCTCGAGCTGCTCGGCCGCGACCCGCACCTCGCGCCGGTGACGGGCGTCTTCGCCGCTCAGGAGATCAAGCCCCAGGCTCGCGTGCTCGCCGCCGATCGCGGCATCCGCTGCGTCACCCTCGACTACGACGAGATGAAGGGGATCGACTCCGGCATCCCCCGCCTCTTCTGACCCACCCCCTGCGCGAGACTTCACTTGCGCACCTTCCCAAGGCCCGCGAAGGTGCGCAAGTGAAGTTTCGTGCAGGTCGGTCGCCCGTAGGGTAGAGGGATGTCTCCGCGTTCCCCCTGGTCAGCCATCCTGTGGGACGTCGATGGGACGATCGTCGACGCTTCGGACGGCATCCTGCGTCGGCTGGCGATCACGCTCGAGCACTTCGGCCGACCGGCGCCCCGGCGCGACGAGCTCGCGCACTGGATCGGGCCTCCGATGTACGAGTCCTTCCAGGCGCAGGGCGGCATGACGCCCGAGGGCGCCGCCGAGGCGGTCTCGTTCTACCGCACGCTCGGCCTGGCCGACGGGTACACCACCGGCGCGAAGCTGTATCCCGGCGTCGCCGAGCTGATCGCCCGCCTCCACCGGGCGGGGGTGCCGCAGGCCACGGCGAGCTCCAAGCCCGAGGTGCAGGTGCGCGCCCTGCTCGAGCATTTCGGCCTGACCGACTGCTTCACCGCCATCGTCGGCGCGACGCCCGACGAGAAGACGCTGAGTTCGAAGACCGACATCGTCGCCGAGGCGCTGCGTCGGCTGGAGGCGGCGGATGTCGACACCGAGCGCAGCGTGCTGGTCGGCGATCGCCACCATGACGTCGAGGGCGCGGCGGCCAACGGCCTGCCGACGATCTTCGTGCGATGGGGCTTCAGCTGGCCGCACGAGGCGGATGCCGCATCGCACGCCGTCGACGACATCCGCGAGCTCGACTCGCTGCTGCTGGTGGGCGCCGCGGAATGAGCGAGGCCCTCGACGCCCTCCTCCCCGCGGCCGTCGTCTTCGGGCTGGCGGCCCTCGCCGTCGTCGTCGCGGTGTGGACGGTGCACCGGGCACGGCGCAGCCCCCGGGCTCGGGCGGCGGCGGAGGCGCAGCGGGCTCAGGCGGGGAGCGTCCTCATCGCGCTCGATGACGCGGTCGGCGACCTCGACATCGAGGTGGGGCTCTCGGGGGCTCTGTACGGCGGCGACTCCGCGGCGATGCTCCGCCGCGCCCGGATGTCGGCGCAGCACGCCCGCGACCAGGCGTTCCGCGAATACCGCGACATCTCGGGCAGCGACATCGCGCCCCCCGCCATCGCCCGCACCGCGGAGCGCATCCGCACCCGTTGCGAGAAGGCCCTGGCGGCCGTGGCGGCGGCGCGCGCGACACACGCCGAATGGATGAGCGCCCACGTGTCGGTGCCCGATCAGGTCGAGGCGGCATCGCGCCGGCTCGCCGAAGTGCGCGCCATGATCGGCGATCCGGCGGCGCTCGTGCACGAGCTCTCGACGCGCTTCGACGAATCGGAGTGGCGTTCCGCGGCCGACGCCGCCCGTGCCGCGCTCGCGGCGGTGGACACCGCCCGCGACCTGCTGGCCGCGGCAGCCGCAAAGGCGGCGGATCCCTCCCTGTCGGCACTGCCCGAAGTGGCCGCGGCCGAGCGTGCGCTCCGCACGGCCCGGGCCGAGGCCAACGCGCTCGAGGAGGCCCACCGCCTCATCACCCAGGCCGCGGCCGCCGTTCCCGATGAACTGGAGGCTGCTCGCGCCGCCGTCCGGCAGGCGATCGCCCTCAGAGACACCCTGCCGCCGACCGAGGCCGACCGTCTCGGCACCGCCATCCGCCAGGCCGACGCCGCGATCGCCGAGATCGAGACGGATGCCGCCCGCCGCCCCACCGCGACGGTCGACGCGCTGGCGCGCCGGCGCACCGCGCTCGACCTCGCCCTCGGCGATGCCCGCACGGCGCAGCAACGGCTGCGCGGCGCGCGCACCGCGCTCCCCGGTACGCTCGCAGCGGCGCGCGGCGCGATCGCCCAGGCGGAATCGGCCCTCGCGCACGCGCCCACGAACGCCGACGCCCGGGTGCGGCTCGCCTCGGCGCAGGACGAGCTCGCTGCGGCCCGGCAGAGCGGCGACCCGGTCGCCGCTCTCGATGGGGCCCGGCGGGCGATGCGCGACGCCGAAGACGCCAAGGCCCTGGCCGACTACGCCCGAATGGGGCCGCGCTAGCCTGAGTCCCATGACAACGGGAACCGCCGTCGCCGCGGAGGCCGTCGGGCGCCGGTCGCCCCTCCTCACGGTGCTGCGCGGCATCCCCGTCACGATCGCCACGATCGCCGTGCTGCTGATCGTCGGAGTGATCAGCCAGAGCCTCTGGCGGCCCTTCGAGGATCAGCCCGCGTTCGAGGTCGTGGCATACGGCCTGCCGGCGTTCGAGGCGGGACGCTGGTGGACGCCCCTGACGGGCACGTTCTTCGTCGTCGAGCCGTGGGTCTTCATCCCGACGCTCCTCGGCTTCGCGGGCATGGCCTTCCTGGAGCACCGGCGCGGCTCGCGGGTGGCGCTCCTGTACTTCTGGCTGGGGCAGCTCTTCGCGATCTTCGCGACGGCGGCGTTCCTGGTGGGCGCGAGGCTGCTGCCGTGGCCGTGGGCGATCGAGCTCGCGCAGGGGATGGATGTCGGCCCGTCCGGCGGCACGATGGCCTGCATCGCCGCGGCGGTCGGCCTCCTTGCCGCGCCGTGGCGTCAGCGCGGATGGGTCGTGGTCTTCGTCTACGCCTCGATCAGCCTCCTGTTCCTCGGCACGCTCGCCGACGTCGAGCACGCCTTCGCGATCCTCCTCGTGCTGGGCATCGACCGGTCGTTCCGCATCCAGCGCACGACGATCCGCGAGCAGCGGCTGCTGGCCTTCGCCACCATCCTCGCGCTGGGGATCATCCAGATCCTGACGCTCCTGATCCCCACGAACGGACCGTTCGGCTCGACCGAACCCCTCGAGGGCCCGTGGATCGACGTCGCGATCGACACCGTCGTGATCGTGCTCATCGCTCGGGGCCTGCGTCGCGGCCGGCGGTGGGCGTGGGTCGTCTCGCTCGTCTGGATGTCGCTGAGCGTCATCACGGTCGCGCTCATCCTGGTGCTCGTGATCGTCGACCCGAAGGCCGTCGCCACCGATATCGGCGATATCGACGTCAGCCTGAGCAGCACGGTGCTGAGCATCGCGTTCTTCGTCTACCTGATCGCGACCCGACGCGCCTTTCGAGCGCGCCGGCGTCGCGCGCTCGCGGGTGCCGGGGCCACGGATCCGGCCGACGTCAAGGCGATGCTCGCCGCCGACGGCGGGGGCACGCTGTCGTGGATGGCGACGTGGGACGGCATGGACTACCTGCGCACGTCGACGGGCATCGTGCCCTTCCAGACCCACGCCGGTGTCGCGATCGTGCTGGCCGATCCGCTCGGCCCGGCCGACGGCATCCGCACCTCGATCGACGAGTTCGTCACCGCAACCGAGGCGCAGGGCCTGATCCCGTGCTTCTTCAGCGCGAGCGGTGCGACGCGCGACGCCGCACCGGAGGGATGGCGCGCCCTGGTCGTCGCCGACGACACGATCGTCGATCTGCCGGGCCTGACGTTCCAGGGCAAACCGTGGGCGCGCGTGCGTCAAGCCTTCAGCCGCGCGGAACGCGACGGCATGACCTTCCGGGTCAGTACGCTCTCCGCCGAGCCGTGGGGGATCCGCCAGCAGCTCCGCGCGATCTCCGAGTCATGGGTGGGCGATAAGGGGCTGCCCGAGATGCGCTTCACCCTGGGAACGCTGCAGGAGGCCGAAGACCCCGAGGTGCGCCTCGCGCTCGCGATCTCGCCCCAGGGCGATGTCGACGGCTTCCTCAGCTGGCTGCCGGTGTTCGGGCCGGGCGGCGGCCATCGTGGCTGGACCCTCGACCTGATGCGCCGGCGCGACGGCGGCTTCCCCGTCGTCATGGAGTTTCTCATCGGAACGTCGGCCCGCACGTTCCGCGACGAGGGCGCGGAGATCATGTCGCTCTCCGGGGCCCCGCTCGCGCACGAAGCGGAGCCGGACGCGGGCGCGATCGCGTCGCTGCTCGGGCAGCTGTCCGCCTCGCTCGAGCCGGTGTACGGGTTCAAGAGCCTGCATCAGTTCAAGACGAAGTTCAATCCGCGCTATGAACCGATCTACCTCCTCTACCGCGACGAGGGCGACCTTTCCCGCATCGCCGCGGGACTGACGCGCGCGTTCCTTCCCGACGCCACACTGCGCCAGTTCGCCGCCGCGGGCGTGGACCTCGTGCGCGGCCGCTGAAACCCGGCGGCAGGCGCACGACGACGCCCGCACCGGAGAAGACCCGGACGGGCGGCCGCCGTGGGTGCCCTAGAGGGGGCGGATGTTCTCTGCCTGGAGGCCCTTGGGCCCCTGAGCCGTGTCGAACTCGACGCGCTGGTTCTCCTCGAGCGCGCGATAGCCGCTCGACTGGATCGCCGTGTAGTGGGCGAAGACGTCGGCTCCACCCTCGTCAGGGGAGATGAAGCCGAAGCCCTTCTCCGCGTTGAACCACTTGACAGTGCCCGTGCTGGTCATTCTTTGCCGTTCTTCAAGGGGTGCGCGACGCGTGGCGCCGCACGGTACATCGACGCGACAACGCTAGTGGAGCGCGGCGGGCGTCGACAGGATGCGGCGAAAGATGGTGACACAAATGTTGCATCTCTCCGCGCCGTCCATACGACGCCCGGGCCGAGTGAGACACTGCAAAGCCCGGGCGTCGACGGATCCCCCCGGATAGGTCACGCCAGGCGTGACCGCCCCACTCTACCGATATATCGGTTCTCCGCAACCGGGAAAAACGTCGGGAGTCACGGTGACGGGTGGATCTTCACGAGCATCGGAGTCCCGCGCTCCTCAGCCCCGGGTTTGGGGCGCGATCCCTCCCCCCACCCCGGGTTTGGGGCGCATTCCCTCCCCCCACCTCGGGTTTGGGGCGCATTCCCTCCCTCGGGGCGCAAGAGATGCGCCCCAATGTCGCGGACGCGCCCCAAACCCGGGGCGCGCGCCCACCGCGCGAGCACCCACCCGCGCCCGAGAAAACCTCGAGAAACGCCACGTGAAATCACGCAGACGCACAAAGTAGACTTCTCCCGGCCATGAGCACAGAAAACCTCCTCTCCAGCCGCGACCCGCGCAGCGCGGTGCTCGGCGATGAGATCTACACGATCCTTGGTGAGGCGATCCGCGACGGGCGGCTCACCCCCGGTCAGCGGCTGCGCGACATCGAGCTCGCCGCTGCTCTCGGCGTCTCGCGCACGCCCGTGCGGGAAGCGCTGCAGCGCCTGGAGCGCATCGGCCTCGTCGACGTCTCGCCGAACCGCTACACGCGCGTCTCCGTGCCAGACGAGAAGGTGCTCGCCGACACGTACGAGTACCTCATCTACTCCATGGCGTTCGGACTCCGGATGTCGCTCGCGCGATGCAGCGACGACGAGCTGTCCGCCGCGATAGCCCTCGCCGACGGCATGATCGAGGCATCCACCACCGGCGATGTCGCCGCGCTCGTCCGTGCGAGCTATGCCTTCTACGAGCACATCAGCAAGACGACAGGCAACGTGGTCTTCCAGACCATCATGCGCGAGGCCGGCCCCGCCTTCGGGCGCAACCTCGACAGCTGGCGCCCGGCGAGTGTCGACCCGCCGCAGCCCACCGTGTCGTACGGAGCCCTGCGCGACGCGGTCGCGGCGCGCGATGGCGCCGAGGCCGAGCGGATCATGCGCATCCAGCACGACATCAGCTGATCGGCGTATCGTGACCGCCGTGGGTCATGTGGATGTGAGAGCCGTCGACGACGACGACCTCGACGCGATCTTCGAGATGATGCGTGACCCCGAGGCCGTCGCGATGGCCGCATTCACTGCGGACGATCCCGGCGATCGTGCGGCCTTCGACGAGTGGATGTCGCGACACCGGCACTCACCGGATGTCGAGATGTTCACGGTCACCGAAGACGGCGGCTTCGCCGGCTCGGCCGCGCTCTTCACGATCAGCGGCGACCGCGAGGTCACCTATTGGATCGCGCGACACGCCTGGGGCCGCGGCGTCGCCACCGAGGCCCTGCGCCTGCTCGTCTCTCGCGAGCCCGTGCGCCCGCTGTTCGCGCGGGTCGCCACGCACAATGTCCGCTCGGCGGCGGTGCTGCGCAAGGCGGGCTTCACGGAGGTCTCGCGAGACCGGGCCTACGCGCCCGGCGTGGGCGCCGAGATCGAGGAGATCGTCTTCACCCTCGTGCCCGCCATCGAGTAGCGCGGACGCCGCCGCGTCGAACGACAGCGCGGGCGCTTACGCCGTGACGGCCGAGATGCTCCAGGATGCCGTGTGCGATGCGCCCGGTTCGAGCACGATCAGGTCGGTGCCCGAGTTGAACGCGTCGGGCGGGCATGTCATCGGCTCGACCGCGAGCCCGAGGCGGTGACCGGGGCTGCCGGGGCGGTCGGCCGTGTGGATCTGCACCCAGGGCAGCTCCACACCGAACGACAGCTCGACGCCCGTGCCCGCACTCGTGAGCACGCGCACGGTGGCCAGGCCGTCATCCGAGCGGTTCAGCGCCGTGAAGGCGTGGTCGATCGCGGTCGCGGCGATCGGGCTCGACGTGCGGAAGTCGAATTCGGGATGGGCGTCGACCGACTCGACGGCGATCGGCAGGAGGCGGTCGGGCGTGACCGTCAGCACCTCGTCGGCCGGGAGCTCGAGCCGCCAGTCGTCGACCGTTCCCGCGCCCGCCACGAGGTACGGGTGGGGGGCGGTGCCATACGGAGCGGGCACGGCGCCGAGGTTCGTCGCCGTTACGGTCTGGGTGAGCCCGGTCCCGTCGACGGCGTAGGCGACGTCGACCCGCACCGGGAAGGGGTACCAGGTCTGGGCCGGGATGACGACGGACAGCGTCACGGAATCGGGGGCCTTGTCGATCGCCTCGAAGTCCAGCCAGCTGACGAGGCCGTGGATCGCGTTGTGCCGCGCGGGCTCGGTCAGCGGAAGCTGATAGTCCGTGCCGCCGAAGGAGTAGCGGCCGTCCGCGATGCGGTTCGGCCACGGAGCAAGGGTGACCCCCCGCGAGGCGGGGCGCACCTCGTCGGCGCCGAACGGCACCACCAGGTCACGGTCGGCGTGCTGCAGACTGCGCAGCGTCGCGCCGACGCTCGCGATGATCGCGCAGTAGTCGCCGGAGCGGATGGTGTGCTGGGTGCCGGAGAGAGGGGTCGTCACGGTCTTGCCTTTCTGGTGCTGGATCGCACGATGAGTTCGGGGACGCGCGGGGGAACGGGCACGTCCGACTCCTCATCCTGCAGCATGACGAGCACTGCGCTCATCGCGTCGCGCCTCGACATCCTGGCGGATCAGCATCTCGGCGGTCCGCCCCTACGGCCCGTCGCGGCGTGGGCCGATCAGATGGCGGTCGAGAGCAACGGCGATTGCCCGGTCGCGAGTGGAAACGCCGAGCTTGCGGTAGATGCTCCGGAGTTGGGACTTGACCGTATTGACCGAGACGACGAGTTCCGCAGCGATTCTCGCGGTGGACTGATTTCGCACAAGGGATTGCAGCACAGCGACTTCGCGCGGGCTGAGCAGTCGCTCGGCATCGATCTCGAGGATCAGAGGAGCCTCGGGCAGGCCTGTGAGCAGACCTCCGTAACCGGCATCGCGAAGCGCGGCCAGCACGCGGTCGTAGTCACCGCGGGGAAGCAGCAGCAGCGCGAGACGCTGATGCGTGTTCTCGAGGAGGGCCCCCAGGCGGTCGAGCCGGGCATGGAGGCGCCCGCGTTCCGAGAAGCGCAACATGGATGCCGCCTCGAGAGCGGCGTGCGCGGCCCGCTCTCTCGCAGTGAGACGCGCTCCGTCGACCTTACGAAGACACTGCAGACTGGCCCCGAGATTGCCCAGCGCCAGTTCGGCGCGAGCTTGCGCGATGAAGCGGGAGGGGGATGCCGGGCCGTCCCGTTGCAGAATGACCAACGCCGCATCGGGGTTGCCCAGCGCGGTCAGAAGGAGTGCGCGCGTCGGCGCGAGAATGCTTCGGGTCGCCCCTGATCGACCCTCACTCCCTCGGGATGCAGCGAACGCGTCCAGCCCGGCGAGGGCGTGACCCGGCCGACCGGCGAGCAACTCGGTGTACACCTCGGTCACCGCGATCGCGATCCAGTGTTCGATCGTGGTGCGATCGTGGACCATTGCGTCGAGATGATGTGCGGCGCGCTGCGGGTCGATCTCATCGAGTGCCACCCAGGCTTCGGCGATGCGGTAGAACGTACCCGGATACATCGACTGAACGACATCCGGCCATGATCGTTCTCTCACCAAGCCGATATAGCGGTACGCCTCCGGGAGTTCGCCGTGCAGGGCGTGGATTCCCGCGAGCATTGCGAGGTTTGTGAACCCGTGCGGGTAGCTTCCTGACGGCATCTCCGCCAGCCCATACTCGAACGCGGTCAGAGCGCCGTCGACATCACCGGCATAGAACAGCGTCGTCCCGAGTTGACCGTAGAGCCGCGGCAGAGCACGGACACTTCCCCGCTCCTCGTTCGACATCTCGTGCAGCGCCTGAAGGGCAGCTCGCGCCGATCGCAGGCCAGACGTCGCGCGTCCCAGCAATCGGTAGGACACGCTCGCCGAGGTCATGATCAGGGCACGATCCAGCGGCGCGACGTCCCGCCTGTGAGATCCGGCCGCGCGCGCGGCGCCGATGAAGAACCTGAGTCCTTTGATCCTGCGATGGGGTGCCACGTAGTGAACGAGGCCCGCGAGCATCGCCAGCAACGGGGCTCTCGAGGCTTCGTTCGACATCCGCTCGACAACGTCGACGAGAGCGCGTCGGTCGCCGCTGAGCAGGTCGAACCAGCCATCGCGCACCACCGACATGGCGCGCGGGATGTCGTTCTCGTCCAGCGCTTCAGACAGGTGAGCAAGATAGCGGGGGTTGTGGGGAAGGTCTGCCAACAAGCTCGCCTCAGCCGCGGGTTGTCGGCTGTGCTCCGGACTATTGGGTGCTAGATC
>NZ_DATMIO010000162.1:0-8755 GCF_035554235.1 Microbacterium sp. | reverse complement strand
CATCTCCGACGCCGAGGCGTACTTCTTCCTCACCGAGAACGACGCCCCGCTGGGTGCGCTCCCCGAGGAGGAGCTCCACGACCGGTTGCGTGAATTGGCCGCCGGATTCGAAGGCATCGCCGGCGATGTCCGAGACAGCGTGACCGCGCCGGGCGACATCGTCCGCCGCCCCGTTCAGACCCTCCTCATCGAGGGTCCGTGGCATGTCGGCCGGGTGGTCCTCGTGGGCGATGCGGCGCACTCGCCGTCGCCCCAGCTCGTCAGCGGTGCTGCGCTCGCGGTCGAGGACGGCGTGGTGCTGGCCGACGAACTCACCCGGCACGACCGCGTCCTCGACGCCCTCGAGGCATACGAGGCGCGCCGAAAGCCCCGGTGCGCTCTCGTCGTGGACACCTCGATCGAAATCGGACGGATGGAACGCGAGCGTCGCCACGAGGAACTCCACGCCCTCCAGGGACGAACGCACGGAGCCATGGCGCAAGCCATCTGAACAGGAGACGACATTGACAACCCACGACACGACGATCCGGCTCCCGCAGTCTCCCGAGAATCCGCCCACCCACTATCAGCGACCCGCGAGCCACACCGGCCTGATCGTGGAGCGCGATGTCGTCGTGCCGATGCGAGACGGCGTAGAGCTGAAGGTGGACATCTACCGGCCCGAGACCGACGAACCGCTGCCGGCACTGCTTGCCTTCGCGATCTACAACAAGGACATCCAGTCGCCCGAGAGTGCGGGCCAGCTTCCGCCCCAGCCTTCCTGGTCATCCGCGTGGAGCGGACCACAGGAAGCAGGCGACACCAGGCTCTTCGTCTCCCGCGGCTACATCCACGTCATCGGCAACCCTCGCGGCGTCGGCAAAGCAGGATCGGGCGGGTCCCGGGAGTGGGACTCCTACGACCTCATCGAATGGATCGCCGCCCAGCCGTGGTGCGACGGGAAGGTGGGAATGGTCGGCATCTCCGGCTTCGGCGCCGAGCAGATGCACGTCGCGCGTCAGCGGCCGCCGCATCTGCGCGCGGTTTTCGGGTTCGACCCCCGCGGCGCCTACGGAACCCTCGGCGGCGTCCGCGAGGAGTACCCGGGCGGTGTCCTCCACCTGTTCCGCTACCTGGTCGGCCACTTCGGCGTGTTCCATCAGAACAAGGGAGCCCCCGGCGAACTGGACCCCACCCGCGAGGCATGGTGGAAGGACGCGATCGCCGACCCCGACTTCGCGCAGTACCCGCACCTCTACAACGTGCTCGCGATGAAGGGCCAGCACATGCCGGCCTACTTCGACGTCCTGATCAACCCGTACGTCGACCCGGACGAAGCGGATCGATCGGAGGCTGAGATCGCCGGGATCGACATTCCGGTCTTCACCGGGTCTGGCTGGTACGGCTACACCTACAAGACCCACCTCCAGGGCGCGCAGACCTACTGGAAGTTCCTCACGTCGCCCAAGAAGCTGCTGTTCGCGGGTCCCGCGCACCTGGAGCGGCCGTTCAAGGGACTCCACGGGGAGATCCTGAAGTTCCACGACCACCACCTCAAGGGTCTCGACACCGGCATCCTCGAGGAGCCCGCGGTGCGCTACTGGCTGATGGGAGCGAACGAGTGGCGCACGGCCGCGGACTGGCCGCTCCCGGATACCGTCTGGACTCCGTTCTACCTCGACAGCTGGGAACGACTGCGGACCGACGAGTTCGTCGTGGACTCCGTGGATGAGCACATCCCGCCCGACACCTTCGTCCAGATGCCGCTCACCCAGACCCGGAAGGTCGCGTCGCTGCGGTTCCTGTCCCCGCCGCTCCCGCACGATCTTCAGGTCGTCGGACCCGCGTCCGTGAAACTCTTCGCGTCGATCGACCAGGAGGACACGAACTGGATCGTGGCGTTGAAGGATGTCGGGCCCGACGTCGGCGTGCAGACGGTGCGCGAGGGCGAACGGGAGCTCCCGGAGAACCTGCCGGAGCGTGAGCTCACCCGGGGTTGGCTGAAAGCGTCCAACCGGGCACTGGATGAGGCCCGAAGCACGCCATCCAGGCCTTTCCACAAGTTGACCCGCGAGGCGAGGGAGCCGGTGGTGCCCGGTGAGGTGGTCGAATACGACATCGAGCTGCTCTCGACCGCGAACCTGTTCCGCCGCGGTCACCGCATCTGCCTGGAGATCAGCTCGCTGGACGTTCCGACGGGGGTCGCGGGAGCCACCAACGCCGAGTACATCCCGTACCACGTCGCCAGCTCTCGCACCACAGTGCACAACATCTTCCACAGCGCCCAGCACCCGTCGCAGCTGCTGCTCCCCATCATCCCCATCACGGAGCCGACCGGGGAGGGACGATGAGCGATCAGGTGAGGTCCCTCGACGACGCGCAGGCCTGGCTCCGCGAGCATCTTGCGGTGCGGCGGCATCCCTTCAACGAGATCGATGCCGAAGCGGCCGCAGAGACGATCGACGCCCTCGAGGGCATCGATCCGGAGAACTGGGTGGACGCATGGCTCGGGCGTTCCGAGCGGTTCGCGTCCCAAGCCCGTGCGGCCCGTTCCGCCGAGGAGGAGCGGGGGCTGTGGTGGCAGGCATACCAGTTCGCATTCCTCGGCCGATACCCCTCGCCCCTGCACCCGCGCAAGCGGGACTCGTACGCCAAGGCACAGGAGTACTTCCTCCGCGCCACCGCCCTCGACGAGGTCCCCGTGGAGCGGGTGGAGGTACCGTTCGCGGGCCGAAGGGGCGAGGGGGACAGCGTCGTCTTCTACGTCTCCCGGCCGCCAGGAGCGCACAGCCCGCCCGCGGTGATGATGTGGGGCGGCATCGACATGTGGAAGGAGGAGTCCTGGGTCAGAGGGGCTCTGCTGCGCTCGAAAGGCTTCGCGACCATTCACATCGACATGCCTGGCATCGGGGAATCGCCACTGCTCGCCGGCGTGGACGCGGAGCGCATGTGGAACCCGATCTTCGACTGGATCGGCGCGAGCGATCTCGACGAGAAGCGGATCGCAGCGCTCGGACAGTCGTTCGGCGGTTACTGGGCGATGAAGCTCGCCATCACCCACCGCGAGCGCGTCGCCGTCGCGGTCAACTGGGCCGGGGGAGTGCACGAGACCTTCCAGCCGTCGTGGCAGGAGCGCTCGCGCAACGCCTCGTCCTACCTGATGGATCTGATGCCCACGCGCGCGAGCATCTTCGGGGGGAAGACCTTCGAGGACTACATCGCACGCTGCCCCGAACTCTCTCTGCTCGACCAGGGGCTGCTCGACCAGCCATCCGCTCCGTTGCTGCTGGTGAACGGGATCGATGACCAGCAGAACAGCATTCAGGACATCTGGCTCTCGCTCCAGCACGGCGACCCCAAGACAGCCCGGATCTTTCCCGGGGGCCATATGGGCGTGGGCCCGGTGATGCCCACAGTGGTGGCGTGGCTCGTCGAACGGCTGCAGCCGCGCCTGGAGGTGATCGAAGATGTCGACACGCGGTCTGGCGAGTGACCTTCCCATCGGTGAGCAGGTCGCCGAATCGTTCGATGATGCGCCCGAGCCCCTTCGCAGCAAGCTGAGGATCATCACCAAGCACCTGCACGCGATGATCGATGAGCTGAATCCCACGATCGAGGACTGGAATGCGGCCATCGAATTCCTCACCCGCACCGGGCACATGTGCAATGACGTCAGACAGGAGTTCGTACTGCTGTCCGACGTGTTCGGGGTCTCGTCGAAGGTTGAGACCATCAACCACTCGGACATAGAGGCCGCCACCGAGTCCACGGTGCTCGGACCATTCCACATGACCGCATCGCCGGCGCGCGAGCTCGGCGACAGCATCGACGAACTCGGCAAGCCGGATCATGTTCTCGTGCGCGGGCGGGTCGTGTCGACCACTGGCGAACCTGTTCCGCGGGCGCAGGTGGATATCTGGCAGGCCGACGAGAGCGGCTTCTATGACGTCCAGGTGCCCGACATTCAGCCCGCCGGCAACGGCCGCGGCTTGTTTCGCACCGACGACGCCGGCAGATTCTGGTTCCGCACGGTCATTCCTTCGCACTATCCGATCCCCACCGACGGCCCAGTGGGTGAGATGCTTCTCGCCACCGGACGTCACCCGTATCGGCCGGCGCACATCCACTTCATCGCCGATGCCGACGGCTACGAGACTCTCACCACGCATATCTTCGTCGCGGGCAGTCCGTATCTCGACTCCGATGCCGTCTTCGCCGTCAAGCCGAGCCTCATCCGCTCCTTCGACGATTGCGATGATCCATCCGAAGCCGAGCGGTACGGGCTTCAGAACCCGTTCAAGGTCGCGGAGTTCGATCTCGTGCTCGCCCCTCAGAACGATGACTGACGGCGGCATGGCGCCCTTCGGATTTCCGGGGCTGCCGACTCGCATCGAGTTCGGTGCGCGGTCTCGATATCGGCTGGTGGAAGCAGCCGATCGTGCCGGGATCGATCGCCCGCTCGTTCTCACCACGCCTCGCGGCGCCCTGGTCCTCGCGGACATCGACAGCGTCATACCGGTGCACGCATGCGCCGTGTTCGAGGGCTCGCGGGTCCACGTTCCCGCCGGCACCATCGAGGAGGCGCAGGCGGTCGCCCGCGACGCGAGGGCCGACGGGGTCATCGCCATCGGCGGTGGCTCCGCGATCGGCCTGGCGAAAGCGCTTGCCCACTACGACGGTCTTCCCTTCGTCGCGCTGCCGACCACCCTCGCCGGTTCTGAGATGACATCCGTGTGGGGCGAGACGACCGATGGGCACAAGAGGACCGCGCGAGACGAGAAGGTCCGTCCGCGAGAGGTCATCTACGACCCGGAGCTGCTCCAGTCACTGTCAACAGAACTTGCGGTGCAATCGGCGATCAATGCCCTGGCCCATGTCGCCGAAGCCGCGTACGCCCACAACACCTCGCCCCTCGTGCAGACGCTCGCACACGCGGGTGCCGAGGCCATCAGCGACGGGCTGGAGGGCATCCTGCGGACCCAGCGCGGTGCGCTCGATCGACTTCTCTACGGCGCGATGCTGGCCGGCATGTGCCTGAGCAGCGCGGCGATGTGTCTGCACCACAAGATCTGCCACGTCATCGGGGGGGCGCTCGACCTGCCCCACGCGGCGACCCACGCCATCGTGCTGCCGCATGCCCTGGCGCTGAACCTGCCCGGCGCCCCCACGGCCGAGCACATTCTGGCGTCCGCGTTCCGCTCGTCGCTGCCCGAGAAGCGTTTGCACACGCTCCTGGCACAGTCGTCCGCGCCCGTGGCGCTCGCCCAGCTCGGCGCCCCTCGGAACTCGGTCCTGGCGCTCGCCGGTCGAGTCGTCGAGGAGCTGGGCGATCCTCCGACGAACCCCGTGGCAGTGACGGACGCCGACATCGAGCTGCTGCTCGGTCGCGCCTGGGAAGGCGCGAGCCCAGAACGGTGAACGCCTTTGCACGTGGTGCGAGAAGCGGATGCTCACTGCGGAGAGCGGATCGCCCGCCGAGCCGTTCTCGGGTTGACTTCTCGGGAACGGATCGCCGTCGCAGGCGGAGCTGAGGAGCAATTTCATGCAGTCACCGCTGACCGGCGTCTCCGTCATCGATCTGTCGCGCGCCCTCGCGGGGCCACACGCGGCGATGATGCTGGGCGACCTGGGCGCGGACGTCATAAAGATCGAGAATCCCGGTGGCGGCGACGACTCACGCGGGTGGGGTCCGCCGTTCGCCGACCCGATCGATCCGTCGGCCAGCCGCGAATCGACGTACTTCCTCGCTGCCAATCGCAACAAGAGGTCCATCGCGCTGAACCTGCGGGCCGCGGACGACAGGGCCACGTTCGAAGACATGGTCCGACGCGCCGACGTGCTCATCGAGAACTTTCGCACGGGCGTGCTCGAAAGGCTCGGGCTGGGCATCGACCACCTGTTCCAGTTGAACCCTCGGCTCGTTGTGCTCTCCATCACCGGGTTCGGGCACGACGGGCCCGAAGGCGGCCGCGCGGGCTACGACCAGATCGCCCAGGGGGAGACCGGGCTGATGTCGCTGACGGGACCCGATCCCGAGAACGTGCAGCGCGTCGGCACACCCATCGCGGACCTGCTTGCGGGGATGTACGGGGCGTTCGGGGCGCTGGCGGCATTGCGCGAAGCGGAGCGGACCGGACGCGGCTCTGTGGTGCGAACGTCACTGCTCGCTGCCGTCGTCGGGGTGCACGCCTTTCACGCCACCAACTGGACGGTGGGCGGCGTCGTCGGGCAGGCGCAAGGCAACCACCACCCGTCGATCAGCCCGTACGGGCTGTTCCGGTGCGGCGAGGGCGCGGTTCAGGTGGCGGTCGGAAGCGAAAAGCTCTGGCGCAGTTTCTGCGAGCGTCTCGGCCTCGACCCGGACGACAGCCGATTCGCCACGAATGCCGACCGGGTCGCCAATCGGGCCGCCCTGGTCGCGCTGATCGAGGCGTCGTTGTCGGATCACACCGCCGACGAGGCGCTCCGGCTGCTCGACACCGCCGGGATCCCGTCGGGAATCGTACGCTCCATCGACGATGTCTACCGGTGGGACCAGACGCTCAGCCAGGGTCTGCTCGTGGATGTCGAGCATTCGACTCTGGGCCCCATCAAACTGCCCGGCACTCCGCTTCGGTTCTTCGATGTCGACGGCGAGGAGCTGGAGACGTCCTATTCGGCCCCTCCGACGCTGGACGGTGACCGGGAAGAGCTCCTCGCCGAGCTGACCACGTGAGCGACTATCTGAGTGCCGTCGAGGTCATCTCACGGCTCGCCGACGAAGGGTCTTTCGTCGCGTGGGACGATCCGATCGTGCACGGCGACGTCACCGAGGAGTACGAAGCACAACTGCGCCGGGCTGCGCACCGGACAGGCTGCGACGAGGCGGTCATCACCGGGTCGGCGCGGATGGGCGGCCATCGAGTCGCTCTCATCGTTTCCGAATTCGGCTTCCTCGGCGGCTCCGTCGGCACCCTCGCTGCCGCCCGAATCGTGGCGGCGGTGCACCGCGCGACCGAGGAGGAGCTCCCGCTCATCGGCCTGCCCGCATCCGGGGGCACACGCATGCAGGATGGCGCGGCGGCGTTCGCCGCGATGGTCGACATCGCAACGGCAGTACGCGCCCACGCACTGGTGGGGTTGCCGTACTTCGTGTACCTGCGCAATCCGACGACCGGCGGGACCCTCGCATCGTGGGGGACACTGGGACATCTGACCATCGCCGAGCCGCACGCGTTCATCGGGTTTCTCGGACCCGCCGTGGTGCAGGCGATCACCGGAGAGCAGATCGATCCGGCGGTGCAACGCTCGGAGAACCTCTTCGCCAACGCTCAGGTCGACCTCGTGGCGGATATCGACACCGCTCGGGTGCTGCTGGCCCGCGCGCTGGGCTTGGTGCTCGTTGCCCGGATCGAGGGCGATGGCCGTACGCTGACGGCGGTGGACGAGCCCATCGCTCTGTCGAGCTGGGACGCGGTCGTGCTGAGTCGGTCCGACCGTGAAGACGCGAACGAGCTGGTCAGTCCGTCCCGGAGCGTCTTCCTGCGGGGCAGCGGCGATGGTCGTCAGCCACTGCTGATAGCCATGACGCGAATGAATGGGCTGGCCTGCCTGGTCATCGCTCATGACCGCCGGGCAGAGCTGCGAGGATGTCGTCTGAACCCGCGGGCGCTCCGCGATGCGCAACGAGCGCTGCGCGTGGCGGAGGAACTTCGTCTTCCCGTTGTCACCCTGATCGACACCGCCGGCGCGGAGCTGTCGGCGGACGCCGAGACGAGCGGTCTCGCCGCCGAGATCGCCGAGTGTGCGGCAGCGATGGGCGGGGTTTCCGTGCCGAGCGTGTCAGTGCTGATCGGCGAGGGCGCCGGCGGGGGCGCCATGGCGCTCTTCCCGGCCGCCCGGCGGCTTGCGCTGCCGGCGGCCTGGTTCTCCCCTCTGCCGCCCGAGGGATCCAGCCAGCTGATGCACGGTACCCCCGACAACGCCGCGGTGGTGGCGGACGCTCAGCGCATCGGGAGCCGGTTCCTCTTCGAGGACGGCGTGATCGACGACGTCATCCCCGATCTGATGCATGTGCCGGGTGCGATCGAGCTGGCGTTGAGCGAACAGAGAGTCCGCGCATGACCCGCCGTCAATCGGTGCTGACGACGATCGCACTCGTGATCGTCGTCGTGCCTGCGCCTATCTCGCAATCACCTTCGAGCTCCGATGGCCGGCGCAGTAGCCACGGCTAGGATGGATGGCACCGCAGCGGAGGTTACGCCGCTGCCCGGCCGAAGTGCGGAGCCAACGATGGTGAACACGCGCATCCTGTCGCGCTGGCCCCTGGTGCGCTCGGCGAACCCCGAGGAGATGCTGGAGTCTCTGAACGCCCTCTACCGCCCCTCGGAGGTGCGTTCGCTTCGCGTGAGCTCGGAGGGCAGCCACTACGAGCTTCGCGGCTTCGCAGGGCCAGGGTTCTCGATCGGATACATCCGCTCGGACATGGGCGTGTCGATCAGCGGAGCCGCGCAGAGTGCCTACCACCTGAATCTCGGGTTGTCGGGCGAATTGCTGTCCGCGCGCGGGGATGAGAGGGTGCGCAACACCGCGACGCGGGCTGTGGTCTACAACCCCGGCGATCGCCAGACCCTGCTGCCGACCACCGCACCCGCTGAGACGCTGGGCATCCGTCTCAGTCGTGACCTCGTCGAAACCGAACTGGCAGGGCTCCTCGGGCGCGACGTGAGCGCGGGCCCCCGCTTCGACTTCTCCCTCGACCTCACCTCTGACGACTCGGCGGGGCTGAGATTCATGC
>NZ_DATMIO010000161.1:0-3121 GCF_035554235.1 Microbacterium sp. | reverse complement strand
CGGCGGTGCGTTCGCGCCGCGACGCAGCGGTGCCTTCGCGCCGCGACGCGGCGGTGGCGGGTGCGTTCGCCGCGGCGGCCGCCGCGTGCGCCGGGGAGATCGTGCTCACCGTGGGGATCGGGACTCCCGCGGGCCCCGCGGCGGCGGTGGCCGTTCTCGCCGTCGTCGTGGGCGCGGGAGTCGTGACGACGCTGGTCCGCGCGCGGCGCTCGGGGGGATCGCGGCGGCCGGTGCTGGCCGCGGCGGCCGCTGCGGGAAGCATCATCGCGGGTGCCGTCGTCGTGGGGGTCGTCACGATGTCCGGCGCGGGCGCGTTGCAGGCCGCGGGCTTCGGGCCCGTTGCTCATGGACACGTTGTGCATGGGCACGACGGGGGTGCGGCGACCGCCGCCTCCGGCAGCCCCGTGCCCGACCTGACGAGCGCCCCACACACCCTTCCCGCCTCCGGTGAGACCGTCGCCGTGTCGCTCCGCGCGCAGCGCGGCGAGGTCGAGCTGCCCTCGGGCAGGAGGGTGGACGCGTGGACCTTCGGGGAGCTCGCCGGGCCGGCGATCGTCGCGCGCGTCGGTGACACGCTCGATGTCTCGCTCACGAACGACGACATCGACTCCGGAGCGACCGTGCACTGGCACGGCTACCCCGTCGCGAACGCGTTCGACGGCGTCGCCGGGGTGACGCAGGATGCCGTGGCACCCGGCGGCGCGTTCCGCGCCGGCATCGCGATGACCCAGCCGGGCACCTACTGGTACCACACGCACCAGCGCGGTTCGGAGGGCGTTGTGCGGGGTCTGTACGGCACGCTCGTCGTGCACCCGGCATCCGGGCCGACCGAGGATGTCGACCTGACGCTTCCCGTGCACACGTTCTCGGGCTCGGTGGTGATCGGCTCCAGCGACGTCATCGAGGAGCGGGTGGTCGAACCCGGCGACTCGGTGCGCCTGCGCCTGATCAACACCGACCAGACGCCGCAGACGTTCGCCGTGCAGGGCGCCGCGTTCCGCGTCGCCGCCATCGATGGGACCGATGTGGCGTCGGCCGCCGCGGAGGACCGGTCTCTCGTCATCCCGGCCGGGGGCCGCATCGACGTCGTGATCGAGATGCCGGCCGCCCCGGTGCGCATCGGCGTCGCGGGGGCGCGGAGCGCCGGCATCGGACTCGTGCCGCACGCAGGTGACGACATCCCCGCACTGACCGTCCCGCCGCTCGCCTTCGACGCGCTCGCCGACCTCACCCCCGTGGGTGCGGCGGCGCACCCCGAAGCCGCGACGGCCATCGACGCGGCGCTCGCCGGCGCGGGCTTCGCTCTCGAGCGCACCTTTGTGCTGGATCGGCTGCCCCGCATCGTGCAGGGGCTGCCGAACTATGCGTATGCGGTCGACGGTCGGGTGTACCCGTTCATCGAGCCGACGATCGTGCGCCCCGGCGACACGGTGCGCCTGCGCTTCGTCAATCGCAGCTTCGAAACCCACCCCATGCATCCGCACGGGCACACGGTCAAGGTCCTCTCGATCGACGGCCGCGTGCCGGCGGAGCCGCTGTGGCTCGACACCTTCGACGTCGGGCCCGGCGAGGTCTGGGAGGTCGCGCTCTACGCCGACAACCCCGGCATCTGGATGGATCACTGCCACAACCTGGAGCACGCGGCGCTCGGCATGGTGACGCATCTCGCCTACCGCGACGTCACGACGCCGTTCGAGCATGGCGGCGCCGCGGGCAACGCGCCGGAGTGACCGGAGAGGATTGGCGCGAGCACCTCGCATTGAGGACCGGTGCTGTCCGCAGTGCATCGCACACTGTAGGGTCGCACCGATCGAAGGGAACCCATGGCCTCCTCCGCCCCCGCCCACATCGCCGATTCGCACGAAGTCATCCGCGTCGTCGGCGCCCGGGAGAACAACCTCAAGAACATCAACGTCGAGATCCCGAAGCGACGCCTCACGGTCTTCACGGGCGTGAGCGGCTCGGGCAAATCCTCGCTCGTCTTCGGAACCATCGCGGCCGAGTCGCAGCGGCTCATCAACGAGACCTACTCCACCTTCGTCCAGCAGTTCATGGGGTCGCTCGGTCGCCCCGAGGTCGACGCGCTCGAGAACCTGAGCCCGGCGATCCTCGTCGATCAGGAGCGGATGGGGGCGAATGCGCGGTCGACGGTGGGCACCGCGACCGACGTGCACGCGATGCTGCGCATCCTCTTCAGCCGCCTCGGCCGGCCGCACGTCGGCTCGCCCCAGGCGTTCTCGTTCAACATCCCCTCGGTCAGCGGCAGCGGGGCGATCACGGTGCAGCGCGGCGAAGGCAAGGCCAAGCGCGAGCACCGCACGTTCGAGCTCACGGGCGGCATGTGCCCGCGCTGCGAGGGGCTCGGCGAGGTGAGCGACATCGATCTCGACGAACTCTTCGACAGCGAGAAGTCGCTCGCCGAGGGCGCCCTCACGATCCCCGGCTACAACGTCGACGGCTGGATGGTGCGCGGCTTCACCGAGTCGGGTCTCGTCGACCCCCACAAGAAGATCAAGGACTACTCGGCGAAGGAGCGCGACGACTTCCTCTACAAGGAGCCCACGAAGGTCAAGATCCAGAACATCAACATGACCTACGAGGGACTCATCCCCAAGCTCACGAAGAGCTTCCTGCAGAAAGACCGCGACTCGCTGCAGCCGCACATCCGCGCGTTCGTCGAGCGCGCGGTCAAGTTCACGGCGTGCCCCGACTGCGGCGGAACGCGCCTGAACGAGGGGGCGCGGTCGTCGAAGATCAACGGCATCAACATCGCGGATGCCGCGGCCATGCAGATCACCGACCTCGCCGCGTGGCTGCGCACGGTCGAAGATCCGGAGGTCGCCCCGCTCATGGCGGGCCTGCGCGACACCATCGACTCGTTCGTCGACATCGGCCTCGGATACCTCTCCCTCGACCGTGCGTCGGGCACGCTCTCCGGCGGCGAGGCGCAGCGCACCAAGATGATCCGCCACCTCGGTTCCTCGCTCACCGACGTCACCTATGTCTTCGACGAGCCCACCATCGGCCTGCACCCGCACGACGTGGAGAAGATGAACGGACTGCTGCTGCAGCTGCGGGACAAGGGCAACACCGTCCTGGTCGTGGAGCACGAGCCGGAGAC
>NZ_DATMIO010000160.1:0-2148 GCF_035554235.1 Microbacterium sp. | reverse complement strand
AGCACGTCGAGCCGGGAGGCCGGGCTCACGCGAGTGACCCCTCGGTGTCGAGGTTTCGGCGCAGCTCGTGCTCGAGCGCGTCGATCTCGGCCCCGCCGGACATCTGCAGCACGAGCTCCTCGCGGGTGATCTTGCTCTTGCGCCAGTCGCCCATCAGGCGGCCGCGGTTGAGGATCACGAAGCGATCGCCGACCGGGTAGGCGTGGTGCGGGTTGTGGGTGATGAAGATCACGCCGAGGCCGCGGTCGCGGGCCTGGGCGACGTAGCGCAGCACGACGCCGGACTGCTTGACGCCGAGCGCGGCGGTCGGCTCGTCGAGGATCAGCACCTTCGCGCCGAAGTAGACGGCGCGAGCGATCGAGACCGCCTGGCGCTCGCCGCCCGAGAGCGTGCCGACGGGCTGGTCCGGGTCGCGGACGTCGATGCCCATCTTGCGCATCTCCTCGTGCATGATCTCCTTGGCCGCTTTGACATCGATCCGCTTGAACGGGCCGCTGCCCTTCGTCGGCTCCGAGCCGAGGAAGAAGTTGCGCCAGATTGACATCAGCGGGACGGTCGCCAGGTCTTGGAAGACCGTCGCGATGCCCTGCTCCTTCGCTTCGCGTGGCGAGTTGAAGTGCGTCGACTCGCCATAGACGCGGAGCTCGCCCTCGTCGTGGCGGTGCACGCCGGAGAGGATCTTGATGAAGGTCGACTTGCCGGCGCCGTTGTCGCCGAGCACGCAGGTGACCTCGCCTGACTCGACGCCGACGGTGATGTCCTTCAGGGCGACGACGTTGCCGAAGTACTTGCAGACGTCGCGGACCTCGAGCAGCGTGCTCATCCCCGCACCCCCTCGGCGCGCTTGCGGATGTACGTGTTCACCAGGACCGCGATCAGCAGGATCACGCCCAGGAAGAGGAAGCGCCAGTCGGTGTTCCAGCCCGAGAACTGGATGCCGATGAACGCCATGCCGATGATCGTCGCGCCCAGCGCCGCGCCGACCGCCGAGCCGAAGCCGCCCGTGAGCACGCAGCCGCCGACGACCGCGGCGATGATGTATTGGAACTCGTCGCCGACGCCCTGCCCGGCCTGCGTCGAAGCCAGGCGCAGCGCGATCATGATGCCCGTCAGCGCCGACACGAACGAGGTCATCACGAACAGCGTGACCTTGACCTGCACGACCGGCACGCCGACGTTGCGGGCGGCGTTGGCGTCGCCGCCGACGCCGAAGATCCAGTTGCCGACCCGGGTGCGCGTCAGCGTCCAGGTCGCGATCGCGGTGATCGCGAGCCACCACAGCAGCGTGATCTGGAAGTCGTGCGGCGCCCAGAACGTGCCACCGAAGATCGACTTGGCGCTGTCGTAGCCCGCCGCGGCGTCGAGTCCGGTGACCGAGACCTGGTTGGTGATCGCCTTGGTCACGCCGAGGTTGACGCCCTGCAGGATGAAGAACGTCGCGAGCGTGACGATGAAGCTCGGCAGCTTGGTCCGCATGACCATGTAGCCGTTGAGGAACCCGATGCCCGCCGCGGCGATCAGCGTGATCACGATGGCCAGCCAGATATTCATGCCGACCTCGGTGGCCAGGATGCCCATCGCCAGGCCCGCCGAGCCGGTGATCACGCCGGCCGAGAGGTCGAACTCGCCGCCGATCATCAGCATCGCCACGGCCACGGCCGGGATGCCGATGGTGGCGGCGACGTCGGTCCAGTTGGCGATCCCGTCCAGCTGCAGGAACAGGCCGTTCTGGCTCCAGAAGAAGATCGCGACGACGATCGCCGCCAACAGCGCGCCGATCTCCGGGCGCCGCAGTGCGCGGTGCAGCAGACTGATGTTGGCCAGTCGTTCGTCGCCGACCGGCTTGGCTTCCTGCGCCGCGACGGCGGCGGGAGCGGGAGCGGGAGCGATCTTCGGGCTCATCGTGTGCCCGCCGCGGCGAGCTTTTCGACGGTCGCCGCGTTGCTCTTGTCCACGAAGCTGGGACCGGTGAGCACGGGCTGGCCGCCGCCGACGCTGTTGGAGTTGGTCTTGAAGAGCTTCAGGAACACGATCGGCAGGTAGCCCTGCAGGTACGGCTGCTGGTCGACCGCGAACAGGATGTTGCCCGCCGCGATGTCCTTGAGCACGTCGGCGCTGAGGTCGAACGTGGCCAGCTTGGCGCTCGAG
>NZ_DATMIO010000159.1:0-6341 GCF_035554235.1 Microbacterium sp. | reverse complement strand
AGCGGATGCCGCGTCGCTCTGCGTGCACGGCGACACCCCGGCGGCCGTCGCGATGGCCCGTGCGGTGCGCGCCGCGCTGGATGCCGAGCACGTGCCGGTCCGCGCCCCCTGGTGAGGCGCCCGGTGAGCCGCGCCCCCTGGTGAGGGCTGTCGAGCCGCGCCGCGTGCGGCGGTACCGTGGAGCCGTGTCCGATGCGACCTGGCCGCGGGTGCTGCCGATGGGTGAGCGCGCCCTCCTCGCCGAGGTCGCGACGCTCGGCGACGTGCTCGCGCTGCGCGCCGCGCTCGCGGCATCCGCCCCCGACGGCGTCGTCGACATCGTGCCCGCCGCGCGTACCGTCCTCGTGCAGGTCGACCCGCGGGTGCTGCCTCTCGCCGCCGCGCGAGCGTGGATCGCGCGCATCGCACGGGGGCGGACGGATGCCGGCGGCACGGTCGCCGCCGCGGCGCCCGTCGTGCTCGACATGGCGTACGACGGTCCCGATCTGGCCGATGCCGCAGCCGCTCTCGGGGTGAGCGCCGAGGCGCTCGCGGCGCGACACGAAGCGGCGGCGTGGACCGTGGCGTTCGCGGGATTCGCCCCCGGATTCGCCTACCTCACAAGCGACGAGTGGCCGTTCGACGTGCCGCGCCTGGACTCGCCCCGCACGCGTGTTCCCGCGGGTTCGGTCGGGCTCGCGGGGGAGTTCACCGGCGCCTACCCGCGCGAGACGCCGGGCGGCTGGCGCCTGATCGGCACCACCGCGGCGCCGCTCTTCGATCCGGCGGCCGCGTCCCCCGCCCTGCTCGAACCCGGCGCCGCGGTGCGCTTCCGGCGGGTGGCGCGCGTCATCCGGGCCGCGCCCGGCGAGGCTCCCGCCGGACCGGACGAGACTCCGACCGCGCCCGCAGGAGTTCCGGCCGGGCCGGACACCGTGACCCCCGCGCGCACCGCCGCCCCCACCCCCGCGCCCGGACTCCGCGTGATCGAGCCCGTGCTGCTCGCCACGATCCAGGACCTCGGCCGCACCGGCCGTGCGTCCCAGGGCATTGCACGATCCGGAGCGCTCGACCGCGGCGCCCTGCGCACCGCCAACCGCCTGGTCGGCAACGCCGAAGGCGCGGCGGGCATCGAGGTGACCCTGGGCGGGTTCCGGGCGGTCACCGGTACCGACACCTGGGTCGCGGTCACCGGAGCATGGGGCGGCATCCGCATCGACGGGCACGCCGTCGATCCGTACGTCGCGCACGCGTGGCCCGCCGGCACCGAGCTGCACATCGACTGGTTCGCCCACGGTGTTCGGGCGTACCTCGCCGTGCGGGGCGGCATCGACGGGCTCGTCGTCGCGGGCTCGCGCGCCACCGACACCCTCTCGAAACTCGGACCCGCGCCGCTTGCCGCGGGCGACGATGTGGGGGTGCGCGCGGATGCCGGGGGCCCGGTTCCCGTGGGAGACCTGGCGCCGTGGGGCGCGCCGCCCGATGACGAGGTCGTCGTGGAACTCGAGCCAGGGCCGCGGGCCGACTGGTTCGCGGCATCCGCTCTTGCGACGCTCTTCGAGACCGCGTGGGTCGTCACCAACGCCGCCGACCGCGTCGGCGTGCGCCTCGAGGGTTCGCCGCTCGAGCGCGCTGTGGCCGGAGAAGTGCCGAGCGAGGGCATGGTGCCCGGTGCCATCCAGGTGCCGCCCTCCGGCCTTCCGACCGTGCTCCTGGCCGACGGCCCGGTGACGGGCGGCTATCCCGTGATCGCGGTCGTCGCGGACGACTCCCTCGACGCCTTCGCGCAGCTCCGCCCCGGCACCCGCATCCGCTTCCGCCACGCGCACCACACTCACGCGCACGCCTCCGCCCACGCCTCCGTGTGAGCGCGAGCCCGTCGTTCACCAGTGTGCGAGCGAGGCCCGTTGCTCGCGATCGAGGTCGGGTACGGCGAGGGCGACGGCTTCGGGGATGCTCAGCTCCGCCCCGGCACGCTCGCCGGCGGCCACGCCCTCGGGGTCGCTTTCCCGCAGCAGGTTCAGGTGCGGGGTGTGCACGGTGAACGCCTCGACGTCGAAGACGCCGATCCGGTGGCGGATGGCGGCCGCCGCAACCGACACCGCCCCCGCCCGCCACGCATCGCCGCGCGCGGCCGCCACGGCGCAGAGCCCCTCGAGGCCGTAGGCCACACCCTCGTCGTAGTGCAGACCGATCGAGAGCATCAGCGTCTGCACGAATTCCTTCTCGGCGGTCTCGATGTCGCCGCCCAGGAAGTTCAGCCTCGCCCGCAGGTTGCCCGCGACCGACGTGGTGAACAGATCGTGCCCCGCCGTGGCCACGGAGGTCGCGCGATCGAAATGCGCGAGCGCGTCGTCGGTGCGGCCGCGCACCCACGCGAGGCGCCCGAGCGAGACCTCCGAGAGCGCCTCCGCCCAGCCGTTCCCCAGCGCGTGGAGCTTGACGGATGCCCGGCGGAGTTCCTTCTCGGCCTTGTCGACGTCGGCGCCCGAGAACTGCACGCGCGCGGTGGCGCGTGCCGCGAGCGCCATCGCCGCCGCCTCCGCGTCGCCGCTCTCCGTGAACAGCCGCACGCACTCGCCGAGACCGGCGACCACCTCGGCGGAGGGGCGCTGCCACATCTCGCCCCACAGCGCGAGGAACCAGGCCACCGCCCTCGTGTGGGGAGTGATCGGTCTCTCCTTGCCGAGCAGCTCGAGCATCCATACCCGCACGCCGCCGAACAGACCGGCGATCCACCAGTAGACGAGCAGCCCCCACGCGAAGTCGCCGGCGTCGTCGAGGCGGTCGGTGTAGATGAGATGGCGGATGGCGGCGCGAAGGTTGGGCAGCTCGAGTCCGAGTTCCGCGACGGATTCCGCCTGACCCGGGCCGGTCAGTCCCGGTGCGAGGCGGGCCACGAGTGCGCGGTAGTAGTCGGCGTGGGCGGCGCGCATGAGGTGGGCCTGCCCGCTCTCCTTGAGGCGCCCCAGGGCGTACTCGCGCACGATCGCGAGGAGCGAGAAGACCGACCGGCCCTCGATCTCGGTCTGCTTCACGAGCGATCCATCGACGAGGGCGGTGAGCCCGTCGAGGCCGTTGCCGTCCCACGAGCGCCCGGCGCCGAGCGCCTCCACGGCTTCCAGCGTGAAGCGGGTCGCGAACACGCCGAGGTCGACGAGCATGTCCCGCTGGATGTCGGGCAGAAGACTCACGCTCCAGTCGATCGTGGCCCGCATCGTCCGGTGGCGATCGGGCAGGTCACGGACGGCGGCGGTCAGCAGCGGGAGGCTCCGCTCGAGGCGCTGAGCGATGCCCTGCGGTGTGAGCAGCCGCACCTTGGCCGCGGCGAGCTCGATCGCGAGGGGAAGGCCCTCCAGCCGCCGGCAGATGGCGGCCACCGCCCCGGCGTTGTCGTCGGTGAGCTCGAAGTCGGGCTTTGCCGCGCGCGCCCGGTCGGCGAACAGCGTGCACGCCGCCGAGCGCCGGGCGCGGTCGAGGGTCGCCGGCGCGTCGGCAGCCGGGAACGGCAGCGCCGGAACCTCGAAGACGCGCTCGCCGCGGATGCGCAGCACGATGCGGCTCGTCACGAGGAATCGCGCGAGCGGTGCCACCGTGTACAGCCGCACGAGCACGGGCGCGACATCCACGATCTGCTCGAAGTTGTCGAGCACCAGCAGCACGCGCCGGCCTTCCAGCGCGCGCGATATCCGCTCTTCGAGTACGGCTTCGCCGTTGTCGCGGATGCCGAGCGCGAAGCCGATCGTCGGCAGCAGCAGGCCGGACTCCAGCACCCCCTCGAGGGCAACGAAGTAGACGCCGTCCGGAAAGAGGTCCGCCGTCGCCATCGCCGCCTCGATCGCCAGCCGGCTCTTGCCGATGCCGCCGGGGCCGATGAGGCTCACGACGCGGTCCTCGCCGCGGGCGAGGAGGTCCCGCACCTCCCCGAGTTCCCGCTCGCGTCCGATGGTGGTCGTATAGAGGGAGGGGATGCGCGCGACGAGGGATGCCGCGGATTCCGCCGCCTCCGTCTCGGGCGCGGTCCGGGAGTCGTCGAACCGCTCGGCGAGGAGGGTCGCGAGGTCATCCGCCACGCGCTGCTCGAGCTCCTCGGCCGTGCGGAACGGAAGGTAGGCGGCGGTGTCGTCCGCGCGGATGCGGTCGATGAGCTCGGTCAAGCGGGGTTCGCGGCCTTCGGACGCCTTGATGTAGATGAGCTTGGGCATCTCCCGCGGCGCGAGGTCGTACTCGTCCTCGAGGCCGGAGATCTTCTCGTCCGGGGCGACCCACCCGTAGCTGTCGGCGTAGATCCCGACGAACACATCGCTCTGGGCGAGGTAGGAGCGGTAGAGCTCCCGCGGTGGGTGCGGGCGTGCCCCGAGCTCGAACATGACGGGGGCCAGGCGCATCCGCTCCACGGCCGCCCGCACCGCCCGCCTCTCCTCTGCCAGTTCGCGCAGGGTCGAACTGACGAACACCCGGATCCGCTGGTCGGGCGTGCGGATCGCGGGGTGTGAGACCCCAGTCATGACCACATACTGGCCCCGAACACCGTGCCTGTGCCAGACCTGCGGCGGTATTTCCGCGGTGTGTCCGGCCGACGCCCGGTGCTGACATTCGGGTCGTGGGCGGCGAAGCACGCGGTTTATACCGCAGGAAGCAAAACTCGTCAAGAACCGGGCTGGACACGGCGCGTCATCCGACATATAGTTGATGTTTGCGCTCCTAGATTCCCCCTGCCCTCATATGGTGGTCGGCTGTGCCTGCGCGCCCCCGTTCGAAAGAGCGGCGAGGTGACGCGCCGGTATCCGGGGAAGACATCGAGCATTCCACCTGACGACAAGGAATCACGAGCCCTGCCCGGGCCCCTGGAGGTTATTCCCTTGGCTGCTGCGCGCAACGCATCCACCACCAACCCCAAGAACGGCCGCGGAGCATCCCGCCTCTCGTTCGCCAAGATCTCCGACACGCTGACGGTCCCCGACCTTCTGGCGCTTCAGACCGAGTCGTTCGACTGGCTGGTCGGCAACGCGGCCTGGAAGGCGCGTGTCGCCGAGGCCAAGAGCGTCGGCCGCACCGACGTCCCCGAGATCAGCGGTCTGGAGGAGATCTTCGAGGAGATCTCGCCGATCGAGGATCTCAGCGAGACGATGCAGCTCTCGTTCACCAACCCGTATCTCGAGCCCGAGAAGTACTCCATCGAGGAGTGCAAGGAGCGCGGCAAGACCTACGCGGCCCCGCTCTACGTCGAGGCCGAGTTCATGAACCACCAGACCGGTGAGATCAAGACCCAGACGGTCTTCATGGGCGACTTCCCGCTGCAGACCGGCAAGGGAACCTTCATCATCAACGGCACCGAGCGCGTCGTCGTGTCGCAGCTCGTCCGTTCCCCCGGCGTGTACTTCGACAAGACGCCCGACAAGACATCCGACAAGGACATCGTCTCGGCGCGCGTCATCCCGAGCCGCGGTGCGTGGCTCGAGTTCGAGATCGACAAGCGCGACCAGGTCGGCGTGCGCATCGACCGCAAGCGCAAGCAGTCGGTCACCGTCTTCCTGAAGGCCCTCGGCCTCACGAGCGAAGAGATCCTCGCCGAGTTCGCCGGCTTCGACTCGATCGAAGAGACCCTCGCGAAGGACACGATCCTCACCAAGGAGGACGCACTCCGCGACATCTACCGCAAGCTCCGTCCGGGTGAGCAGGTCGCCGCCGAGGCCGCCCGTGCGCTGCTGGACAACTTCTACTTCAACCCGAAGCGCTACGACCTGGCCAAGGTCGGTCGCTACAAGATCAACCAGAAGCTCGGGCTCGACGCGCCCCTTTCGGCGTCGGTGCTCACCACCGAAGACATCGTCGCGACGATCAAGTACCTCGTGCGCCTGCACCGCGGCGACACGACCTTCGACGGCATCCGCGCGGGCAAGCCCGCCGAGATCCGCCTCGACATCGACGACATCGACAACTTCGGCAACCGCCGCATCCGCGCGGTCGGCGAGCTCATCCAGAACCAGGTGCGCACCGGCCTCAGCCGCATGGAGCGCGTCGTCCGCGAGCGCATGACGACGCAGGACATCGAGGCGATCACGCCGCAGACCCTGATCAACGTGCGCCCCGTCGTCGCCGCGATCAAGGAGTTCTTCGGAACGTCGCAGCTGTCGCAGTTCATGGACCAGAACAACCCGCTCGCGGGTCTGACCAACAAGCGTCGTCTCTCTGCTCTCGGCCCCGGTGGTCTGAGCCGTGACCGCGCAGGTGTCGAGGTCCGTGACGTCCACCCGTCGCACTACGGCCGCATGTGCCCCATCGAGACCCCGGAAGGCCCGAACATCGGCCTGATCGGATCGCTCGCGTCCTTCGCGCGCATCAACTCGTTCGGATTCATC
>NZ_DATMIO010000158.1:0-5716 GCF_035554235.1 Microbacterium sp. | reverse complement strand
AGGCGGTTCCGATGAGGGGTAGCCGTTCGCGGGATGCCCTGCGGCGGGCGGCGACGGATCTTCTCGATCAGCGGGATGCATGGAGCATCTCGATAACGGATGTGGTGAGAGAAGCGAAGGTGACTCGGCCGACGTTCTATCAGGCGTTCGATGGCCTCTCGGACTTGTTCACCGCTGCCGCTCTCGGACGTCTCGAGGCGGCATTTGATCGTATCGATCTCGAGCTGGCTCCTGCTCAGGAGAACGTACAGGAAGTGATGGGTGGCGCTTTTACCATCGTCGTCCGGGCTCTCGCGGAGCATGAGGCGTTCTACCTTCGCGTCGTGAATGGGCCCGGCGGGAACGCCGTGGTGACGGCGGTCACCGATGCGGTGAGTGGCCGCCTGAAGGCCGCTTCTCCGGTCGTCGCGCTTCTGGAGGATGGCGTGATGCCAGCCGACTCCGCGCGTTCGGCTCTGGCTGCGGGTGCGGTCTGGTTGATCATCGATTGGCTTGCCTCGCCTTCACCGGCGCGGCCCCCCATCGAGACGATTGCCAGTCGCGCCCGTGACTTCGTTTATGGATGCGTCGTCGGCGGGCTCGCGTCCGTCTCGCCGCCCTCGACACTCGTTCCCGGCGTCGACCACTCTCTGCCCACCGAAACGGAGCCTCTGAGATGACCCATTCCCGCCACTCGGCCGGACTGCGGCGTAGCCCGCACGTGCTGTCATGGCTGGTGCCGATCCTGGCCGTCGTTGCCGTCAGCGCGGCTCTCGCTGCGACCTACCTGGGCGGAAGCCTGAACGCGGCGGACAACATTTCTGATTTCCCCATCGCCGTGGTGAATGAAGACACCGGCACGACGTTGCCGAACGGGCAGTCGGTCGACGTGGGCGATGACATCGAGGCAGCACTGCTGGAGGGGATCGACGCGGAAGAATTCGATGTGCAGCAGCTGAGCCTCGCGGAAGCGCAGGCGCAGATGGAAAATGGCTCCCTGTACGGGGCACTGGTTGTTCCGTCCGGGTTGAGCAAGGACGTGGCAGCGCTCGCCCAGGGCGCCCGAGCGCCAGGAGCCGTCGCTCAGCCCGCAGTCGAGGTGCTGACCAACCCGCGGATGGGAAGTTTCACGGCCAACACCGTTGCGACCCTAGGACGTGAGGCCTTCGCGACGGCGAACACCGAGCTCGGCAGACAGCTGCAGGGCATGGTGCAGCAGACCCAGGCCAGGCTCGGCGCCGTCGCCCCGTTGCCGGGCGCGGCGACGCTCGCGCTCACAGATCCTCTGGAGGTGACGGTGACAGCGTTCAATCCGCTCCCGGACGGGACAGGATCGGGGCTGTCCGCGTTCTATTACGCGCTGATCCTGATCCTCGCCGGGTTCTCCGGTTCGCTCGTCGCCAACGCGTTCATCGACTCGCGGCTAGGCTTCGTGCCGTTCGAGTTCGGTCCGCGTTATCGGATGGAGTCACCCTCTGGGTTCAGCCGGACGCGCACGCTCGTGGCGAAGTGGGCCGTAATGGCGGTGATTGCCGTCCTTGTCTCTGCGGCGTATGTCGGCATCTCGGCAGCGCTCGGTATGCCTATCGACCGCCCATGGGAGCTGTGGGCATTCGGTGCTCTGGCAATCACCGGTATCGCCGTTGTGGCGCAGACCATCAACGCCGTCCTCGGCAACCCAGGTCTCATGGTCAACCTCTTCATAATGGTCGTGCTCGCCATTCCCTCGTCGGGGGGCACCGTGCCGATCGAAGCGACGCCGGGCTTCTTCCGCTGGCTGGCGACGTTCGAGCCCATGCATCAGATCTATGCCGGTGCCCGGTCGATCCTCTATCTCGACGGGTCCTGGGAGACGGGGCTGGGCCAGGGCGTGACCGCGTCGATCATCGCTATCGTCGTCGGACTTGTTGTCGGGCTGGCGGTCATGCGGTTGTTCGATGCCCGGGGATTCACCCGAGGCCCGGTCGCCAGGCTCGAACCCGCGGGCGCGCACTGATTCCTAACACCAGAGACAGGAGAACCCCGTGTCCACGCTCGGAGGCGCGTACCCTCACCGGCCCAACCTGGTCTGGATCGGTGCCGTCGGGCGTGTCCTGTCCGCGGTCGGCCTGGCACTCGCTGTCGGCTCCGCGATCCTGGCGGCACTCGTCACCGGGTCGTCGACCGGTGCGGCTATCGCGCTTGCGGTCGCCACCGTCGTCCTCCTGGTTCGAGGAGCGGCGAGCGACGCGAGTAGCCGACGACGCGCGGGTGCTCTGGGTCTGGTGACCATTCCTGCGCTTGCTGTCGCCATGGTTGCCTGCTGGGGAGGACTGCCGGGGTGGGCCGGGGTCGTCGCGGCCGGGCTGGCGGCGGCGAGTGCTGCACTCGCGGCGCCGGCCCTGTGCGCGCTAGCCGCCACGGGAGCGGAGATCCGCACCCCAGCGACACCCCGGATGCGATTCGTCCTGGGGGTCGGGAGCCCGTGGGCGGCGACCGCACGCCGGGCCGGGCGGGTGCTGCTTCCGCTGTCCGCCGCACTCGCATCGGCGACCGTGGGCGTCACGGTGCTCACCGGCGAATGGATGGTCGTGGTGCCGCTGGCCGCTCTGGCGGTCACCGCCGGTTATCTCACGGTCGCCGTCGTGAAGCTCTCCAGGGCCGTGGGCCCCGAGCGTGCTGCGGAGGCGGCCGCGCGGATCCTTGCCGCGGCAGTGATCGGTGGACTCGCCGCCGCGATCGCGTCCGCGACGCTCCCCGGCAGTGTCGCCCCGGTCGTCTTGGTAACCCTGACGGCGGTGCTAGCGCTCCCCGCTGCATTCCGGCCCGCGACCGCGACAGGACGTCGCCTTCAACCGGGAACGGCGCCCTACCGCCGCGCGATCCAAGGCTTCGAGCGCTCCGCACACCCCCGACCGGATCGCGCCTACGTTGCCGCAACCGTTGCCGATGTCCAGTCAGCCGTCGCCGATGCGGCCTCGTCCGGCCTCGGTGTGATCGCCAACTCGACCGGTCATGCCGCTGTGTCCCTCCCCGACCTCGCCGGGGTCGCCCTCATCCGCGTCCGACTCAGAGAACCTGTCACGATCGATCCCGTCGCGCGAACCGTCCGCATCCCCGCAGGAACCAGCTGGGGCGATGTCGTCCAGGCCCTCGCGCCCACGGGCCTCATGGCCCCGCACGGGTCCTCCGCGCTGGTCGGGGCGATGGGGTATCTCCTCCGTGGCGGGTTGAGCTTCTACGGCCGCACCTCCGGCGTGGCCGCCAACTCCATCGAGTCGATCGAGATCGTCACCGCCGACGGTGCCCTGCACCTCGTCGACCGCTCCCACGACCCGCAACTGTTCTGGGCGCTCCGCGGCGGCGGGGGAGGCTTCGGCGTCGTCACGGCCATCACCGTCCGGTTGTTCCCAATCACAGCCCTGGTCACGGGCACCGCGTTCTGGTCGATCGAGATCGCGGCAGACCTCCTTGCTGCGTGGTCGACGTGGCACCGCTCCGCCCCGAAGGAGGCATCCACGACCTTCCGGATTGTGAGGCTGACCGGCCTGCCCGGCATCCCACGATCCATCGCCGGGCGACCCGTCGTGAACATGGATGGGGTCGTCCATTCGCGCCAGACCGGCGACGCGGAAGGCCGGGTCGCTGCGGTCACCCACGAGCTCCTCGGCCCGCTCCGGGCGCTCGGGACGCCGCTGCTCGACACGTGGCGCGCCGGCGGTGTGCTCGACGTTCCCTGGACCCACATGGACCCCGCCCTGCCTCTGCCCACCATCGCCGACCACCAGCTGATCGATCACCTTGACGATGCCGGTCAGCGCGCCTTCCTGGACATCGCGCTGCGCCCCCAGTCGACGTTGGCGACCATCGAGCTGCGCCAACTCGGCGGCGCGTTCGACGACGCACCATCCGATGGTGGCGCGCTCGCCGATCTCCGCGGAGCGACCTCGCTGTTCGCCACCGGGCTGAAGACCCGCGCCTCAAGGGCGCCGATCATCGAGAATGAGCTCGACGCGCTGCGAACCGCCATGGCGCCCTGGGGCACCGGCTTCACAGCACCCAACTACGCCGAGGACCGACGCCGACCGCAACGCTCCTTCCCGGAGGCGGTCGCCCGCGACGTCGATGTGCAGCGCGCACGGATCGACCCGGCCGGAGTGTTCGCGCAAGACGTCGCGGTCGGAGCCGTTCCGCTGCAGGCGGAGGACGACCGAACCGCCTGACGCGCCTGCCAGCTCTTGACCTCCACGCCACATTAAGGCAACACTGTTACCGTAATATCTGACAATGGAGTGGGTGCAATGGCGGATTCCGGTTCCCGTTTTCTCGTGATCGACGGGATGCGCGTGCGCTACAAGCGTGCGGGCAGGGGCAGGCCCGTCCTGCTGCTGCATGGTTCCGGTTCGTCGCTGGACACCTTCGATTTGATCGCGCGGCGACTGTCGACGCGCAATGACGTGCTCCGCTTGGATCTGCCGGGTTTCGGGCTCACTGGTCCCCGACCCGATCGCGACTACCGCATCACCACCACCACCGGCACGGTGCGGCGAATCCTGGAAGCGCTCAAGATCCCCCCGGCGGTCGTGGGCGGCACTTCGCTCGGTGGCAACATCGCCTGGAACCTCGCCCTCGATGCCCCCGATGCCGTCAGCGGCCTCGTGCTGATCAACGCGACTGGCTACCCGGGGAAGAAGCCGCCCTTGCCGATGAGACTCGCCCGCAGCCCGATCGGACGGGCGCTCATTCGCCTGTCCGCCGGCCGTGCCGGTGTCGAACGTTCTCTCCGATCGAGCGTAGGCCCCGGGTCCCAGGGCGCTGTCACGTCTGAGCTCATCGACCGGGTGCACGCGATGATGACCCGCCCGGGCAACATGCAGGCCTTTATCGACTTCGCCCGCACCGATCAGGAAGACCGGTCCGCCCTCGTGCGACGCATCACGACACCCACCCTGGTCCTTCGAAGCGAAGGCATGGACGGTCAGCACTTCACCCACGACCTGCCACACGCTGTCGAACGTGTCCGCCCCGCCGGAGGCCATCTGCTCACGGACGAAGACCCGCAGTGGGTCGCCGACGCGATCGAGGCGTTCCTCGACACCCTCGACGATCGGGAGAAGCCCTGATGGCCCTGCCTTACTTCACCGCCCCCGGTGAGGACATCACCCTCGATGATGCTCTGCGGGCGCGAGTGCGCGGCGAGTTCGCACGCTGCACTCGCGGCTTCACCCAGTACGAACTCACGGGACCCGCCACTGGGCCGCTCGTGCTGTTGGTGGGCGGGCTCACTATCCCGTTGGACTACTGGGACCGGCTGGCTGCCGAACTGCACCAGCGCGGGTACCGGACACTGGCCTACAGCGGATACGGGCGCGGCTACTCCGATCGAGTCTCCGCCCGCTACGACGAACAGTTCTTCGTGCAGCAGATCGAAGACCTCCTCCGCGAAATCCAGGTGACTCCCGCGCATGTGATCGGCAGTTCGCTGGGTGCCGTCATCGGCATGGCATACGCTCTCCGGCACCCTGAATCGTCGTCCTCCCTCGTCATCGTCGGCCCGGCGGGCCTCCTTGCGCGCAAGCCCCCGGTCGCGGGCCTGCTGCGTATCCCTCTTCTCGGGGGGCTCCTGGGCGCCCGGTTCGGCGGGGCGCTCCTGGACCGGCACATGAGCCATAACCTGCGAGATCCGGCGCTCACCCGCGAACTCGTCGCCGTCGTCGAACCGTGCTACCGAGTACGCGGGTCGATGTACGCGCTCTGC
>NZ_DATMIO010000157.1:0-4567 GCF_035554235.1 Microbacterium sp. | reverse complement strand
GACCGTGCACGGGCCGGCGATCAGGCAGAAGGTCTCGCCCCCGCCCACCTGCCGTCCGTCGACGGCGAACGACGTGGATGCGTGATGGGAGAGCTCCGACGAGGCCAGCTTGTAGGGCCGCGAGATCGGAATCACCTGGTCCACGCCGGGCAGACCCTCGAGCCCGAGCTCCCGCACGCCCTGGGGGTCGCCGATCGCGCCGATGGCGGTCGTCAGCTCGCCGGGCATGACCTTGGCGTGCACGCCGCGGGCCTCGAGCTTGGCGACCACGGCGTCGATCTGCGCGGCGGTGGCCTCGGGTGTCATCACCACCATCATTCGGGCCGCAAGCCTACGCGGCCCGGCTCAGCGCGGGAGGCTCAGTTGCGCGTCTGGAGGGCCCGCAGCATCACGCGCTTGCGTACGGTGCGCGCGTTGCCCGCGCCGTCGCGGGCGGTGACCGAGAGGATCACGCGCAGCTTCCCGAGCCTGCGCACGCGGCGGGCCCGCTTGCGCGTGAGCTTGAGGTTCACGACCGTCCGAGCCGAAGGACGCAGCGAGAAGCTCTTGCGACCGAGCATGCGACGGCCTCGCACGCTGCGCAGCCCGAGCGAGCCGTTCGAGGCGGCCGTCTCGTTGGCCGGCCCGCGAAGCACCAGCGCAACGCGGCCCCGGCGGTCGAGCTTGAGCCGCTTGGACAGGATCCGGAAGAGCGGCGCCGAGCTATCGGTCACGCCCGGGGGCGATGCCGGACGCTGGTACTCGAAGGCCCCGGGGTCGCGAACCGCGACGCCGTCGCCGTTGCCATCGTTGGGCCGCGCCGCGCCGTCGAGGTCGGCGGTCGAGCCCGCGCCCGGGAAGCCGCGGTCGAGCAGCGGCGAGTCGGCGCGCAGCCGGAAGTCGGCGGCCGCTCCGTCGACGAAGCCGGGGTTGACGACGAGGTTCCCCGCTCCCGTGACCACCTGGCCGTCGCCGGCGCCCGTGTCGACGATCTTGGCCGGGTTGAAGTTGGAGTAGCCGATCGCGATGCGGGCGCTGCTGGGCGCGCTCGCCTCGACCTCGAGATCCGTGCTGAGGGCGTGGAAGATGGAATCCCGGACGTCGATCACGGCCGTTCGCCCGGGGTCGAAGCCGTCCGCGTAGACGCCCCGCCCGGCATTCACGGCGTCGCCGGTGCCGATGACGGTCACGTGGCGCGCCACGATGCCGGGGCTGCCGCCGGCCGAGGTCTCGGCATAAAGAGCGCCGCCGCTCGATCCGCCGGAGAGGCGGATCAGCGCGTCGGAGATATTCACCGAGCCCTCCCCGATGGCTTGGATGCCGATCGGCGACGGAGTCGACGAGCGCAGCCGCCGGATGACGACGGGAGGGCCGGGGTCGCGAGCGTCGACCATCTTGTCGCCCGCGGCGGAGACGTTCTCGATCAGCGAGGATCCCTCGGCGCCGATCGCGTCGTTCGCGTTGCCGGTGCCCGGAACCTGCACGAGCGAGTTGCGCAGGATGGCCCCCGTGCGCACGATGACCCCGACCGCGTTGTCGACGCCCGGCTCGCCGAGAACCGTGACTCCGTCGGCCACCGCACCGGCTCCGCTCAGCCCGATGCCGGATTCGAACATGGTGTGCGGCTCCACACGCACGCGCAGGTTCGACACGGTGCTGCCCGGCGACTGGATGTCGAGCGAGAAGCCGCTGTTGGGCGAGCGGAGGATGGTGCCGCTCGTCCCCTGGCCCGCGCCGACGATGTCGACGGGGTTCGTCCCTATGACGACGGCGTTCTGGGTGAAGTCGCCCGCGGTCAGCCGGATGGTGTCGCGAACCGTCGGGGTGCCGGCTGCAAGGTTTATTGCACCCTGGAGGGTGGGCTGGGTCTGATCGCAGCCCGTGCCCGTGGGAACGCAGATCGTCGCGGCGCTCGCCGAGGTGGCGCTCAGCGCGAAAAGGGCGGTTGTGAGGGCCAGCAAGCGTCGTGCCATGCCTCCGTTATCGGCCGCGGGCGCGCGTGCTTCAGGGTCCTACGGCGAGCGCCCCGGAACCGGCCCGGCCGCGTCGGCCCGCTCCGCCAGGACCCGGGCCGCCTTGGCGCGCTGCTCGCGCACGATCGTGACCAGGAGCAACGCGATCACGGCGACCGGGAAGGGCACGATCACGGCCACCGGGATGTCCAGCCCGGCCTTGATGAGGAGCGCCAGCCCCGCGCCTATCAGGACCACCGCCAGCGTGGTGCGCAGCACGGCGGGCTCGACCCGCACCGACCAGTGGCTGCCGATCCACACCCCCGGAACCGAGCCGATGAGGATGTTGCCGGCCAGGCCGAAGTCGACGTTGCCGGCCACGATGTGGGCGAGTCCGGCGGCCCACAGCAGGATGGCTGCGTGGAAGACGTCTGTGCCCACCACGCGTGTGGGAGCGAGGCGAAACAGCAGGATCAGCCCGATGGCGATGAGCGCCCCCGATCCGGCCGAGGTCACCCCGAGCACGAAGCCGACGCAGACCCCCAGCGTGACGGCGGCGATCTTGTGCCGGCGCTCCATCTCGATGGTGTCGCGCTCGCGGGCGTGCATGCTCTTCAGGAAGGCGCGCACCAGCGTCGCGGCGCCGGTGAGCAGCAACGTCACGGCCAGGAGCGTCAGCAGCAGGTCGTCGAAGTCGTGGCCCGCGAGGTCCTCGAGCAGGTGGAGGGCATAGACGCCGCCGACCGCCGCCGGAACCGACCCGATCGCCATCCAGGACGAGAGCTGGAAGTCGACGGTCTTCAGATGCCAGTGCTTGTAGCCGCCCACGGTCTTGGTCACCGCCGCATAGGCGAGGTCGGTACCGATCGCGGTCACTGGTGTTACCCCAAACACCAAGATCAGCATCGGCGTCATGAGCGAGCCGCCGCCGATGCCAGTCATTCCCACCAGCACGCCGACGCCCAAGCCGAAAGCGACAATGGCGGGGTCCACGCGCGGAGAGGCTAGACGACCGGCCCGTGTCGCAAGCGCCGCGCCCTGGCGAGCCCGGCTGCGGCTACAGCACCATTCCCGCGCCGACGGTGTCGTTGGTCGACTCGTCGATCAGGATGAAGCTTCCTGTGGCGCGGTTGCGGCGGTACTCGTCGACCAGCAGCGGTGTCGAGAGGCGGAGGCTCAGGCGACCGATCTCGTTGAGCTCGAGGCCCGTCGCGTCCTCGTGGCGGTGCAAGGTGTTCACGTCGAGGGCGTAGCGCACCTCGTCGACCTTGGCCAGCGCCGTGCGCGTGGTGTGCTTGATCCGGTAGCGCCCGGAGGCGGAGAGGGGGCGCTCGGACATCCAGCAGACCATCGCGTCGAGCCGGCGGGTCTCGGTGGGCTGGTTGTGGGTCCGGCAGATCATGTCTCCGCGCGAGACGTCGACGTCGTCCTCCAGGCGGACGGTGACCGACAGCGGTGGGTAGGCCTCCTCCACCTCGCCGTCGAAGGTGTCGATCGCGGCGATCCTCGACGTGCGGCCCGAGGGCAGGACCAGCACGTCGTCTCCGGCGCGGAAGACCCCGGAGGCGACCTCGCCGGCGTAGCCGCGGTAGTCGTGGTGCTCGTCCGACATCGGGCGCACGACCCACTGCACGGGGAAGCGGGCGTCCTGGAGATTGCGGTCGGACGCTACGTGCACATGCTCGAGGTGGTAGAGCAGCGACGGGCCCTGGTACCACTCCGTGCGCTCGGAGCGCTCGACGACGTTGTCGCCGCGCAGCGCCGAGATCGGGATGAAGGTCAGGTCGTGCACGTCGAGCTTCGCGGCCCAGCCCGAGAACTCGGAGGCGATCGACTCGAACACCTCCTGGTCGTAGTCGACCAGGTCCATCTTGTTCACGCACACCACGAGGTGAGGAATGCGCAGCAGCGACGCGATGAACGCATGGCGGCGCGACTGCTCGAGCACGCCCTTGCGCGCGTCGACGAGGATGAGCGCGAGGTCCGCGGTCGAGGCGCCCGTGACCATGTTGCGCGTGTACTGCTCGTGCCCCGGGGTGTCGGCGATGATGAACTTGCGCCGGGGGGTGTGGAAGTAGCGGTAGGCGACGTCGATCGTGATGCCCTGCTCACGCTCGGCGCGCAGCCCATCGGTGAGAAGCGCGAGGTTGACGTAGCCGTCGCCGCGGCGCTTGGAGGTCTCCTCGACGTGCTCGAGCTGATCCTCGAAGATCGACTTGGTGTCGTAGAGCAGCCGGCCGATCAGCGTCGACTTGCCGTCGTCGACCGAGCCGGCGGTGGCGAAGCGGACGAGCTCCGAGGTACGCGCGCTCGGCAGCGGCCGCCCGTTGGTTATCGCGCCGTTGGACATCTCAGAAGTAGCCCTCCTTCTTACGGTCCTCCATGGCCGCCTCGGAGATGCGGTCGTCGGCGCGCGTCTCGCCGCGCTCGGTGACGCGGGTGGCGGCGATCTCGGCCACGACGGCCTCGAGCGTCTCGGCCGTCGAGGCGACGGCGCCGGTACAGCTCATGTCGCCCACGGTGCGAAAGCGCACGGACTCCTCGAAGGGCTTCTCGTCGGGCAGCAGCTCGACGAAGTCCGAGACCGCGTAGAGCATGCCGTCACGCTTAAACACGTCGCGGCGGTGGGCGAAGTA
>NZ_DATMIO010000156.1:0-3036 GCF_035554235.1 Microbacterium sp. | reverse complement strand
AGACGTTCCAGGCGTTCGCCGACGTGGTGCGGCAGGGCAAGGCGCTCTACATCGGCGTCTCGGAGTGGACGGCCGAGCAGCTGCGCGAGGGCCACGCGCTCGCCAAGGACCTCGGCATCCAGCTCATCTCGAACCAGCCGCAGTATTCGATGCTGTGGCGCGTGATCGAGGGCAAGGTCGTGCCCGCCTCGGAAAAGCTCGGCATTTCGCAGATCGTGTGGTCGCCGATGGCGCAGGGCGTGCTCTCGGGCAAGTACCTTCCCGGTCGGCCGGTTCCCGAGGGCAGCCGCGCGACCGACGAGAAGAGCGGGGCGCACTTCATCAAGCACTTCCTCGACGACGATGTGCTCACCGCCGTGCAGAAGCTCAAGCCCATCGCCGAGCAGGCAGGGCTGACGATGCCCCAGCTCGCGATCGCCTGGGTGCTGCAGAACAAGAACGTCGCGGCCGCGCTCGTCGGCGCCTCGCGCCCCGAGCAGCTCGCCGACTCGGTCAAGGCATCCGGCGTCACGCTCGATGCCGAGGTGCTCGCCGCGATCGACGCCGCACTGTCGGGCGTCGTCGAGGACGACCCCGAAGACACCTACCGCGTCTCGCCGAAGACGCGCATCGGGTAGCGCGTCATGGCGAGGATCAGCGCCGGCATCCTGCTGTATCGGCTGGCTCCCCGGCCCGAAGTGCTGATCGCGCACATGGGCGGCCCGTTCTGGGCCGCGAAGGACGAGGGGGCGTGGTCGATCCCGAAGGGCGAGTTCGACGAGGATGCCGAGGGCGCGCTGGATGCCGCGCGGCGCGAGTTCTTCGAGGAGCTCGGGGTGGCCGCGCCCGATGTCGAGTACGCCGACCTGGGCACGTTCCCGTACTCCTCCGGCAAACGGATCGTGGTCTTCGTCGCCGACGGCGCGAGGTTCGACGCCGCCGGATTCGACTACGGGACGTTCGAGCTCGAATGGCCCCCGCGCTCGGGCCGGATGCAATCGTTCCCCGAGGTCGACAGGGCGCAGTGGCTCTCGGTCGATGAGGCGCGCCCGAAGCTCGTGAAGGGGCAGCGCGCCGCCCTGGACGCACTCGTGGCGAGCCTCGAGGACGCCGCGGACTGAGGCACCGTGCGCGCGGCCGTACGGGGCCGCCTCGCGGCGCTCGTTCACTCGCGCCGCGAGGCCTCCCACTCGACCACGAGCTGCGGCATCCGCTCGGCGAGGTAGCGGAGGAAATCCGCCACGCGGTGCGCGCGCGCGACCGAAAGCGGCGCATCACCGTTGAGCTCTGCGATGGCGTCGATCGATTCCGCGAGCTTCGCGTACATCGGCGCATTCGCCGTGATCATGGAGTGCCAGCCGTCGTCCATGAGGTCGTATCGCGCGATCCGCTCCCCCGGGCGTGACAGGCGCTGGATCATCCGGAGGGACTGCAGATACCGCACCGCGCCCGACACCGCGGCGGGAGACACTCCCAGGCGGTCGGCCAGTTCGGCCGCGGAGTACCCGGCATCCGGCGACCCGACGAGCGCCATCATGACGCGCGCGGGCATCCGCGGCATGCCGGCGGCGGCCAGCATCCCCGCCGCCTGCTCGGCCGTGTCGATCCCGGGGTGATCCATCCGCTCAGCCATCCGTCGCCAGTTCGCGCCGACGCATGAGGACGAGGGATGCCGCGACGCCGACGCCTGCCGCGAGGAGCAGCCACCACCCGCCGCGCGCGTCCACGGCGCCGTCGCTGATCAGCGGGGTTCCGGCGAACGGGGACAGATGCACGGCCCAGTCCGGCGCCCCGAACAGCGGACCGAACAGCCCGAGCACCGTCGCCAGGGCGACGAGCGACCACCCGACGCCGATCGTCGCGCGGGGCGCCACCACGAAGACGAGGCCCGTGAGCCCGAGGAACACGCTCGCCGCGATCGCCTGGCCGATCCCGGCGACCACGGCGTCCTCGAAGAGGTCGCGCGAGCCGGCCGAGCCCATCCCGAGCGCGGCCCCGGCGACCGCGGCGGCCGCGATGACGAGCACGGCGAGCATCCCGACCAGCAGAAACGACCCCAGCCACCGCACGCGCGAGAGGGGCGTGGGAAGCAGCAGTTCGGCCGTGCCGTGCGTCTCCTCCTGCCGTGCGCGGACGACGGTCTGCACGGCACAGCAGGCCGCGAAGATCCCCACCATCGTGAAGAAGGTGACCAGCACCCCTTCGCGAAGCGATCCGGAGCCCCCGGCGATCTGGTCGAGCACATTCGCGACCGCGGGGTTCTGGGCCCCCAGCTCGTCGATGACGCTGCCGAGGGTCGTCGCGAGCAGCCCGACGACGGCGGCTCCGACGGCCCAGGCGATCACGGACGGGTAGGTGAGGCGCCACACCAGCGCGCTCGGCGACGAGAGGGCGGCGGAGGCGTCGGATCGACCGTTGCGCTCGGGCACGAACGCCGACCCGAGATCCCGCGTCGCCTGGAGGGCGACGGCGATGACAACCAGCACCAGCGCGCACCCCGTGGTCAGGGCCACCGGGGCCAGCGCATCGGCCGAGAACGGGCGGGTGTTCTCGGCCCAGGCGAAGGGTGAGAGCCACGCGACCCACGAGCTGGTCATGCTCTTCAGGTCATCGCTCGGCGTGCCGAGGGCGTTGCCGATCCCGGCGAGCAGGAACGTGCTGAGCAGCACGGCCATCGCGAGGGAGTTGGCGCCGCGGGAGGTGCGCATGAGCTGTGCCGCGACGAGCCCGACGCCGAGGAAGAACACCCCGACCCCGGCCACGGCCGCGCCGAGGACCGTCGAGCCCGTGGCGTCGAGACCCGCCACCAGAAGCGCGCCTTTCGCGAACCCGCCGAGCAGGATGTTCGCGCCGATGCCGTGCAGGAGGGTCGCGAGCGTCGGCATCGCGCGCGCGGCAGGGGTTGCCGCCACGATCTCGGCGCGCCCCGTCTCCTCGTCGCCGCGCGTGTGACGCACGGCCAGGAACGAACTCATCAGCGCGGCCAGGAGGGCCAGCCACGGCACGAGGAGGAACGCGATGAACTCGCCGTCGCCGGTTCCCGAAGGGAGGCCGCGG
>NZ_DATMIO010000155.1:0-2293 GCF_035554235.1 Microbacterium sp. | reverse complement strand
ATCCAGGGACGGCGGCCGGCCGGGGAATGAGCCCAACGGCGAGGGCCCCCCAGAGGAGTCCTTCGACGAAGAACCATGGCTCGTTCACAAGAAGGTCTTGCAGGTCGGCGGCGCGCCGGTCGAAGGATCGCCACACGCTCGCGGGGAGTTGTGTCGGGTGTACGCCGGTCAGGCTGAGCACGCGTAACGTCCAGTCGACCAGCGCATGCATGCAACAGCCCACCGCCGCGATCCAGCCGAGTACCGGCAGCGCGCGACGGAGAACGCGTACGCGCATCGCCAGGAGTGGCAGGATCGCGGCAGCACCGATGATGGCGGCTCCGACGGCGTTGATGGCGCGGATCTGCGCGGTCGAGACTGGCTGGCCGATCATCCCGAACTCGCCGCCTGCCGCGTAGTAGGCCCGGTAGCAGGCGTAAGGGAGCGTCCACACGACGAGTGCTACGACGATCTTCCGGCGAAGGCCGGGCTCAGACCCGGCGCCAGACCGCGATGAAGCGACGTGCCCGGCAGGTGCAGACGTGCGGTTCATGGCCGTTCAGCTCGCCCCCTCCCTTGGCGACGATGGTCGTCCTGTGGCCCTGGGTCAATGCCGCCATCACCGATCCCTACCTCCGGACGGCTGGTGTCTGCCGTACCGGGTAACGGGTACCAGGAAATTGGCGCTAGCGGCGGCGATATTCAGCCTTGTCGTGGCGACGCTGGATGCGTCAGAACCCATCCCACCGGAAGAGCCAACCCATGACGACGCGTCCCCTTTTCCAACCAGTGGCCACGGAAGTGGCCCTGCCTTCGATCCAGTTGCGCGCGGTGCAGAAGAACTTCGGTGAGGTGCGTGCCGTGCGCGGGATCGACCTGACGGTCAGCCCCGGCGAAGTGGTGGCGTTCCTCGGGCCCAACGGCGCGGGAAAGACCACAACCATCGACATGATGCTGGGCCTGTTACGGCCCACCTCTGGCACCGTCGAGATCTATGGGGTGCCACCGGGAGAAGCGGTGGCGCGCGGGCTCATCGCCGCCGTCATGCAGACCGGCGGGCTACTGCGCGAGATCACCGTCGCGGAGACCGTACGGATGATCGCCACGCTGTTCGCGAACCCGCGTCCGGTCGACGAGGTGCTGCGTCGCGCCGGCATCGCCGATATTGCGGACCGCCGGGTCGGGAAGTGCTCCGGCGGACAGCAGCAACGGCTGCGCTTCGCCCTCGCGCTCCTTCCCGATCCCGAACTGCTGATACTCGACGAACCGACCACAGGCATGGACGTAGAAGGCCGGCGGGAGTTCTGGTCGGCCATCAGCGAGGACACCGAGCGTGGGCGCACGGTGCTCTTCGCAACGCACTACCTGGAGGAGGCTGACGCGTACGCGGACCGGATCGTGCTGATGAGCCGCGGGCGAATCGTCGCAGACGGCACCGCCGCCGAGATCAAGGCGCTGACGGCCGGTCGCACGGTCCGAGCCACTCTCGCCGGGGCCAACGCGCCGTCGCTGCCTTCACTGCCGGGCGCGGACAGCATCGAGGTACGCGGTGACACCGTCCTGGTGCATGCGAGCGACTCAGACGCCGTGGCGCGCTACCTGCTGGATCAGACGCCGGCGCACGATCTCGAGATCACCGCCCGCAACCTGGAGGACGCGTTCCTCGCACTGACCAGCGGGACCGACGAGCCGGACGACGCGTCGCAGGCCGAGGGGACGACGTCCTCCACCCAGACCGCATCCGCCACCGTTCCTGAGGGGAGCCCGCGATGACAACCACAACAGTCCCGGTCCGGCGAGTCCCGCCGTTCGGCGGCTTCAATTTGACCTTTCTGATGCTGGAGATCCGCCGGCTACTGCGTAACCGCCGTACGGTGATCTTCACCCTCGTACTACCGGTGGTGTTCTTCCTTCTCTTCGGCACCAACGCCAGCTATGCCAACGAGCCGGTGGGCTCGGGCAACGTCGAGGCCTTCATCATGATCAGCATGGCCGTCTACGGCGCCATGCTGGGCACGACCGCTACGGGAGCGATGGTCTCGGTCGAGCGCGCGCAGGGTTGGAGCCGTCAGCTGCGGCTGACCCCGCTGAAGCCGATCACTTACATCGTCATCAAGGTGCTCACGGCCACACTGGTCGGACTGGCATCGATCGCGGCCGTGTACCTTGTCGGTGCGATCGCCGGCTCCCACATGCCGGCGTCGGTCTGGGTCGAGACGGTGCTGATCGCCTGGGTCGGCTCGCTCCAGTTCGCGGCCTTCGGACTGTTCATGGGCTATCTGCTGCCGTCGGAGAACGTCATGCAGATCCTTGG
>NZ_DATMIO010000154.1:0-32644 GCF_035554235.1 Microbacterium sp. | reverse complement strand
CGCTCTGCTCGGGTGGGTCGCGCTCTGCTCGGGTTGGGTCGGGCTCTGCTCGGCGTGGGTCGCGCTCTGCTCGGGTGGGTCGCGCTCTGCTCGGGTTCTGCGCGGGTTTGGGGCGCAGGTCCTCCCTTGGGGCGCGTGAATCGCGCCCCAAGGGAGGGATGGCGCCCCAAACCCGAGGCGGCGGGGGAGCACGGCGCCCCAAACCCGCGGCGGCGGGGGAGCACGGGGGCCTGGAGACGTTTTCGCGAGCACGGCGACCACGAGACTCGGGCGAGCACGGCGCGGGCGTCTCACAGCGCAGTCCTAGGCAAAGTACGGGAGGATGGACATTCCCCTGCTCTCGAATCCGAGGAATCCTCTGTGCGCATCCGACCTCTTGCCGCCCTGTCCACCGTCGCGCTCGCGACGATCCTGCTCGCGGGATGCAGCGGAGGAAGCGGGGGTGAGTCTCCGGCGCCCTCGGATTCGGCGGCCGGCGACCTGTGCGCGGCCGCCGCGCCTTCGGGCGCGGCATCCGAGGCCGTGACGGTGGACGGCGAGGTCGGCACCGCGTCGACCGCCGTCTTCGACTTCCCGCTCGAGATCACCGAGCTGCAGAGCACCGAGGTCGCGAAGGGCGAGGGGGACCCCGTCGAGGCGGGTGATTTCGTCCAGTACGCCCTGACGGCCTTCAACGCGGAGACAGGCGAGCAGGTGGGCTCGCTCGGTTACACCGCGGGCGAGATCCTCCCGATGCAGATCTCGGCCGACAGCCCCCTCGGCCAGATCTTCGGCTGCGCCGCCCCGGGATCGCGCTTCGCCGCGGCCTTCCCCGGGACGGACGAGGCGCCCGGCCAGGTGTACGTGGTCGACTTCCAGAGCATCGTGCCGACCGCCGCGTGGGGCGAGGAGCAGGAGCCGGTCGAGGGCATGCCGACCGTCGAGCTCGCCAAGGACGGCGACCCCACCATCACGTTGCCGGACGGCGACGCCCCCACGGAGGTGCAGCTCGCTCCCCTCAAGGTGGGCGATGGCCCGGTCGTCGCGTCCGGTGACACGGTGCTCGTGCAGTACACGGGCGTGAAGTGGTCGGACGGCACCGTCTTCGACTCGAGCTGGGAGAGCGGCTCGCCCGCCTCGTTCCAGACCACTGGTGTGGTGCCCGGCTTCCAGCAGGCGCTGGAGGGCGCGACCGTCGGTTCGCAGGTGCTCGTCGTCATCCCGCCCGCGGCCGGTTACGGCGAGGGCGAGATCAACGACTCCGACCTCGTCGGCGAGACCCTCGTCTTCGTGATCGACATCCTCGCGACGCAGCACGCCGCCGCTCAGTGATCACACCCTGACTGCAGCGAAAGCGACCCGCGCCCTCAATGGGCTCCGCGCCAAACCCCTGGCTCGCCTCTTGATGGGGCTCCGCCCCAAACCCCTGGCTCGCTGACGCGCCTCTTGATGGGGCTCCGCCCCAACCCCCGGCCGCTGACGCGCGCCCCTCGGGCGCGGGTCGCCTCGCGTCTCGTTAGGCTGTCGGGATGCGGCGCGTCATCGTTCTGGGATCGACGGGGTCGATCGGCACACAGGCCCTCGAGGTGATCCGCGCGAACCCGCGCCGGTTCGACGTCGTGGGCCTCGCCGCGGGCTCGGATCGCGCCGCCATGGAGGCGCAGGCGGAGGCCTTCGGAGTCGAGCACACCGCCCTGGGCGCCATCGAGGCAGAGCAGCTCGTGCGGGATGTCGAGGCGGATGTCGTGCTGAACGGCATCACGGGATCGGTCGGGCTCGGACCGACGCTCGCGGCCCTCGAGATGGGACGTACGCTCGCGTTGGCGAACAAGGAGTCGCTCATCGTGGGCGGCGAGCTCGTCACGGCGATCGCCGCGCCCGGGCAGATCGTCCCGGTGGACTCCGAGCACTCGGCGATCGCCCAGGCCCTGCGGTCGGGAACGCACGCGGAAATCCGGCGGCTCGTGCTCACGGCATCCGGCGGGCCGTTTCGAGGCCGCACCCGCGCGGAGCTCGATGGCGTCACGCCCGCGGAGGCGCTCGCGCATCCCACGTGGGACATGGGCCGCGTCGTGACCACCAACTCGGCGACGCTCGTGAACAAGGGCCTCGAGGTGATCGAGGCGCACCTGCTCTTTCGCGTGGATTACGACGACATCGACGTCGTCGTGCATCCGCAGTCCATCGTGCATTCGATGGTCGAATTCATCGACGGCTCCACGATCGCCCAGGCGTCGCCGCCCGACATGCGGCTACCGATCTCGCTCGGCTTGGACTGGCCGGAGCGGATCGGGGGAGTGGGCCGCCCGCTGGACTGGACGACGGCCACCGCCTGGACGTTCGAGCCGCTCGACGAAGCGGCGTTCCCGGCGGTGCGGCTCGCGAAGCGCGTCGGGCGCGCGGGCGGCACCTATCCGGCGGTCTTCAATGCTGCCAACGAGCAGGCGGTCGACGCGTTCCACGAGGGTCGGCTGACCTTTCCCGGCATCGTCGAGCTCGTCGAGCGCGTCGTCGAGCTGCACGACCCGGCGAGTCCGCTGACGCGCGAGTCGCTCGCGGCGGCCGAGGCGTGGGCGCGGCGCGCCGCGGACCTCGCCATCGCGGCCGCCTGACCCCGAGTTTTCGCCCGTCGGGGCGTGTCTCGGGGGTTTGGGGCGCGATTCGTCCTTTGGGGCGCGAATGTCTCGGGTTTGGGGCGCGATTCGTCCCTTGGGGCGCGATAGATGCGCCCCAATGGACCGATCGCGCCCCGAACCGGCGTCATTCAACCGCGCGACGCCAGCCGGCCGGCGACACAAGGGGACGTCCGCGCCCCGAACCGAGCCGGGGGACGTCGGCGCCCCGAACCGACGTCCGCGAACCGGGCGACGTCAGCGGCCGGGCGATCCGCGTCAGTCCGGGTAGGGGACCGGCCAGTGCGGCTCGGGCACCGGCCAGCCCGCGTCGCGCAGGGCCCGGCGGGCGAGTTCGCGCGCGGAATACGGCGTGCGCACGCCCCTGATGTCCCGGTAGTCCTGGTGGCCCGGCCCCGCCCACAGGATCGCATCCCCCTCGCCGACGAGCTTCACGGCCTCGACGATCGCGACCTCGGGCGGCGAATACTCGTAGATCTCGGCATCCGGACGCGCGCGCCGCGCGCCCTCGATGAGCGTCGCCCGGATCGACGCGGGGTCCTCGAAGCGCGGGTGGTGATCGGTGATGATCAGGATGTCGCTGCCCTCCACGCCGGTCCGCCCCATGTCGTGTCGCTTCGTCGCGTCGCGATCGCCGTCGGCGCCGAAGAGCATGAGCACCTTGCCGGGGGTGACTCGGCGCACGGCGGCGAGGGTCTTCTCGAAGGCGTCGGGCGAGTGGCCGAAGTCGACGAAGACGGCGGGGCCGCGATCGCCCGATACCCGCTCGGTACGACCCGGAAGGTAGGACCGGATGCCGCCGTCGCGGTCGAGAGCGGCGACGATGTCGTCCCACGCATAGCCGCCCGCGAGCAGCATCACGATCGACAGGCCGGCGTTCGCCGCCATGTGCGGGCCGATGACCGGCACGACCGACGTCAACGCGCGACCATTCGGGCCCGTGAGGGTGAACTCCGTGCCGGTCTGGCGTTCCTCGCCGATCGTCACGACCCAGTCCGCGGCCTCCGCCTCGGCCGGATCCACCGCGATGGCGGGCGTGCCGACCGTCGTCACCGGGACCTCGGCGCGCGCCACCACATCACGACCGGCCGCCGAGTCGAGCGAGACGACCGCGCGGCGCGAGCGCCCGGGCCGGAACAGCGGCAGCTTCGCCTCGAAGTACTCGGTCATGTCGGCGTAGTCGTCGAGGTGGTCGTGCGTCAGGTTGGTGAAGCCCGCGACGTCGAACACGATCCCGTCGACCCGGCGGCGCGAGAGGGCCTGGGCGCTCACCTCGATGGCGACGGCCTCGACACCGCGCTCGCGCATGAGCGCCAGCAGGGCGTGCATCTCGGATGCCTCGGGCGTGGTCAGGCGCGACACGATGACCTGCCCCGCGATGTGCCGCTCCGCGGTCGATGAGAGGCCCGTCGTCACGCCGAGCTGGGTGAGGAGCCCCTCGAGCACGTGCGACACGCTCGTCTTGCCGTTCGTGCCGGTCGTGCCGAACAACAGCGGCAGGTCGTCCTCGCTGCCCGTGCCGTAGACCCAGGCCGATAGCGCGCCGAGCACGCCGCGCGGGTCATCGACGACGACGATCGGCACGCCGGCCGATGCGGCGATCTCGGCGCCCTCGGCATCCGTCACGATCGCAACGGCACCCTTCTCCACGGCCGCCGCGGCGAACTCCGCGCCGTGCCGGTTCACACCACGGATGGCGACGAAGGCCTCCCCGGGCCGAAGGTCGGCGGTCGCGAGGGTCACCCCGTTCACGGCCCCGCCCGTGGTGTCGCCGCGAACCTCGCGGGCGAACCTCGCAACGAGTTCGTCCAGGGAACGCCGGGGCGAGTGTTCGGGCCGGAGAACGGGGGGGATGCGCGCGGCGGCGTCGGCGTCGGTCGGCATGGCGCATCAATGTTCTCATACGCCGCCGGAGAGCCACCGGGCGGGTGCCCACGGGCTGGGCATTCTCAAAGCAACCGCGAGTAGCGTGTGGGTGTGAACGTCGTCCCGTACCTCATCGGCATCGCCGTCATCGTCGTGGGACTCGCGGTCTCGATCGCGCTGCACGAGATCGGCCACCTGGTCCCGGCGAAGCGGTTCGGTGTGCGCGTCGGTCAGTACATGATCGGGTTCGGGCCCACGCTCTGGTCCCGCCGGATCGGTGAGACGCAGTACGGATTCAAGGCGATCCCGCTCGGCGGCTACATCTCGATGGCAGGGATGTACCCGCCGTCTCCGACGACCGGACAGTCTCAGACGACGGATGCCGCTCACGGGCCGGATGCCCCCGTCGACCGGGATGGCGGTCAGGGATCGCGGACGGATGCCGGTCATCGGCCCGGCCGCGCCGGCGGCGGGTTCTTCGCCACGATGGTGCAGGATGCCCGATCGGCGAACGACGAGACCATCGAGGGCGCCGATGAGCGCGTGTTCTACAAGCTCCCGGTCTGGAAGCGCGTCGTCATCATGCTGGGCGGGCCGGTGATGAACCTGCTCTTCGCGATCGTGCTGTTCGCGATCCTGTTCAGCGGCATCGGCGTCCAGCAGGGCACCACCACGGTCGCGACCGTCGCCGAGTGCGTCGCGCCCGCCGGCTCCGCGCAGACGGAATGCGCAGCATCCGACCCGGTCGCCCCCGCCGCCGCCGGCGGGATGCTGCCCGGCGATGTCATGGTCTCGATCGACGGCACCGACGTATCGACGTTCGACGAGGCATCCGCGATCATCCGCGAGTCGCCCGGCGAGCCGCTTCAGGTGGTCGTCGATCGCGACGGCGAGCGGGTGACGCTGCAGGTCACCCCGCTCCTCGCCGAGCGACCGGCCTACGACGACGCGGGCCGGCCCGTGGTCGACGAGGACGGCACAACGGTGACCGACGAGGTCGGCTTCATCGGGGTCGGACCCGTCATGGGCTTCGTGCGCCAGCCGATCTGGACCGGACCCGAGGCGGCGATCGAGAACGTCGGCGCCGTCGCGGGGATCATCGTGCAGCTGCCGGTCAAGCTCTACGCGATCGCGGAGTCGCTGTTCACCGGCAGCGAGCGCGACCCGAACGGCCCCCTGAGCGTGGTCGGCGTGGGTCTCATCGCCGGCGAGGTCGCCGCGCAGGACGCTCCCGTGATGAGCCGGGTCGCGGCCATGCTCGGCCTCGTGGCGTCGCTGAACGTCGCCCTCTTCGTGTTCAACCTCATTCCGCTGCTCCCGCTCGACGGCGGCCACATCGTCGTCGCGCTCTGGGAGGGCATCAAGCGCGCGTGGGCGAAGCTCTTCCGCCGGCCGCCGCCGAAGCCCGTGGACGCGACGAAGCTCGTGCCCATCACGTTCGTCGTCGTCATCGCGCTCATCGGGATGGGCGGACTTCTGCTGGTCGCCGACATCCTGAACCCGGTTCAGCTCTTCAACTAGATTTCTCCGACGGATGTCGAATTCGGCCTTGCCCGTTCGCTGTAGGGGTGCAAGGTTCACATCGACCGAAGGAGACGAACCATGAAGTACGTCATCATGTTCACCAGCCGCCCCGATCTCGACGCGGCCGTGCCGCCGGAACGCGCGCAGGAGGTGTACGGCCGCATCTACGAGTGGTTCGGCGAGCACGCCACCGTCATCACCGATTCCGGCGCCGAGCTGCAGCCGGTGGCCACGGCGACGACCGTGCGCCACGGGGAGTCCGGTCCCGTCGTGGTCGACGGCCCCTTCGCCGAGACGAAGGAGGTCATCGGCGGCTTCAGCGTCATCGATGTCCCAGACCTCGACGCCGCGATCGCACTCGCCAAGTCCTGGCCCTCGCTCGAGCTTCCGGGCGTGGCGGTCGAGATCCGGCCCATGGTCGAGGACTACAGCCAGTTCGAGGAGTGAGCGATGGATGCCGCGGCCGGGGGTGACCGGCCTGTCCCGGACGGCCCGGCCGCGGCATCCGATCTCGCCCTCGCCCGGGTCGTGCGTGCGGAGAACGCGCGGCTCGTGGGCGCGCTCGCGGCCCGCATCGGCGACCTCGACGTCGCGGAAGAGGCCGTTGCGGATGCCGTCGCCGAGGCGCTGCGGGAATGGCGTGCACGCGGCATCCCTCCGAATCCGGCCGCATGGCTCGCCACCGCGGCCCGGCACAACGCCCTCGATCGCCTGCGCCGCGACCGCGTCTATCGCGACAAGCTCGCGCTCCTGACGCGAGAGACCGCGCCCGCCGAGGCGGATGAACGACTGCCGTTGCTGTTCGGATGCTGCCACCCCGCGCTCGCCCCTCCGGCGCAGCTCGCGCTCACCCTGCGCGCGGTGTGCGGCGTTACGACCGCCCAGATCGCCCGCGTCACGATCACGCCCGAGGCGACGATCGCCCAGCGGATCGTGCGTGCGAAGCGCAAGATCGGCTCCGCCGCCGTGCCGCTCCGCGTGCCCGAGGGCGCCGAGCTGCCGGAGCGGCTCGATATCGTGCTGACCGTCGTCTCGGCGATGTACACGCAGGCGCATCTGGTGCCAGGCGGCGACGCCGCCACCGACCGCGACGTGGCCGATGACGCGATCTGGCTGGCTCGCGTGGTCTCGGATGCCTTGCCCAGAGAGCCCGAGGCGCGGGGCCTGCTCGCGCTGCTGCTCTTTCACCGCGCCCGCGACGACGCTCGCGAGAACGACGGCGAGCTCGTGCTGCTCGACGCGCAGGACCGCGGCGCGTGGGATCCGACGCTCCTCTCCGAGGCGCGCGCCCAGCTCGCGCGCTGCGCGGAGGCGAAACGCCCGGGGCGGTTTCAGCTGCAGGCGGCGATCGCGGCCTGCCACGCGGACGCCGCGACGCCCGATGACACCGACTGGCTGCAGATTCTGACGCTCTACGACGTGCTGCTGCGCTGGGATCCCTCGCCCGTCGTCCGGCTCAACCGCGCGGTGGCGCTCGGTCGCGTGGAGGGCCCCTCCGTCGCGCTCGCCGAGGTCGAGGAGCTCCGCGCTCCGCTCGCGGGCTTCCACCTCTGGCACGCGGTGCGCGCCGAGATGCTCCGCGGCCTCGGTCGCGACCGGGAGGCGATCGACGCCGATCTGCAGGCGCTCGAGCTCACCGCGAACGACGCCGAACGGCGGCTGCTCGCGGCACGGGCGGGACTCTAGCGCGGCGCGGGCGGGGCTCTAGCGCGGGCGGGGGCGGGGCTTCGGGGCGCGGCGGGACTCTACGCCGACACGGGCGCGAGCGCCTGCTCGATGAGCGACTCGAGGGTCACCATGCCATCGCGCGACAGGATCGACTCGAGGTGCCCCTGCACCGAGGAGAACGACGGGCCGCGCAACGCGTAGACGTCGCCGCTGACGGGGTCGGCCGCGACGTCCGCGACCCCGACCCGGGTCGTGCCCGGGGTCACGCGCGCGGTGAAGGTGTTGTAGAACCCGATCGATGCCTCGGTGCCGAAGATGTCGACGCTCTTCTGCAGTCCCTGGTGCGGGCGGTCGAGCGACGCGAGCGCGATGCCGAGCCGGTCGGCGAGGATCTGGTGACTCAGGCACACGGCGAGGAGGGGGCGTCCCGAATTCAGGCGCCGGGCGACGACGGCGCGCATCCGCCGCATGCGCTCGCTCGCGGGATCGCGCGGATCGCCGGGGCCCGGCCCCGACACGATCAGCTCGGCCTCGTCGATCTCGGCGTCGGTGACCTCGTTCCACGGCACGATGCGGGCGTCGAGTCCCAGATGCCGCAGCTGGTGGGCGAGCATCGTCGTGAACCGGTCCTCGGCGTCGACCACGAGGGCGCTGTGACCGGCGAACGGCCCGTCGCCATCGGCATCCTGCGGGTTCAGCCAGAAGGCGGCGAGGCGCGCGTTGCGAGAGGCGAGCAGCTCGGCGATCTGCGGATCGTCGGCGAGGGCACGGGGTTCGGCGGGGGCATCGGGGTCGGCCGAAGGATCGGCGGCGGCGCCCGCCCTGGGCTCCGCCGAAGAACCTGCCCTGAGCTCCGTCGAAGGACCTGCCCTGAGCTCCGTCGAAGGGTCGCGGGGGACCGCCCCGATCGCGCCGAGCACCCCGGCGGCCTTGCCGTGGGTCTCGCCGACCTCGCCGTACGGGTCGGAGTGGCGCACGAGCGTCGCCCCCACCGGCACGCGCAGGGTGCCGTCGACCAGGTACGCGGTCCTGATCAGGATGGGGGCGTCGAGGTCGTGAGACGCTCCCCCCTCGTCACCGTCGGCGGCGGGCGTGAAGAGCGCGGCGACGCCGGAGTAGTAGCCCCGCGGCGACTGCTCGTGCCGCTGGATGACCGTGCACGCGTTCTGCATCGGCGATCCGGTGACCGTCGGTGCGAACATCGTCTCGCGCAGGATGTCGCGCGGGTCGAGCCGGCTGCGGCCCCGGAGCATGTACTCGGTGTGGGTGAGGCGTGACATCTCCTTGAGGTGCGGTCCCGTGATGCGCCCGCCGTCGGTGCACACGGCGCTCATCATCTTCAGCTCCTCGTCGACGACCATGAAGAGCTCTTCGGTCTCCTTCGTGCTGGAGAGGAACTCGGTGAGGGTCTCTGCGGTGGCGCCCCCGGCGGGGTGGCGGAACGTGCCCGAGATCGGGTTCATCGTGACGACACCGCCGCGCGCGCTGACGTGCGCCTCAGGGCTCGCGCCCACCGCGACGTGGCCGGGTGTGACGAGGGCGAACGTCCAGTACGCGCCGCGCTCGTGGGCGAGCAGCGCGCGGAACCACGTGAGCGCCGCGGTGCGCGGGTCGGCATCCACCTCGGCCGTGAAGTCGCGGCGGATGACGAAGTTCGCGCCCTCGCCGCGTCCGATCTCGTCCGCGATCACCGTCTCGACGATGCCCGCGTACACGTCGTCGCTGATGTCGAATCCGGCGTCGCGCAGCGCGACGGAGTCGCGGGGGAGCAGCGCGAGGGCATCGTCGACCGAGAGGCTTGCGCGGTCGCGCACGATCAGGCACCGCAGCGGCGCGCCGTCATCGTGCGCCGAGAACCCGCGCTCGCGCACCTGCCGGTACGGGACGAGGGCGAGCACCTCCTGACGCGTGCCGTCCGGCGCGGTGAGCGGGATGTCGGCGAGGAGATCGACATCCACGACGTCGCCGGTGAGCACCTCGACGAGGGGCGAGCCCTCTCGTGCGATGAGCGCGAACGGGCTCTCGCCTTCGCGCAGGAGGGAGAGGATGTCGGGGACGGTCCCGGTCATCGACGGCCTTTCATGGTCCGGGCGGTCGCTCACGCAGAAAGACCGCCGTGCGGCGGTCTGTGGTCTGGGAACGCGAGCACACCGCCTAGGAGGCGGTCCACCAGGGGGCGTGCGCGAACATGCGCCGAACCTACCACAGCCCACCCCTGCGCGAGACTTCACTTGCGCACCCTCCCGGAGCCCGAGAAGGTGCGCAAGTGAAGTCTCGCGCAGGAGAAGGAGGGGTGTGGGGCGCGTAGGCTGGGGAGCGTGCCAGCAGTGAATCTCGGGATGCCGAAAGTGCCCGACGTCCTCGCTCCTCGCCGCCTGTCGCGGCAGATCAAGGTGGGCAAGGTCCTCGTCGGAGGCGACGCCCCGGTGAGCGTCCAGTCGATGACCACGACGCCCACGACGAACATCAACGCCACGCTCCAGCAGATCGCCGAGTTGACGGCATCCGGCTGCGAGATCGTGCGCGTCGCCGTGCCATCGCAGGACGACGCCGACGTGCTGCACATCATCGCCAAGAAGAGCCAGATCCCGGTCATCGCCGACATCCACTTCCAGCCGAAGTACGTGTTCCAGGCGATCGATGCCGGCTGTGCCGCGGTGCGCGTGAACCCCGGCAACATCCGAAAGTTCGACGACCAGGTCGGCGCCATCGCCAAGGCCGCCAAAGACGCAGGCGTCAGCCTGCGCATCGGCGTGAACGCCGGATCCCTCGATCCCCGCCTGCTCGAGAAGTACGGCAAGGCGACGCCCGAGGCGCTCGCCGAGAGTGCGCGCTGGGAGGCGTCACTGTTCGAGGAGCACGACTTCCACGACTTCAAGATCTCGGTCAAGCACAATGACCCGGTCATCATGGTGAAGGCGTACCGCCTTCTCGCCGGGATGGGCGACTGGCCGCTGCATCTCGGGGTCACCGAGGCGGGGCCCGCGTTCCAGGGCACGATCAAGAGCGCCACGGCCTTCGGCATCCTGCTCTCGGAGGGGATCGGCGACACGATCCGCGTATCGCTCTCGGCACCGCCCGCCGAAGAGGTCAAGGTCGGTCACCAGATCCTGCAGTCGCTCAACCTCCGGGAGCGCAAGCTCGAGATCGTGTCGTGCCCGTCATGCGGCCGCGCCCAGGTCGACGTGTACACCCTCGCAGACGATGTCACGGAGGGCCTGAAAGACATGACGGTCCCCCTGCGGGTGGCCGTCATGGGCTGCGTCGTCAATGGGCCCGGCGAGGCGCGGGAGGCCGACCTCGGCGTGGCGTCGGGCAACGGCAAGGGTCAGATCTTCGTGAAGGGCCAGGTCATCAAGACCGTGCCCGAGGCCGACATCGTCGCCACGCTCATCGAGGAGGCCAACCGCCTCGCCGCCGAGATGGGTCCGGCCGCCCCGGTCGGCACGGCCCAGGTCGTCACGTCGTGACGCGGCGTGGTCTTCACCACGTCGAGTGCCTGCCCGCGCCTCAATAGACTCGGCCCATGCCCGCGCTGACCCCTGACCGGATCGCCGGCGCCCCGGTATGACACCGACGCTCACTTCGCTCGCCCGCCCCATCACGGCCGGCATCGTCACGGCCCTCGTCGGGTTCACGAGCTCGTTCGTCGTCGTGCTGAGCGGCCTGGCGGCCGTGGGGGCCAGCACGGCGGAGGCCGCGAGCGGTCTGCTCGCGCTCTGCGTCACGATGGCGATCGCCGGCACGTTCCTCGCGTGGCGGTACCGGATGCCGATCACGGTCGCGTGGTCGACCCCGGGCGCCGCGCTCCTCGCGGCGACGGGAGCGGTCGCCGGGGGCTGGCCGGCCGCGGTGGGTGCCTTCTTCGTCGTCGCCGGGCTCGTCGTTCTGACCGGCCTCTGGCCGCAGCTCGGGCGCCTCGTCGCCCGCATCCCGCCGTCGATCGCGCAGGCGATGCTCGCCGGCGTGCTGCTGCCCCTGTGCCTCGCGCCCATCACGGGCATCGTCGTCAACCCGTGGGGAGTGATCCCCGTCGTGCTGACGTGGCTCGTCTTCATCCGGCTCGCGCCACGGTGGGCGGTGCCGCTCGCCTTCGTCGCCGCAGCGATCGTCGTGGGGGTGGATGCCGCGGCCACGGGCGCCGCGTTCGGCGCGGTGTCGCTCGCACCGCAGCTGGTCGTGACCGCCCCGAGCTTCACGCTCGCGGCGATCGTGGGCATCGCTCTGCCGCTGTTCCTGGTGACGATGGCCTCGCAGAACGTGCCGGGCGTCGCGATCATGCGCAGCTTCGGCTACGAAGTTCCGTGGCGCCCGGCGATGCTCGTGACGGGAGTCGGCACGGCGTTGGGCGCGGCCGCGGGTGGCCACGCGATCAACCTCGCGGCGATCAGCGCGGCACTCGCCGCGTCTCCTGAGGCCGACCCGGATGCCCGTCGGCGGTGGGTCGCCGGCCTGACGACGAGCCTGGCCTACTTCGTGCTCGGCGGGTTCTCCGCGGCGTTCGCCGCCCTCGTCACCCTCGCCCCCGAGGGGGTCATCGCGGCGGTCGCGGGCCTCGCGCTGTTCGCCGCGTTCGGCTCGGCGGTGCAGCAGGCGATCGATGAGCCGGGGGAGCGCATCCCGGCCGTCGTGACGTTCCTCACGGCGGCGTCGGGCGTCGTCGTCGCCGGCATCAGCGCCGCCTTCTGGGCGTTGATCGCGGGCCTCGTGGTGCGAACGGTGCTGCATGCCGGGCGCGGGCGCTCCGAGTAGCCCGAGGCCGCGGCCGGCGATCACACGGCCGCGCGGGCGGGGGCTTCGGCGAGGCTGCGGATGAAGCGGGCAGGCACACCACCGTAGATCGCGCCCCCGGGGAGGTCGCGCGTCACGACCGCGCCCGCGGCGACGATCACGTCGTCGCCGATCGTCACTCCCGGGAGCACGGTGACACGGGCACCCAGCCAGCAGCGGTCGCCGATCGTGACCGGGGCGCTCTGCGGTTGGTGGTCGACGCCGCCCGGCCCGACGCCGTGGGAACTCGTGATGATGGTGACGAACATCGCGACGTGGCAGTCTTCGCCGATCCGGATGGGCGCGACCGCCTCGAAGTAGCACCAGACGTTGACGGACGTGCGCGCACCGATGCTGATGTCGCGGCTGCCGGTGAACGTGCACCGCCACTTGATCTTGGCCGTCCGCACGTCGAAGCCGCGCATCCGCAGGATGGCGTAGCGGAGGGCGCGAGGGCAGAGCGTCGACCCGGCGACGCTGTTCGTGATGAACGACCGCCACCCCCATGAGAAGTCCTCGCGGAGGCTGCGAGTCAGCTGCTGCAGTGTTCCGGCCTCTGCCATCACTGCGCTCCCGCCCCCTCGGGCGATGTCCCGAGCGGCGTGTCGCCGATGTGATCGGCCGGCTCGAATGACAGCCAGTCGATGACCATCTCGTTCACGACCGGCGTCGTCGCATCCGGATCACCCGGCCAGTTGCCGCCGACGGCGAGGCTGAACAGCGCGTGCGTGGGGTCATCGAACACCCAGCGGCCAGGAAGCGGCACATCCCACTCCTCGACATCCATCACCACCTGGTCATCGATCGCGATGATCACGCGGCCCGGCCGCTTCTCGACGGTGTACACGTGGAAGTCGTCCGACAGCGAGACCGGCAGGTCGATCCCCTCGTTGAGAGCCCACTTGCCGGTGCGTCCGCTCGGGCCGTGCAGATGGTGCGTGCTGCGGCTCGTCGTGTTCGGGGTCTCGATGATGTCGATTTCGCCCGCGGCCGGCCAGCCGACCGTGGTCACCTTGTCGCCGAGCAGCCAGAACGCCGGGAGGAGGCCCTGCCCCTCGGGGAGCTTGATGCGGGCCGACAGCCGCCCGAAGCCGAAGGACCACTTGCCCTGCGTGGTCAGTCTGCCGGATGTCGGCGTCGAGCCGTCTCGTGGGACCGTCGCGGTGATGACGAGGGATCCCTCGCCGTTCAGGGCGACGGCATCCTCCGTGTACTCCTGCAGCTCGTCGTTGCCCCACCCCCCGCCGCCGGTCTGGACGCTCCAGACGTTCCGATCGGGTGCGGCGCCCGCGGGCCCGTCGAAGTCGTCGAAGAGCAGGCTCGAGTCGTTGTACCGCGGACCGATGAAGGAGAACCCGGTGAACCACCACACCGCGCCGACGACGAGCACGACGACGAGGATGCCGGCGGGAATGCCCAGCGTGAGCCAGCGGCGGCGTCGCGAGGGCCGGCGCGGGGTGGATGGCGGGGCGTCGGCGGGGTCGGCCTGAGGGGGCGCGGTGACGGTCATGGCAGCAGTCCTTTCGGATCACGACAGAGGAGGTCGCAGGCCTCTTCCACCGAAGAGCGAGCGAACATCGATGCGTCGAAGCTCATCGAGACGTTCATTCGGCGGTGCAGCACCGCGGTGAGGGCGGTGATGCCGTTTCGGGCGGCGGGGTCGACCGACACACGAATCGTCGGTGTGTCCGTCGCCCAGGGCAGCACGTCGAGCGCCCGCAGGAAGCCCATGTCGCTGACGATGGGGTGTGCGGATGCCGGGACGAGCCGGGGCGAGGAGCGGCGCCACGGCTGGGCCACCAGGCCCACCGTGAGCGCGGCGAGCGGCCGGCCCACGCGCAGGTCGCGGCTGAACCGCGCATCGGCCGCGTCGATGCCGCCCGCGACCGAGAGGGGCTGCCCCACCACGAAGTTGCCGAGCGTCGAGCGCCCCGACGGCAGGTACCGCCGGAGGTCGACGAGGATCGACCCCTCGTCGAGCACGGGGATGCCCACGCGCTCCAGGGCCGACCGGAGGGCGAACATCATCGCGAGGGCGGGGTGCACCCGTCCGCGGCTCCATGCGGCCAGCTCGCGGAAGGTGTCGGACGACATCGCGGCGGTGACCAGGTCGAGCGAACCGCGCTGCGCGTCGACCGTCGGGGTGGCGGTCGTGGCGCTGCGCTCGCTCAGCCGCTCGCCCAGCCGGGCGCGCAGCAGCTCGCGGACGCGACCGGGGGATCGCCAGAAGGTGGCCCGGAGGGCGTCGGGAAGCGGATCCCGATCGTCGGCCGAGCGGAACACCGAGGGCACGCCCTTGCCTGCGAGCACGCCCGCGGTGAGCATGACGCCGAGGAAGCCGTCACCGATGCGATGGTCGATGCACAGCGAGGCGCGATCCTCGCCGAGGAAGACGGTGAAGGGAAGGTCGGGGTCGGCGGCCTGGCGCAGCTGCGGCAGTCCCGCGTCACCCGTGAGGTGCAGCGGAAGCTCCTTGACCATCCGCTCGGCCTGTCGGTCGAGTTCGTCCGGCTGGTAGCGCCAGGAGTCGCGGTCGAAGACACGCCCCGCCCGTGCCGACGGCCCGTGCCCGATCAGGGTGCGCACCGCCTCCACGACGACGGCGCGGTCCGGCACGATCAGCGGCTCGAGCTCGACGCTGATGCGCACGCCGGCCGCGAGCCGGTCGCGTCGGAGAACACGACCGGATGCCGCGTCACCGCCGGCCGGCGGTGACGACGAACCCGCGGGGGAGACCCCGGCGCCCGGGGCGTCGGCTGCGCCGGCCTCCGCCTGCTCCTGGAGAACCACGGCTACACCGCCGCCAGGGCGCTGGGAACGTCGGCGGCGAACGTCACCGGAACGTCGAGGTCGCGGAACCACGTGCTCGCGTAGCTCGAGAGCTTGCCGTTGGCGTTGTCGATCGCGATCACCCGCCGCCCCATCTGCAGCGCGATGAGCATCGCATGCAGGCGGTCGGTCACGATCGTCTCGCCGGGGGCGAGCAGGGCGACACCGGTCGCGAGGCGCTTCGCGGCATCCGCGAACCATCGGTCGGTCGATCGGTTCATGGTGCGCGTCACGGCGCCCTCGACGATGCTCCGGCGCAGACGCTGCGCCACTCGGTCGGAGAAGGTCATCGCGGGCCAGTCCACCGCGTCGGCCGGGACGCCCGCCGACAACGCGCTCTCCTGATCGCGCCGCAGCAGGCAGACGCTCGCACGCGAGGGCGCCGCGGCATCCAGCCGTCCCAGCATGTGCACGCTGTCGGGGGCCAGCACGACGGAGGAGACGAGCCCGCGGACCTCCGCGAACGACGCGGTGTCGCGCACGGCGACGCGCAGCCGGGGGCGCGGAGCCATGCGCGCCGCGAAGTCGGATCGGTCGCGCTCGGTGGCGAAGTGCACGGACTGCGGCTCCTGGATGAGCAGGGTGTCGGCGCGAAGCTGCTCGGCGAGGCGGTAACGGTGCTCGCTGTGCTGCGGGTAGAGCCCGCCGAAGTTTCCCCCGCCCTGGATGACGACGGGCGTTGTCGAGTCGTACACCCGCGGCGAGATGGTGCGCCAGGAGTACGTGCTCTCCACCCGGATCCCCGCGCGAAGCCAGAACCGGGCCTGCCCCAGCGCGATCACGGAGTCGCCGATGTTCTCGTAGTCGGGGAAGTCCGTCAGAACGACGGAATGAACGCCCTCGTGCAGCCGCGACAGCGCGTCGTACGACCGTCGCTGCATCTCCTCGATGAACCCGCAGCGACCATCGCGTGCCTCGAACGGCTCGGTGGTGTCGGCGATGGGCGTGTTCTCGTCGGTCACTGTCACGGTGCATCCTCCCGGGGGTCTGCGGCGCGGCGCCGATGCGGCAGGGCTGACGTCAGCCACAGGCGCGAAGCGCGGTCGAGGGCGAAGAAGTAGTAGACGACGAGGGCGGCGACGACCCACCCGGTCGCGAGGAGGGCGATCAGCGGCAGCGGCGGTTCAACGAGACCGACGGCGAAGAGGATCGCTGCGAGCGGCGCCACCGACCCGAACGGCAGCAGGACGCAGCGGACGAGGAAGTCGCGGCCCGAGACGTCCAGTTGCCGCAAAGCGATCACCACATACACCGGTTCGAGCACGAGGATCGGGATCACGAGTCCGAGGGCGATGCCGGGGAGCCCGATCGCCGAGCCCAGCAGGGCGGCCAGGGCGACACCGCAGACCGCCCAGATGGTGTGCAGGATGGCGTAGCCGCGCACGGACCCCTGCGCGGTCAAGATGGGCACCGCGAGCAGGTGGTTGTTGTTCGCGAACATCGAGACCACCAGGATCTGGGCGACGACCGCGGCGCCGAGGCCGGCGGGCCCCAGCCAGAGTTGCATGATGTCGGGCATGAAGATGAGCACGGGCACGAGCACGAGCGTCATGAGCATGTTGGCCAGGGCGGTGCCGCGCAGGAAGAGCTCGCCGTTTCGAGGCCCCTCGGCACCGCCCTCGCGCATCGAGGCGGTCGGCAGCACGGCCGTCGCGAGGGAGCCGGTGACCTCCTTCACCAGCAGGTAGATCCGCTGCCCCGCGGCATAGAGCGCGGTGAACGCGATCGGCAGCAGAAGCGCCGTCAGGATGCCGCCGGCCTGCATGATCACGACCCCGGCGATGCCGAGCACCATGAGCTGCGAGCTGATGCGGAAGAGCTCGCGGAAGACCGGCCAGCGGAAATCGCGGAGCCTCGCCGTGACCTCGGGAGCGCGTAGCCGCCGCAGCACATACGTGGCGATGCCGAATCCCAGGATGCCGAGCACGTCCACGACCGCGACAGCGACGATGCCGATGCCCGCCACGCAGACGACGACCGTCAGCACGATCCGGAACACCGCGAGAGCGATGAGCAGATAGTTCACGTCGTTCAGTCGCCCGATGCCGGCGAGGATCTGACGATTCGACGAGAACACGAGGATGAGGAAGACGTTCGCGACGCCCAGGACGCAGAGGCTCCATGCCGTGGCCTCCAGGTGCTCGCCGAAGATCGCGTTCGGCACGGTGACGGCGAAGGCCAGCGCCGTCGCACCGGAGAGCAGGAAGGCTGCCACGAGGAAGAAGACATTGCTCGCGGACGCGACGCTGCGCATCCGCGCCACGTCGCGGGAGGGCGCGGCAACGCCGATGAACCGGGTCGTCGCGCCGCCGATGCCGAGATCCTGCTGAAAGAGCGCACCGAGAGCCACCGTCAGGACGTAGAGCCCGTACGCCTCTGCTCCGAACGCCGGAAGGACGATCGGCAGCAGCACGACGTACGCGATCATCGAGGCGAAACGCGCCGCGTACGTCGTCACGACGGCCCCCGCCATGCCCCCTGCCGGGCGGGTCATCGGCTCGCGACGGTCCCGCCCGCTCTTGAGGGGCACGGTGCCGGTCGGTGCGCTCACGATCAGTCCTTCCGCGGGGCGTCGGGGTCGATGGTGAGATTCAGGCGGTAGACGACCGTCTCGTCGGACCTGTAGGAAAGCTCCCACCGCGGATCGTCCTCGAGGAAGGCCTCGAAGCGGTCGAGGGCGCCGGCGGGCAGCGTGCCGAAGTAGGTGCTGTAGTCGCGCATCTGCTGGGTGATCACCACGAGAGCGGGACGCTGCTCCCACACGAGACTGTCGGTCAGTCGCGTCACGCGCCGGGGATCCGCGAACTCCTCGTCCTCCCACCCGGGCCAGGACGTCAGCCACATGTCGATGCCGCTGTCGAACAGTTCGTTCGCCCGCACGAAGTCGACGTACTCGGCGACGATGCGACCGGGGGCGCCGGGGGCGACGCCGATCGTCAGCGTCGATGGGTCCTCCTCGGAGAGCACCTGGGTCGTGAGCCGCACCGATTCGGGGGTGACCAGGTTCGCGAACCAGCCGCCGTACGACGTCTGGATCGAGGCGAGCGACACCAGCGTGAGCACCGTGGCTGCGCCCAGCTGCGCAGCCCGTCGTCCACGCGAGAAGACACCGCGGAGCATCCTCGTGACCACCGGGGCGACGATCAGCATGCAGCCGGGGATGGAGTAGAGGAAGACCCGGAACAGCGCCTCGCCGCCGTATCCCTGGCCCACGAGGATGAGGGCGGGGGAGAAGGCCACCACGGCGGGCACGAGCGTCTCGCGCCACGCGCTGCGGCGCCGGAACAGCCGAACCGCGATCACGAGACCCGCCGAGACCCAGACCACTCCGGTGATCGCGCGCGCAACCCAGGAGTTGAAGACCTGGCCGACGCTCGGATCCCCCAGCACCTCGTTGCGCGCCGACGGCGTGAGGATGTTGCTCAGGAAGTCGAAGTTCAGCAGTCGCCCGAACTGGCTCACGATGTTGAGATGCATCAGGAGGTAGCCGATGGCGATCACGGCGAAGACGGCGACGAGGTAGCGCGGCCGGACGCGGCCGAGCAGCGTCAGCAGGAGCACCGCGGCGAGCAGCCAGTACGGCGTGAGCTGATGCGTGACGACGATCGCCGTGAAGATCCCGACGGCGACCCACGAGGCGGCTGTGCATCGAGGAGACGCGAGCACGAGCGCGACAACGACGATCCCGAGAGCGAACGCGATGGCCTGCGGCGAGAGATAGTCCTGCCCGACCCAGTTCACGACGTGCGCCCCGAAGGCGGCGACCAGAGCGATCGGCGCCGCGAAGCCGTACGTCCGCGCGAGGAAATACACGGCGGCCGTGAAGGCGAGTTGCGAGCCCACGGCGAACCACTGCGCGATCACGATCGTCTCCGAGCCGGTGATCGTGTTCACCCAGGCGATGAACGAGAAGGCCCCCGGCCAGTTGTGGTAGATGTCGACCGTCACGTCCACGCTGCCGAATCGCTGGATGTAGTCGATCGGTCCGAAGTGCTTGTACGTCCAGGAGTACAGGGGCGCATCCGTCGAGATCGCCGTCGGCAGTCGCATCATGAGCACCGTCGCCACGAGCGACAGCCCGGCTGTGCGTGTCGCCCCGCGCGCGATCGCGATGCAGAACGCGATCGTCACGAGCCCGATCGAGATCGGGAACAGCGGGCTGGCCGCCGGGATGAGCCCGAACAGGTTCCAGGGGGCATCCCGAAGGCTCGGGATGGCGATCGACCATGCGACGATCGCGATCACGAGCACGGACGCGGGCAGGGCCCAACGGCGAGCGGCGGGCGCGGAGATCGCGGACTCCTCCCGCAGCCGTGGGCTCGATGCGGTGACGGTCATGCGCTGCTCCACGATCGGAGTGACACGAGGGCGGCGATGCCGGTCAGTCCGGCCATCGCGAGCAGCGAGAGGTCTGGATTCCACAGTTCTGCGAAGACCAGGCCGGTGGTGACGAGGAGTACCACCGAGATCCCGATCGCCGGGATCACGATCGGCGCGAACCCGGGTGGGAGCACCACCCATGCGCGAAGCAGCGAACCGGGGCCCACGAGGATGAAGATCGCAAGGAACGACAAGGAGAGCCCCGTCGGGATCGGCAAGACGGCCAGCAGGCCGAAGACGCCTGCGACGGCGGCCACCGCTGACCAGCAGCGGCGCTCGAGCTGGTTCCCGCGCGAGGCCGGGCCGGAGAGCGTGCCCGCGGCCCTCTGGTCGCGACGCTCCGCGAAGTAGCTGGACGGTCCGTGCAGGATGCTCCTCAGCTCGAGCCGCCCGACGCCCTTCGCCTGGTGGGACAGCGCGGCCGCAGCCCCCGAATCGTCGACCGTCGTCATCGGCTTGTTGAGGAGCCTCGCGACAGCGCGCGGCGACCGTGCGACGGCCGCTCCCAGCATTCTCGGGTCGAGGACGACGGTCATCGCCCAAGCACCGAAGCCGCGGCCGTACCCCACGGCCTGCGCCTTGAGAGCGTCGAGATCGTCGCGATGGCGGTGCCACACGACTGCGGAAGGGTCCACGACGATCGCCTGACCGTCGTAGAGCACCCGCATGAAGATGTCGAGGTCCTCTCCACCCTTCGTCTGCGTTCCTGCACCCAGTGCGGTGTCGAACCCCCCCATCGCCAGCACGTGGTCTCGTCGAACCGCGAAGTTCGCGCCCGTGCCGAACTCACCCACGCAGAACGGGAACATCGGCAGATCGGCCGGCGGCTCGCTGAGGCGGAACACTCGAGCGCTCGTCAGCTTGGACCAGCTCACCCGGGCATCGAAGTAGGCCTGGACGTCGTTGCGCAGCTCCCCGCTCGGGACGACCCCGCTTACGCAGCCGACGTCGTCAGCGCGGGCGAACCCGGCAGCCAGCGCCCAGACCCATTGCGGGTCGACGACCACATCGTCGTCGGTGAAGGCGACGATGGACGCGGATGCTGCGCGCAGTCCGGCATTGCGCGCGTGGGAGAGTCCGGGGGCGTCTTCGCGCACGTAGCGGAAGTCCGGGTACTCGTCGGCGAGCAGGTCGCGCGTCTCGGCCGTCGCCGGCGCGTTGTCGACGACGACCACTTCGAGCAGAGTGCGGGGGTAGTCCAACGCTCGGATCGCGTCGAGCGACTCGCGCAGCAGCTCTGCCCGGTCTCTGGTGCATACGACGACGGAGATCGGGCGCGGCGCCAGCCGGACAGCGGGCGGCACCGCGGGCAGTGCCTCGACCGCCTCGATCAGGTCGACGGCGTGGATCTCGCCATCCGTCACAGGCAGGGTGACGTACCCGCGGACCGATCCGCGATCGCGGACGAGGAGTCGGGCACGGTCGAACTGATCGCCCGCTTCGAGCGCGACGTTTCCGGTCGCCGAGACCGCCTCGGCGGCATCGATCCCACCCACCCATGTGGCGGCATCGCGGTCGACGGCGCCGTGCAGGGGCATCGCGAGGGGGATGGAGAGAGTCGTCACGCGGCAATCCCTTCAACGGCGGTGAGACGGAAACGGATGCGGTGCGCCCGACGCAGTCCGACCGCTCCGACGATGGCGAGCGCCAGAGCGCCGCATGCGACAGACAAGGCGGCACCGAGCGCGCCGAAACGGGGGACGAGCGCGATGACCACGCCCAACACGATCACGACGTAAAGGGCGTTGCCGAGCAGCACGGGCATCACTCGCTGCCGTGCCCGGGAGAGGGCCGACCACAGGTCGTAACCCGGGCGGATGGCGCTCGCCGCTGCGAGCGCCCCGACCACCGCCATCCCGTAGAACGGAGGGTAGCCGCGTCCGAGCATCAGGAACATCAGGGGCGTCACGAGGGTCGCCGCCAGCCCCATGGCGAGGACGACGGCGAAGATCTTCCACGCGTAGCCGGGCGCGAGCTCAGCGCTCCGGTCGAACTGCGTCGCCGCGCTTCGGGCCAATGCGGTCGCCACTCCGACGCCCAGCAGGTCGAGCGCCGTGCCGAACTGGAACGCGATCGCGAAGATCGCGCCCTCGGCGGGGGAGGCGAGGATCGTCACCGCGAACGAGAGGGACAGCCCGACGCAGAGCACCAGGCCGACCGCCGCGGTGTTCTGGACGGCGAACACTCGGAACGAGCGCCCCAGAGCGGCATCCCACTCGCGAGCGGGCGAAGCGATCGCGTCTTGGCGCCGAAGGGCGCGGGGGATCAGGAACGCGACGCTCGCGATCACCGCGGCGGCGGCCGGCAGGATCGTGGCCACCGCCAGGGCATGCGGCATCCACAGCAACGGCAGGGCGAACGCGCACAGCAGGGCCACCTTGACGAGGTTCGCCGAGCCGTTCACGAGCAGCGTCGCCCGCGCGTCGCCCGCGCCCACGAGGGCGAGGGTCTGCGTGTTGAACATCGCCCACACGGTCGTGCACGCCGTCGTCAGCGCGATCACAGCGGGTGCCGGCATCCCCGTCGGCAGCAGAGTCGCCACGACGATGCCCGCTCCCGCCCCGAGAAGCGCGGCGATCGACACCGTGGTGACGTATCCGCGCAGCAGCACGGCTCGCGCCGCGCGGCCCCCGAGCGGGAGCATCACGACCAGCGCGCTGCCCGGCCCGTTGGAGGCGAGCGCCGCCGCCGCCATCACGACCGAGAGGATCGACGCACTGATGCCGAGCTCCGTCTGCGGGATCCACAGAGCTGCGAGCACCCAGAACACAAAACCCGAGCCCGCCGTCACGGCGTAGCCGGAGAACAGCCACAGTGAGTCCCGCGTGATGCGCCGGCGCACTCCCGCCGCCGCGCCGAGGTCCGCCGGCGGGGCGAGGCGTGCGGTGTGCGTCATGTCGGCACCCGTTCTGCGAGCGGTGCGCGCGGGGGTCCGACCCGGACGGTGGCCACGCGCCCGCGTGCGTATCCGGCAGCGGCCGCCCCGACGGACAGCACGATCGCCGCCGCGGCGAGCAGTCCGCGCCTGCCGCGGCGGATCTCGCGCCACACCCCCGCGGGCAGGACGCGCGTCGCGTATGTGGACTCCGCGGCGAGAGCGTCGCGTTGTCCGACGGTCCGGCTGATCGCCGCCTTCGACAGCCCTTCGCACCAGCTGCGATGAATGACGTACGACATGCGCACCCGATCGGCGCTCACGTGGTGTCGCACACGAGCGGAAGGGGCGTACAGCACCACGCGCGACGCGTCGGCATGGCTCAGCCGGATGCAGACCTCGGTCTCTTCGCAGCCGATGGGAAGCGCGCCGACTCGCCCGGTGTCGGGGTTGAAGCCGCCGACAGCTATCAGCGGATCGCGCCGGAATGCCATCGAGCACCCCATCACGTTGCGGATCGGACCCGGCTCGACGGGCAGGCCGCGGTAGCTGCATCCCACGATCCACAGCAACTCGTCCGGAAGGACTGCGGGTGCCTCCCCAGGCCAGATCGGAACAGCGCTTCCGCCCACCGCGACGACCGAGTCGTCGGCGAAGGGCGCGACCAGGGTCTCCAGCCACCCCGGGTCGGCCACCGCGTCGTCGTCGAGGAACGCGACGACAGCGCCCGTGGCGATCTCGAGTGCGGTGTTGCGGCCCGCCGACAGGCCCTGCGGGCCGGCGTTCTGCACGACGGTGATCTCCGGCCACCGTGCCAGGGAACGCTCGTAGAGCGCGTCGTTGTGGTCGATCACCAGGATCGTCTCGTGGGCGGGCTCCTGAACGCGCACGGAGTCGACCGCCTTGACGAGTTGATCCCAGCGGTTCAGCGTGTAGGCGCAGATGACAACGCTGACCGACATCGTCAGCCGATCGCGCCGAAGGGTTCCTCGACCCGCGCCGGCGCCGGTGACGGGGGCGTCATGACCGCGCGCTCCTGCACCGGGGCGAACGTGGGACGCGAAACGCGCCGACGACCCCATCGGTTCATGCGCTCGTCCAGGACCGTCCGCAGCACGCGGAGGCCGTCGCTGACGGCGTTGAGGTTGCTCTCGCCGTGGATGCGGAGCAGTTCGACGCTCGGAACCTCGACGACGTTGAGGCGGTTCTCCGCGAACCGGCAGTTCAGCAGCGTCTCGATCTCGAAACCATCGCCCCAGAGCATCTGCCCGTCGGCGCCCGGAATATCGGCAGCGGGCAGGTCGAGCGACGGCAGGATGCGCCGCCAGAACGCGTTGTATCCGTAGCACAGGTCGGAATATCGGGTGCCCAGCAGCACGTTCGTCAGTCCGTTGAGGAGGCGATTGCCGAGCTGCCGGTGGAAGGTGATGTCTTCGCTGGACCCGCCGTCCATGAACCGGCTGCCCTTGCTCACGTCGGCCCCGCCGATGAGCGCATCGATGAAGCGGGGAATTTCCTCCGCGTCGGCCGATCCGTCCGCGTCGAACATCACGATGATGTCTCCCGTGGCACGCTCGAACCCGCACACGAGCGCATTGCCCTTCCCCTTGCGGGTCTGGGTGATCACGTCGACGGAGGGGCGAACGCGGCGTGCGACTTCTGGCGTGCCGTCTACGGAATGACCGTCGACCACGATGATCTCGTGGACGTCGGGGAGGAGAGGCAGGACGATCTCGAGGTTCTTCGCCTCGTTGCGTGCGGGAACGATGATGGAGACGGTGGGCTGGCGGGGAGCGGTGGGAAGCACGGAAATGCCTTTCCTTTGGGAGAGGAGGACAAGCGATTGCATTTCTGATCTGCACGCGCTGACCGGACCCGCCAGCGCGACGATGCGGTCTTGCGGAGACATCCGTTACTTTGCGAATCATCTCTCGTGAAGGTGTCCGTGAAGTGGGGGGACCGTTTTCCCGATGTCTCTGCTCTGAGCGTGGTGGGCCCGTGTTACTGCGGCATGAACAGCGCGGCAGGATCGCGTTAACTGGCCCGATTTCCTGTCCCCTCTTCGGAGGACAGGTGCCGGGGACCGGCAGACTTTGTCCCCTGTTCGGTGGACACGGTGCCCCATGGGCGGGCAGAATGGACGTGCGCGCACTTCCGGAACCGCGCACTCGATCGAACTCCGGAATCGGCGAACGGCCCAGGGAGGGGAGATCATGGGAATCTCTCGCAAGCCCGCTCCGCAGTCATCCGACCTGTGCGAGTGCGGCCACATGCGCGAAGCGCACGAGCATTATCGTCGTGGCACGGAATGCTCGATCTGCGACATCCGGGAGTGCTCCTCGTTCACGATGGTCTCGGTTCCGGAATACTCCAAGACGCACTGACTCCTAGACTTGACCCTCGTGGTCACACGTCTCTCGCACTACTTCCTCCGCACCCTCCGCGAAGACCCGGCTGACGCCGAAGTCACCTCGCACCGACTGCTCGTCCGCGCCGGCTACATCCGCCGGCAGGCACCGGGGGTCTTCGCGTGGCTGCCGCTGGGCCTGAAGGTCAAGGGCAGGATCGAGGCGATCATCCGCGAAGAGATGACCAGCGCGGGTGCCTATGAGGTGCACTTCCCGGCGCTGCTGCCGCGCGAGCCCTACGAGCTGACCGGGCGATGGGAGGAGTATGGCGACGGCATCTTCCGCCTCAAGGACCGGAAGGATGCCGACTACCTCCTCGCCCCCACGCACGAAGAGGTCTTCACTCTGCTCGTGAAGGACCTCTACAACTCCTACAAGGATCTGCCGCTCGCGATCTACCAGATCCAGGACAAGTACCGCGACGAGGCGCGCCCCCGCGCGGGCCTCCTGCGCGGCCGCGAGTTCACGATGAAGGACGCCTACTCGTTCGACTACACCGACGAGGGGCTGGATGCCTCGTACCAGGCGCAGCGCGACGCGTACGAGCGGATCTTCGCGCGGCTGGGGCTCGAGTACGTCATCGTGCAGGCGGATGCCGGTGCGATGGGCGGCTCGCGGAGCGAGGAGTTCCTGCATCCGACCGCGATCGGCGAAGACACCTTCGTGCGCTCGGACGGCGGCTACGCCGCCAACGTGGAGGCGTTCACGACCGTGTCGCCGGATCCGATCCCTCTCGAGGGGCTGCCCGGTCCCGTCATCTTCGATTCGCCGGGCACGCCCACGATCGCGACGCTCGTCGCCCACGCCAACGCCCACCTCGACGACCCTGCCCCCGGCATCGCCGGCCCGGCCACGCAGAACGCCCGGGAATGGACGGCGGCGCACACCCTCAAGAACGTCGTACTCGCGCTCACGCACCTCGACGGCACCCGCGAACTGGTGATCGTCGGCGTTCCCGGCGATCGCGACATCGATGACAAGCGCGTCGAGGTGGCGTTCGCGCCCGCGGTGGTGGAGCAGGCCACCGACGCCGACTTCGAGCGCCACCCCCTGCTGGTCAAGGGCTACATCGGACCGTGGTCGCCGACCGGTGCCATCCTGGGCGAGGACTCGGCCACCGGCATCCGGTTCCTGCTCGACCCGCGCGTCGTCGACGGCACCGCGTGGATCACGGGCGCGAACGCCGACGAGAAGCACGTGCACTCGCTGGTGGCCGGTCGCGACTTCTTCGCGGACGGCTTCGTCGAGGTCGCCACCGTGCGGGCGGGCGATCCCGCACCGGACGGCTCCGGTCCCGTCGAACTCGCGCGCGGAATGGAGATCGGTCACGTCTTCCAGCTCGGCCGCAAGTACGCGGAGGCGCTGGGACTGAAGGTGCTCGACGAGAACGGCAAGCTCGTGACGGTCACGATGGGGTCGTACGGCATCGGCGTGACCCGCATCCTCGCCAACATCGCCGAGCTCAACAACGACGAGAAGGGCCTCATCTGGCCCGAATCGGTAGCGCCGTTCGATGTGCACGTGGTCGCGACGGGGAGGGATGCCGTGGCGTTCGAGGTCGCCGAGCAGCTCTCGGCCGGCCTCGATGCGGCGGGGCTCGACGTGCTCTACGACGACCGCCCGAAGGTGTCTCCCGGCGTCAAGTTCGGCGACGCCGAACTCGTCGGGGTTCCGCAGATCGTGATCGTCGGGCGCGGCGCGCCCGACGGCGAGGTCGAGCTCTGGGACCGCCGCTCGGGCGACCGCGAGGTCGTCTCGGTCGCGGCCGCGCTCGACAAGCTCACCCGCTGAGGCGGCCGGAACGCGGCATTCGTGTTCGCGTTGCCGCCCGTTCACCTCGGCGTCGGCGGCGGGACGTTCCGGGCGACCACGATCGACGAACAGTCGAGAGTGAGGATGCTTCAATGAGCCTGATCGAGGACCGCACCGCGTTGCCCGTCGTGGACTACGCACGAGGCAAGCGCTCGCCGGTAACCTGCCGACTGAAGTGCGCCGATGCCTGCTCGGGGCCGGAATGCAACCAGTCCGACAACCCGACCTTCCGCTCGCTGGCGTCCGCTGCGCTCTCTCGCCGCGCGCTGCTCGGGTTCGGTGCGGCGGCCGCGGTGACGATCGCGGCCGGGGGCGTTCGCAGTGCCCCCGTCTCGGGTGCCGTCGCAGCCGGTCCCGGTGCCTCGTTCGGCGGAGGCGCCACCACCGGCCTGCCGTTCTCGGCGATCGCGCCCGTCGACTCCGCACTCGACACGTTCGTCGTTCCTCCGGGCTATCAGTGGCAGGCGCTCGTGCGGTGGGGCGACCCCCTCTTCAGCGACGCGCCGGTGTTCTCGCTCGCCGCGCAGTCGCCGTCGGCGCAGGCGCGCCAGTTCGGCTACAACAACGACTACCTCGATGTGATCGCCGACCGGGGCGGCCTCAGCGGCGTGCTCGTCACGAACCACGAGTACGTCAACCCCGGCATCATGTTCCCGCCGTCCACGGACCCCGCCGAGCTTCGCCGTCGTGGCGACGTCTACAAGGCGGCGCAGGGCATGTCCGTCGTCGAGGTCGTGCGCGACCGCGTCGGGGGGCCCTGGCGGATCGTCGTCGGGGGAAGGCGCAACCGCCGCATCACCGTGGAGACGAGCTTCGAGATCACCGGCCCGGCCGCCGGCACGGCGCTGATGAAGACGGATGCCGATGCCACCGGCCGGGCGGTTCTCGGCACGCTCGGAAACTGCGCCGGCGGCACGACCCCGTGGGGCACCGTGCTGTCGGGCGAAGAGAACTTCGACGGGTACTTCGCGTGGGCGGCCGATACCGACGGCCAGAAGCGCTACCGCGCCACGTCCTCCACCTCGACCTCCACTGGCTGGGAAACGTACGACCCCCGCTTCGACGCGCACAACCCCGGCTTCGTCAACGAGCCCAACCGGTTCGGCTACATCGTCGAGGTCGACCCCCAGGACCCGAACTCGGTGCCGACGAAGCACACGGCCATGGGCCGGTTCAAGCACGAGGGCGCCAACGTCCACATCGCCCAGGACGGCCGGGTCGTCGCGTACATGGGCGACGACGAGCGCGGCGACTATCTGTACAAGTTCGTCTCGAAGCACAAGTACAACCCGAAGGACAACCCGGGCGCGCGAAAGCAGAACCTGCGCCTGCTCTCGGAGGGCGACCTGTTCGTGGCACGGTTCTCGGGCGACTCGCCGGCGGCGGAGATCACCGGGACCGGCGCGCTCCCCTCCGACGGCGCATTCGACGGCACCGGCCAGTGGATCGCCCTGACCCGCAACGGCAAGAGCGTCGTGCCGGGGATGAGCATCGAAGAGGTGCTCGTCTTCACCCGGCTCGCCGCCGACAAGGCGGGGGCGACGAAGATGGACCGCTGCGAGGACGTCGAGCCGCATCCGCAGACCGGCGTCGTCTACGTGGCGTGCACGAACAACACGAACCGCGGCGTCGGGTACCCGGTCGATGAGGCCAACCCGCGTTCGGTGAACCGCGACGGTCACGTGATCGAGCTGACCGAGACCGACGGTCAGGCGGGAACGCGCTTCGGCTGGAGCATCCTGCTGCTCTGCGGTGACCCCGCAAGCCCGACATCCACCTACTTCGCTGGGTTCCCCAAGGAGCAGGTGTCGCCGATCTCGTGCCCCGACAACGTGGCGTTCGACTCCGAGGGCAACCTCTGGATCTCCACCGACGGCGCGCCCTCGACCATCCGCAAGAACGACGGCCTTTTCAAGGTGCCGCTCGCGGGCGCCGAGCGCGGGCATGTGCAGCAGTTCCTCTCGGTGCCGCGCGACGCGGAGACCTGCGGGCCGGTGCTGCGCGCCGAGGAGGGAATGGTCTTCGTGGCCGTGCAGCACCCCGGTGAGAACGGATCGCTGGCGGCGCCCACGTCGCTCTTCCCGGACTACGGCTCCACGGCACCCGGCGCCGTGGCCGCGCCGCGTCCCTCGGTCGTGCAGGTCTGGCGCGGCTGAGAGCCCAGCGCGTCGGCCTCGCCCGGCATCCCTGAACCTCACGGGGCGCGCGCATCCGTGCGTCCGAGTCCACGTCGAGAGCCCACGTCCATAGGATGGCTCGGATGACGTCGGCGCCTCGTTCACCCGCACGGCAGTCGCGGTGGGAGCGTCCGCTGCGACTCGTCGAGCGAGCACCCGGGCGGGTCGCGTTCCTCATCGGCGCCGCACTCGCCCTCCTCGGCGTGTTCATCGTGACGCGGCCCCTCACGTCGCTGTGGGTACTGGGCGTGTATGTCGGGCTGAGCGCCATCCTCACGGGCATCGTCGATCTCGGGGACGGGCGGCGGACTCCGCTCTGGTGGAACCGGGTCGCCAGTGCCGTGTGGATCGTCGGCGGCCTCGTCATCCTGATCTGGCTGGGCCGAAGCCTCGAACTGCTGCCCGATGCGCTCGCCGTCCTTCTCGTGTTCAGCGGGATCGGGTCGCTGACGGGGGTGGCCCGGGGCCGGGCCAGCGAACGCGTGCTGGCTGTCGCCGCCGGGGTGAGCCAGATCGCCTTCGGCGCGCTCGCACTGCTGTGGCCCGACGTGACGCTGCTCATCGTCGCGGTGCTCTTCGGGGTGCGCACGATCATCTCCGGGGTCGCCCTCGCGTGGCGCTCGGCCGGTCGCGTGTGGGGTCGGCCGCCCGCCGCGGTGAGCGACATGGAACCGTTGCCGCGGCGGCGCATCTGGGGCGACATCGCCCGCTATGCCGCGGCCGTGCTGCTCGTCGCGATCGCCTCATCGGCGTGGGCGCTCAACGGCTGGCTCGCGGATGGCGCGCCCGTCGTCGACGCCTTCTACGAACCGCCGCGCACCGTGCCGCTGCAACCGGGAGCGCTCATCCGCGTGGGCGACTACGCCGGCCGTTCGCCCTCGGGCGGCGATGTGCGGCGCATCCTCTACACCACCACAGACACCTTCGGCCGCGACGCCGTCGCGAGCGCGCTCGTCATCGTTCCCACCGACCCCCCGCCGGGGCCGCGGCCCGTCATCTCCTGGAATCACGGCACCACCGGGGTGGCGCGCGGCTGCGCGCCGAGCCTCATGGACGGCTCGGCGACCAAGTGGGCGATTCCTGCCGTCGAGGAGGCCCTCGCACGCGGGTGGGTCGTCGTCGGCACCGACTACAGCGGCCAGGGGACGGCGGGGGACTTCCCCTACCTGATCGGTCCCGGCGAGGCCCGCTCCAGCATCGACGCCGTACGTGCCGCCCGCGAGATCGACGATCTGGCGCTCTCGGATGACATCGTCGCCTGGGGACACTCGCAGGGCGGGCACGCCGCGCTGTGGACCGAGCCGGTGGCGGCGGACTACGCGCCCGACCTCAGGATCCGCGGGACCGCGGCACTCGCTCCGGTCGCCGATCCGCTCGCGGTCGCCGGCGAGCTCACCCGGGCGGATGCCTCGACGGAACTGTCGATCCTGATCTCCTGGGTGCTCGTGCCATACGCCGATCTGTATCCCGACGTGAACCTCGAGGACTACGTCGCCACCTCGGGACGGGCGATCGTGCGGGAGATGACTCAGCGCTGCCTGTCGGAGCCCGGCCTGCTGCTCTCCGCGATCACCTCGCTCGGCGTCTCCGCCGACAGGCCGCTCTACCCCGCCGACCTGACGAGCGGCGCCCTCGGGCGACGGCTCGCCCAGAACGTCCCCCAGGGACCATGGGAGGCGCCGCTCCTGATCGCCTGGGGGCGGGAGGACGAGGTCATCCCTCCGCACGTCACCCGCGAATACGTGGCGACGCTCTGCGAGGGCGAGACGGCGGTGCGATGGATACCCTACGACGCCACCGACCACCGCGGCATCCTGATGCCGGAATCCCGCTTCCTCTCGACGCTGATCCGGTGGACGGAGGACCGGTTCGCCCGAAACGACGAGGGCACCGACTTCTGCCGTCGTTCCTGAGCGTTCGCATGCCCCAGCAGCGACCGGGGTTCGGGTATCGTGGGTCGATACGCCTGCGACGTGATCGCGGGCGACAGAGCTGAATAGAGGAGGCCGCGATGGACATCGACCTGGGGCTGCTGCGCACGATCGAGCGCGAGAAGGAAATCCCGTTCGACGAGTTGGTCGCCATCATCGAGCAGGCCATCCTCACGGCGTACGGCAAGCACACGACCGCGACCGGCGACCTGCCCGCGGGTGCGCGCGCGGTGCTCGACCGCAAGACCGGCCACGTCGCCGTCTTCCTGCCGCTGGCCGACGAAGAGGGCGCCATCATCGGCGAGGAGGAGACCACCCCCGACGATTTCGGGCGCATCGCCGCCTTCGCGGCCAAGCAGGTCATCAGCCAGCGCTTGCGCGACATCGCCGATGACGCCGTCCTGGGCGAGTTCCGCGGCAAGGAGGGCGACATCGTCGCCGGTGTCGTGCAGCAGGGTCCGAACCCCCGCATGATCCACGTCGACCTCGGTTCGATCGAGGCGATCCTGCCTCCCGAGGAGCAGGTGCCGAGCGAGGACTACACGCACGGTTCGCGGCTGCGCGTCTACGTGACGAGCGTCGGGAAGGGCACCAAGGGTCCGCAGATCACGGTGTCCCGCACACACCCCGGCCTCGTTCGCAAGCTCTTCGCGCTCGAGGTGCCGGAGATCGCATCGGGGCTCGTCGAGATCGTCTCGCTCGCGCGAGAAGCCGGTCACCGGACCAAGATCGCCGTCAAGGCCAACGACCCCTCGATCAACGCCAAGGGTGCGTGCATCGGGGAGCTCGGCCGGCGCGTGCGCGCGGTCACCGAGGAGCTCAGCGGCGAGAAGATCGACATCGTCGACTACGACCCGGATCTGCCGCGGTTCGTCGCCAACGCGCTGTCTCCGGCGAAGGTGACGAGCGCGTTCGTGCTGGATGCCTCGGTCAAGGCCGTGCGCGCCCTCGTGCCCGACTACCAGTTGTCGCTGGCCATCGGCAAGGAGGGCCAGAACGCCCGCCTGGCGGCCAAGCTCACCGGCGCGAAGATCGACATCCAGCCCGACAGCATCCTTGAGTCGTAGCGGATCAATGCGGCGAAGCCGCGTTGATGCGCTACGACTCAAGATCGAGTAGCGAGCGCCAGCGAGCGTATCGAGATCTCTCCTGCCGCCTCATCGAGGCGCGGCAGGCCCACAGGCGGGAGGTGTACCATGGACCCCGTACGGACGTGCGTCGGTTGTCGCGCGCGTGCTTCCCGGTCCGACCTCCTGAGGGTGGTCGCGGTGGATTCTCTCCTTGTCATCGATGAGCGAAAGATCCTGCCCGGGCGGGGCGCGTGGGTGCATCCACACGCCGAGTGCGTGGATGCCGCCATCCGGCGCCGCGCCTTCGTGCGAGCATTGCGTGTGTCGGGCCAGCTCGACATGCAGACCTTCACCCAGACCTTCACGAAAAGGCTGAACGGCTATGGAAACAAAGTGAACGGCTCGAAATGAGACCCGTCCTCGATTGAGGTCTGCCCTGCCTGGGTGGACCAACCCAGACAGGAGAATTGTGGCTGCCAAACCACGCGTACACGAGATCGCTTCCGAACTCGGCGTAGACAGCAAGATCGCACTTGCAAAGCTCAAGGAGCTCGGCGAATTCGTCAAGAGCCCCTCATCGACCATCGAGCCCCCCGTGGCTCGCAAGCTCCGTGCGGCCCTCGAGGCCGACGGAGCCGGCTCGCCGGCGGCAGCGCCGGCCGCAGCCCCCGCATCGAGCGGCGCATCGCGTCCCGCAGCGGCCCGTCCGGGCGCGGCGCGTC
>NZ_DATMIO010000153.1:0-22758 GCF_035554235.1 Microbacterium sp. | reverse complement strand
CCAGGGGGCGCGGCTCACCGGGCGCCTCACCAGGGGGCGCGGACCGGCACGTGCTCGGCATCCAGCGCGGCGCGCACCGCACGGGCCATCGCGACGGCCGCCGGGGTGTCGCCGTGCACGCAGAGCGACGCGGCATCCGCTGCGATGACGGTGCCGTCGATCGCCTCGAGTACGCGGTCGACCACGAGCCGCACCGCTCGCTCGGCGACGACGTCGGCCGACCCGAGCACCGCGCCGGGTCGGCTGCGGGGCACCAGCGCGCCGCCCGGCGTGTAGGCGCGATCGAGAAAGGCCTCCCGCACGAAGGGCAGCCCGACGCCCGTGGTCGCCTCGGCGATCGCACCGCCGAGGCCGAGCACGGGAATCGGGCGCCCGGCCCGCTCCGCGAATGCGGCGACCGCGGCCGCCACCGCACGTGCCTGCACCGCATCGTCCACGATGCGGTTGTAGAGGGCGCCGTGCGGTTTCACGTACCGGATGTCGGCACCCGCCGCCGCGAGGGCGTCGAGCTGGCGCGTGATGTCGGCCCGCAGGGCGACGGGCGACGGGCTCCGGTCGCGCCGCCCGAAACCCTCACGGTCGTCGTACGACGGGTGCGCGCCGACGGCGACCCCGAACCGGGCCGCACGCTCGATGCTTGCGCGCATCGATGCGTCGTCGCCGGCGTGGAACCCGCACGCGATGCTCGCGCTGGAGATGAGCGCGAACATGGCCTCGTCGTCGGCGGTGGGGGCGCCCTTCCACGTCTCGCCGAGATCGCTGTTGAGGTCGATCGCCTCCGCCCGCGCGCTCCGCATGACCCCACGCTAGCCGTGCCGCCCAGGCCCCGTCACGACTGGGTAAAGCTCGGGCGGCGCCGGTGCGCGCGCGGCGCCGCCAGGGCAGGATGGGGGGATGACTCCGATCGGCGCGGCCGCCGCCCCCAGCCTCCCGCCACTGCTGGCGGTGCGCGACCTCGCCGTCGAGTTCGCCACCACCGACGGCGTGGTGCACGCCGTCGAGGGCGTCGACCTCGAGGTGGGCGTCGGCGAGACCCTCGCGATCGTCGGCGAGTCCGGCTCGGGCAAGTCCACGACCGCGATGTCGATCATCGGCCTGCTCTCGGGCGGGGGCCGCGTCTCCCGCGGCAGCATCACCCTGGAGGGGCGGGAGCTCGTCGGCGCCCCCGAGTCCGAGATGCGCAGGGTTCGCGGTCGTCAGATCGGGCTCGTGCCCCAGGACCCGATGTCCAACCTCAACCCCGTCACGAAGATCGGCTCGCAGGTCGCCGAGACCCTGCTCGCGCACGGGCTCGCGACGCGCCACGATGTCGACGCCAAGGTGATCGAGACCCTCGAGGCCGCGGGCCTGCCGAACGCCCGGGAGCGGGCGAAGCAGTACCCCCACGAGTTCTCGGGCGGCATGCGACAGCGCGCCCTCATCGCGATCGGGCTGGCCTGCAAGCCCCGCCTCCTGATCGCCGACGAGCCCACGAGCGCCCTCGACGTCACCGTGCAGCGGACGATCCTCGATCAGCTCGCCCGCATGACCGACGAGCTCGGCACCTCGGTGCTCCTGATCACCCACGATCTCGGCCTCGCGGCCGAGCGCGCATCGCGGGTCGTCGTCATGCACCGCGGCCGCATCGTCGAGCAGGGGCCGGCCGAGCAGATCCTGAACGACCCCCAGCACGCCTACACCCGAACGCTCGTCAAGGCCGCGCCATCCGTCGCCGCCGTGCGCCTGCAGCCCGAGGCGTTCCGCGCCGCCCCGCGGCTCGCGGCGGTCGAGGGCGGGGGGCTCGAGGGCACCGTGGTCGAGGGCACCGTGGTCGAGGGCGCCGTGGTCGAGGGCGCCGTGGTCGAGGGCGCCGTAGTGGAAGGCACAACGGTCGAGGGCGCCGCGCCGAAGGCGGAGGCGACCGCCACGGCAGCGGCATCCACCGATTACGTCATCGAATATCAGGACGTCACGAAGCTCTTCAAGGTCCGCGGCCAGAAGGAGGACTTCGCCGCCGTCAAGAACGTGTCGCTCGCGGTGCCTCGCGGAGAGACCGTCGCGATCGTCGGCGAGTCCGGCTCGGGCAAGACGACCACGGCGCGGATGCTGCTGAAGGTGATCGAACCGACCAGCGGCCGCATCCTGTTCGAAGGCCAGGACATCCAGGGTCTCGACCGCGCCGCCCAGCGGGAGTTCCGCCAGAAGGTGCAGCCGATCTTCCAGGACCCCTACTCGTCGCTCAATCCGATGTTCACGATCGAGCGGATCGTCGAGGAGCCCCTCGCGTTCTACAAGCGCGGCTCTTCGAAGGAGCGGCGCAAGCGAGTGCTCCAGCTGATGGATGACGTCGCCCTGCCGGCCTCGATGCTCCGGCGCTACCCCTCCGAGCTGTCGGGCGGCCAGCGCCAGCGCGTCGCGATCGCCCGCGCCCTGGCCCTCTCGCCCGAGGTGATCGTGTGCGACGAGCCGGTCTCGGCCCTGGACGTGCTCGTGCAGGACCAGATCCTGAAGCTCCTCGGCGAGCTGCAGCGCGAGTACGGGCTCAGCTACCTGTTCATCTCCCACGACCTCGCGGTGGTGCGCCTCATCAGCGACTACGTGTGCGTCATGAAGGACGGCGTGCTCGTCGAGGCCGCGACATCCGAGGAGATCTTCACCAACGCGCGCGATCCCTATACGCGCCGCCTGCTCGCCTCCATCCCGGGCAACGAGCTCGGCATCGCCGGCTAGCGTTCCGCTCCCGACGCCCGCCCCGACGCCTTCCTGGGGTCGAGAAACGACATCGCGGCCGAAACATCCGGCGATGCCGCGTTTCTCGGCCGAACCGTCGTTTCTCGGCGGGGTGGAAGGGGGGCGGAGGGGGGCGGGGTCAGCGGGCGCGGGTGCGCGGGTCCATGGCTTCGCGCAGGGCCTCGCCGAAGAGCGTGAAGCCGAGCGCCGTGACGGCGATGCAGATGCCGGGCAGGAACGCGAGCCACGGCGCGATCGCCAGTTCGGCCTGCGCGTACGTGAGCATGCGGCCCCACTCGGCCGTCTCGGGGCGACCCCCGCCGAGGCCCAGGAACGAGAGCGCGGCCGCGTCGATGACGGCCGTCGCGAGCGTGAGGGTGCCCTGGACGATGACGGGACCGATCGCGTTGGGCAGCACGTGGCTCATCGTGATCGAGCCGCGTCCGAGCCCGAGGGTCTGCGCGGAGAGGACGTAGTCGGCGCTGCGCTGCTGGAGCATCGACGCCCTCAGCAAGCGAGCGAAGATCGGCACCTGCGATGCCCCGATCGCGATCATGATCGCGAACTGCGACTGTCCGAGGATCGCCGCGATCGAGACCGCGAGCAGCAGGTTCGGCACCGACAGCAGGATGTCGACGAAGCGCATCACGACGTTGTCGACCCAGCCGCCGAAGGTCCCCGCCAACAGGCCCAGCAGCATCCCGCCGATCAGCCCGAAAGCGGTCGAGACGAGGCCGATCGCGAGCGATGCGCGCGCGCCCCAGATGAGCTTCGAGAGCACGTCGCCGCCGAACCGGTCGAGCCCGAGGGGGAACCCGGGAATCTCGCCCGGACCCGGGATGTGCGTCGGTGTGACGTATTTCGCCCCCGGCAGGGCCTCCTCGGGGTACGGGGCGAGCCACGGCGCGAACACGGCAACGACCACGAAGACGAAGACGATGAATGCGCCGGCCCAGGCCGTCGGGTTGTGGCGGAGCCGCTTGAAGACGTCGCGCCAGAAGCCGCCGGGTGCCTGCGCCCGCAGCAGTTGCCGGTCATCGACCGCGGTGTCGTCGACGGGTCCGCCGCTCGGCGCGGGGGGCAGCATGGCGGACGTCATGACACCCTCACTCTCGGGTCGATGAAGCTGTACGAGACGTCGACGGCGAGGTTGATGAGCGCGTACCCGACCGCGATGAAGATGATGAATCCCTGCAAGACCGGGAAGTCGCGCCTCTCGATCGCGCTCGCCATGAACGAGCCGACTCCCGGCCACGCGAAGACCTTCTCGGTGAGGACGGCGCCGGCGATCAGGAGGCCGGTCTGCAGCCCGATGGTCGTGATCACGGGGAGCATCGCATTGCGGAGGATGAAGCGGTTGCGGAGCGTGCTCCGGCCGAGGCCCTTGGCGCGGCCGGTGCGCACGTAGTCGGCGTTCTGCACTTCGAGGACGGATGCCCGCGTGATGCGGACGATGATCGCGAGGGGGATCGTGCCGAGCGCGATCGCGGGGAGGATCAGGTGCAGGATGGCGTTCCACGCGGCGTCCCACTCGCCGGTGAGGATGCCGTCGAGCACGTAGAAGCCGGTCGGGTGGGTCGCATCGATGCGGGGATCCTGCCGGCCGTCGGAGGGCAGCCAGCCGAGCTCCACCGCGAAGACGTACTTCAGGATGAACGCGAGGAAGAACACCGGGATCGTGATGCCGACGAGGCTGGCCACGACCGACGCGTGGTCGCTGAACCTGCCGTGCCGTCGCGCGGCCAGGTAGCCGGCGGGGATGCCGAAGCCGACGGCGAAGATGAGCGCGGCGATCGAGAGCTCGAGGGTGGCCGGAAAACGCCGCAGGAACTCGTCCAGCACGTCGCGGAAGGTCACGATCGACGTGCCGAAATCACCCCCGAGCAGGCGCAGCAGCCACGTGAAGTACTGCTCGAGGATCGGGCGGTTGAACCCGTACAGCTCGTTGATGCGCTCCACGGCCTCGGGGGTCGCCTTCTCACCCAGCAGGGCGACGGCGGGGCCGCCGGGGAGGGCCCTCACCCACAGGAACAGAAGGATGCTGAGGCCGATCAGCGTGGGGATGAGAAGCAGCAGCCTCTGGCCGATGGTGCGCAGCAATGCGGAGATCTCCAGGGGTGTCGGAGTGGTGTGGCGGTGCGGGAGCGACGGTCTGCCGCATCCCGCACCGCACTTTACTGCACGGACCGGGTGATTACTCGATCAGCACGATCTGGTTGAACACCTCGTCGTTGACCGGGCTGGCCGGGTAGCTCTCGACGCGGGGCGCGAACGCCAGCGTCGGGGCCGGGTGCGCGAGGGGCACGCCCGGGATGAACTGCGCGACCATCTCGTTGATGTCCTGATACAGCGCGCTCTGCTCCTCGAGGTTCGAGATGCCTCGCGCCTCATCGAGCGCCGCGAACAGCTCCGGGTTGTCGAAGCCCCACTCCGAGGACGGCGCTCCGAAGAACACACCGAGGAAGTTGTCGGTGTCGTTGTAGTCGCCGGTCCAGCCGAGCAGGTGGATGCCGTGGTTCGGAGTACCCGTGATCTTGTCGAGGTAGTCGGGGCTCCAGGCGTCGGTGATCGGGTTGGTGATCACGCCCACCTCGGCGAGCTGCGTCGAGAGCACGGTGAAGATCTGCTCCGGATCCGGCATGTACGGACGCGATACGTCGACGGGGTAGTTGAAGTCCAGCGTCAGCGGGTTGGCTTCGTCGTACCCGGCCTGGGCGAGCAGGTCCCTCGCCTTCTCCGGGTCGTACTCGTAGGTCGTGACCTCCGGGTTCCAGCCGTTGACGACATCCGGCATGAACTGCGTCGCCTTCTCGGTGCCCTCGGGGAGCACCTGGGTGATGAGCGCGTCCTTGTCGACCGCGTACGACAGGGCCTCGCGCACGAGCGGGTCCTGCAGCGCGGGAACGGCCTGGTTGAACGCGAGGTACAGGATCGTGAAGGGCGGACGCGACACCATGGTGAAGCCGTCCTCCTCGAGCGCCGCCGTGTCGGCGGGGCCGACGAGGTCGTAGCCGTCGATCGCGCCCGACTCGAGCGCCTGGCGGCGTGCGGTGGGGTCATCGATCGTGCGGAAGATGATCTCGTCGATCTGGCCGGCATCGCCCCAGTACTCGTCGTAGGCGCTCAGCGTGACCTGCTGACCGGGCTCCCACGCGTCGAACTTGTAGGGGCCGGTGCCGGTGGGGTGACCCTTGCCGTATTCCGACAGCGCGGGTGCCTCTTCGGTGCCGCCGACGCCGTCGGCGTCGTACTCGGCGAGCGCCGTCGGGCTCTGCATGGCGAAAGCGGGGAGCGAGAGCGCGGGGATGAAGCCGGCGAACGGCTGGTTCAGCTCGATCGTGACCGAGTTGTCGCCGTCCGGCGTGCAGGACTTGTAGACCGCGACATCCGGTGTCTCGACATAGCCGCGGAACAGCTTGCCGTAGTAGTACGAGAGGGCTTCGCTCGCGGCGAGGCCCGTCCAGTTGTACCAGCGGTCGAAGTTGTAGCAGACGGCCTCGGCGTTGAAGGGGGTGCCGTCGTGGAACGTCACGCCCTCCTTGAGCGTGAAGGTGTGCGACATGCCGTCCTCGGACGAGTCCCACGACTCCGCCAGGAGTGGTGCGGGATCGGCCGTGCCGGGCTCGGTGCCGACCAGCCCCTCGAAGATCTGGCGGGAGACGCGGAACGTCTCGCCGTCCTGCGCGAAAGCAGGGTCGAGGTTGGCGGGGTCCGACGAGGCGGCGAAGACGAACGTACCGTCGACCTCAGCGTCGCCGGTGTCGGCGTCGCCGCCGTCGCCGCGGTCGCTGGCGCAGCCCGCGAGGGCGAGCGCCGCGATCGAAATGCCGGCGACCGCTGCGAGAGCGTGCCGCCGGATTCGTGAATGTTGCATGGGATGTGACCTTCCATCGTCGGGTGCGGGCCCTGGTGAGGCCCGTCACTCGGTGTCGGTGTGATGCTTCGACGCTATCCGCACGGCGCCGCCGCGGGCATTACACCTTTGTCTCGATCGTGTTTCATCGCGGCCGAGCACGAGCCCGCCGTCGAGTCACTGGCGGCCGACTACCGTTGACTCATGGCACGAGCGCGGCAGGAACACCCGGTGACCGCGCGCCTGTCGGATGGGACGATCGCCCGCGTCGTGCGGTCGGAGTTCGCATCGGGGTGGGAACTGGACGTCGACGGCACGCCGCAGTCGCACGTGGACCTCGACGACCCGACGCATCTGCACTTCGAGTACGTCGCGCGCATGGGGGCGGTGATCGATCGGCTTCGGATGCCGGGGCAGCCCATCACCGCGGTGCACCTCGGTGCGGGGGCCCTCACACTCCCGCGCTACATCGAGGCCACGAGGCCGGGATCGCGGCAGCAGGTCGTCGAGCTCGAGGCCGCCCTCGTCGAGCTCGTGCGCGGCGAGCTGCCGCTTCCCCGCGGCGCCTCGATCCGGGTGCGGACGGGCGATGCGCGGGCCGTGCTCGAGAAGCTGCCCCCCGGGCTCGTGGGGCAGGTCGACCTGCTCGTCTCGGACGTGTACTCCGGGGCGCAGACCCCGGCGCACGTCACCTCGCTCGAGTTCCACCGGGCTGCCGCGCGCACGCTCGCCCCGGACGGGGTGCTGCTCGTCAACGTGGCAGACGGGCCCGGGCTGGCGTTCGCCCGGCGCCAGGTGGCGACGGTGCAGGCGGTGCTCGAGCACGTCGCCGTGCTCGCCGAGGTGCAGGTTCTCAAGGGCCGTCGCTTCGGCAACCTCGTGATCGCCGCATCCCCTGCCCCTCTGCCCACGGAGTGGCTGCCGCGGCTGATGGCGGCCGGGCCGCATCCCGCGAAGGTCGCGTGGGGCGCCGAGCTGGATGACTTCGCGCGGGGCGCACGAGTGGTGACGGATGCCGATGCCGTGCCATCGCCGAAACCGCAGGCGTCGATCTTCGAGAGGTGACCCCGGGATCGGGGTTTCTGAGCACCCCGGGTCGCGACATCCCGCGTGCCCTCGGCGGATCGCCGCGGCATCCGGGGCACACTGGAGGAGCGAACCGCCCGCGGCGAGAGGAGTCCCGGTGAGCTACATCCACGGATACGATCCCGAGACCCTGCGCGAGAGCATCGACGCACGCCAATGTACGGAGCGCCTCGACGAGATCGGCGAGCAGCGGTCGCTGCCGGCGCTGCTCGAGCGGGTGTGGCTGCTCAAGGTTCTCGACCGGCTCGAAGACGCCCTCGTGATCTCGGAGCAGTCGGTGCGCGTGGCGCGTATGGCCGGCACCCGCAAGGACCTGTTGCGGGCCCGCATCCTGCATGCCACCGTCCAGCAGGCGCGGGGAGCGCTCGCGGCGGCCGAGCACGAGCTGACGACGTGCGCAGAAGAGGCGGAGGGACAGGGCTGGAGCTCGATCGCCGCGTTCGCGTACCAGCACCGCGGCAAGGTCCGCTTCGACGCCCGCGAGTACGAAGACGCGCGCGTCGACTTCAAGCGCGCGCTCTTCCTTCGGCAGGAGTCGGGGGCGACCGACGAGCAGCTCGAGTCGGCGCTGCTCGCGATCGACGCGGCCGATCGCCGCCGTGCGCAGACCAGCGTTGCAAGCTGACGTCGTAGGTTTGTTCTAGGTTCGCCGCATGTCTGAACTGCACCGCGTCCGCGCGTGGGCCGACGCCCTCATCACCCTTCACCTGGATGAGTCGTGGTCGTTCGCTTTCGATCACGCCAAGCGCCGCGCCGGCCTGTGCGACTACACGAACAAGCGCATCAGCGTCTCGCGCTACCTCGCGGCGCGCTACGACGACGACACCAATCACCAGACCCTGCTGCACGAGGTGGCTCACGCGCTCGCGGGGGCGAAGGCGGGCCACGGGCCGAAGTGGAAGGCCGTCGCCCGCGATCTCGGCTACGTCGGGGGCACGACGCACGACGGCGAGACCGCGACGGAACTGGCGCCGTGGGTCGGGGTGTGCCCCGTCGGCCACACCGCGTACCGGCACCGCAAGCCGACCCGGGCGACGTCGTGCGCCAAGTGCGCGCGTCGTTTCGATGAGCGCTTCGTCTTCTCGTGGTCGCGCCGGGAGATCACCCCGGCGCTGAAGCTCGCCGCGCAGCAGGAGCGCTGAGCGGCCCGACCTCGCGCGTCGCGATCACCCCCAGGCGCGGAAGGCCCCGTCGCGCAGCACGGGAACGGCGCGGGATGCATCGAGCGCGGCCGCGCGGGCGACCTCGTGGGCCCGACCCATGGCCGCGAGCTCCCTTCCGGATCCGCTCGCGGTCAACAGGTGCCGCAGCGCCTGGCGCAGCCCGCGGAACGACTCGCACGCGACCGCCGCCTCGGGTGCCGTGTGGTCGATGCCCATCTCCGTCAGGGCATCGACGATCGCGCCCACGCCCAGCTGATCCTCGATCGCGAAGCGCAGCGGTGCTCCCGGCCCTGCGCCGACGAGTTCGCCGCAAGCGATGATCGCGACGCTCGTGCGTTGGCCGCGGCGCTCCTGCTCGGCGTAGACGGCCGCGGCGACGGCGGCGGCGTTGCGGAGGCACCCGAGCAGCACGACGGCGCCCGACTCCGCCGCCGCGACCGCGATCGCGGCACCGTCGATCGACACGGCGTGGGCGCCGGCATCCAGGGCGACCGCGTGCCCCGCCTCGACGGCATCCGTCACCGTCGTCGCGAACCGCAGCACGTCGACGACGATCACGATGTCGGCCGGCGCGACCCGCGCGAGACCGTCGATCCCCCACTCGAGTCGCACCTGATAGGTCTGCTGGTCGAAAGGCGTCGCATCCACCCCGACAGCCTAGATCTCAGGGCACGCTGCTCAGCGCGATGCTCAGGGCACGCTGCTCAGGGCACGCTGCTCAGGCGGCGCGTGCGCCGGGGTGTAAAGATTGGGCATGCGCGTGATGCTCAAGTTCGCGATCGACTGCGATGCGGATGCCGCCTGGCGAGCCCTGCACTCGCCGCGCGCGGTCGCGGAGCTGTACGGACCGTTCCTGGAGATGTCGCCGCTCACCGCGCAGGGGTTCCCCACCAGCTGGGAACCGGGGTCCGATGTCGCGGTCGGGTTGAGCGTCGCGGGCGCTCTGCCCATGGGCCGCCAGCTCATCCACGTCAGCGACCGGGTCACGACCGATGCGCGCGGACCCGTGCGCATCTTCCGCGACAGCGGCATCCCCCTGACCGGGCCCCTTGCCGCCCTCGACGTGTGGGACCACCAGATCGCCGTCTCCCCGGCGCCCGGCGACGCCACGCGCACCCTCTGGCGGGACCGGCTCGTCATCGGCGGCGCGGCCGCCCCGGTGCTTTGGCCGGTGCTGTGGACCATGTGGCAGTGGCGCCAGGCGCGCATCCGCTCCCTCGCGCGCACGTGGGCGTACGACATCCCGATCGCTGACGATGACCGGACGGATGACTGAGGTAACCGTCCGGCGCGCGAGCGTCGATGACGCGGCCGGCATCGGACGGGTGCAGGTTCAGGGCTGGCACGAGGCCTACACGGGTCGGATGCCGCAGGCGATCCTCGATCGGCTCGATGTCGGGCGGTCGACGAACGCATGGCGCCGGGTCCTGGCAGGCGTGGTCGCCGGCGACGAGTCGGACATCTGGGTCGCCGAGCGTGCTCACACGATCGTCGGGTTCGCGTCATCCGGGGCGTGCCGCGACGAGGACGCGACCCCCGGACGCCGAGAACTGTTCGCGATGTACGTGCTGGCAGAGCACTACGGCACCGGCGTGGGGCAGGCGCTGGTCGATGCCGCGATCGGCGACGCCGCGGCATCGCTGTGGATGCTGGAGGACAACCCGCGAGCCCGCGCGTTCTACCGCCGGAACGGCTTCGAGCCCGACGGGCACGTCAAGGACGACGACAGGTGGGGCGAGCCCGTGCGGGAGGTCCGGCTGATCCGGCGAGGCGGTGCCGGCGAGTCCCCGGACGCACTCGATCCCGTGCCTAGAGGGACTTGAGCATGCGGGTGTTTCCGAGCGTGTTCGGCTTGACGTGCGCGAGGTCGAGGAACTCGGCGATGCCCTCGTCTGGGCTGCGCAGCAGCTGCGAGTAGACATCCGGGTCGACGACCTGCTCGCCGATCTCAGTGAAGCCGCGGCGGGTGAAGAACTCGACCTCGAAGGTGAGGCAGAACAGCCTGCTCAGGCCGAGCACGCGGGCGTTCGCCTCCAGCGCCTCCACGATCTCGCGGCCGACACCGTGGCGCAGCCATTCGTCCTTGACGATCAGCGTGCGGATCTCGCCCAGGTCCTCCCACATGACGTGAAGGGCGCCGCATCCGATCAGCTCGCCGTCGCTCGCCTCGGCGACCATGAACTGCTGCACCGACTCGAAGAGCAGCACGAGGTCCTTGCCCAGCAGGATGCGGCGCTCGACGTAGGGCGCGAGCAGCGCGCGGATGCCTGCGACATCCGAGGTTCTGGCGGGGCGGACGATGAACGCGCTCACCGTTCCAGCCTAGGGCCGACGCGATTTGAGAACGGCATGTATCAGTGAGCGCCGCGCGCACTCATAAGTTCCGTGACCATGAACGAGTTCAGCGGAGACACCGTGCACGAGCGCCGCGGCCTCGGCGCGCAGCGCTCCGGTTCGGGATCGGCCGCGCAGCGTTCCCGCTCGGGAACGTAGTCCACCCAGCTTCGGCGCCGCCATGCCATCTGGGGAGTGGCTCGCGACCGCCGGGACAACGAAGAGCGGATGCCGAGGCATCCGCTCTTCGTTTCGTTCGAGTGTCGGCTCGTCAGTCGCCGCGGATCACCGTGAGGTCGGGCGATGCGGAGATCTCCCCGCCGCCGGTGATGCCGACCGCGACTTTGTCGCCGCGAGGGCCGTGCTCGAACACGAACTCCCCGTTCGCGGCATCCACCGTGATGTGGTCGCCCGGGTTGAGCTCGCCGTGCAGGATGCGCTCCGAGAGCCGGTCCTCGACCTCGTGCTGCATCGCGCGGCGCAGGGGACGCGCGCCGAGTGCGGGGTCGAACCCGATCTCGATGAGGCGCTCCTTGGCGGCCAGCGTCAGCGAGATCGTCATGTCACGATCGAGCAGGCGCTCGCTGAGGCGCTTCGTGAACAGGTCGACGATCTGCACGAGCTCGGGCTTGCTCAGCTGCGGGAACACGATGATGTCGTCGACGCGGTTCAGGAACTCGGGCTTGAAGTGCCGCTTGAGCTCTTCCTGCACCTTGCCCTTCATGCGGTCGTACGACGTCGCGGTGTCGCCCTCGACCTGGAACCCGACCGGGCCGCCCGCGATGTCGCGCGCACCCAGGTTGGTGGTCATGATGATGACCGTGTTCTTGAAGTCGATCACGCGGCCCTGACCGTCGGTCAGCCGACCCTCTTCGAGGATCTGCAGGAGCGAGTTGAAGATGTCGGGATGCGCCTTCTCGATCTCGTCGAAGAGCACCACGCTGAACGGCTTGCGGCGCACCTTCTCGGTGAGCTGGCCGCCCTCTTCGAATCCGACGAATCCGGGAGGGGCGCCGAACAGGCGAGAGACGGTGTGCTTCTCGCCGAACTCCGACATGTCGAGCGAGATGAGCGCGCCCTCGTCGTCGAACAGGAACTCCGCGAGCGCCTTGGCGAGCTCGGTCTTTCCGACGCCCGTGGGGCCGGCGAAGATGAACGAGCCGTTGGGACGCTTCGGGTCCTTGAGCCCCGCGCGCTGGCGGCGGATCGTCTTGGACAGGGCCGCGATGGCCTCCTCCTGACCGATGACGCGCTGGTGCAGCGCCTTCTCCATGAAGACGAGCCGGCTCGACTCCTCCTCGGTCAGCTTGAAGACCGGGATGCCGGTCGCCTGGGCGAGCACCTCGGCGATCAGGCCCTCGTCCACGACGGCGTGCGTCGCGACGTCGCCCGAGCGCCACTGCTTCTCGAGGCGGAGACGCTCGGCGAGGAGCGACTTCTCCTCGTCGCGGAGGGCGGCGGCCTTCTCGAAGTCCTGGTCCTCCGACGCCTGCTCCTTCTGCTGGCGCACGTTCGCGATCTTCTCGTCGAATTCGCGCAGCTCGGGCGGGCTCGACAGGATCGACAGCCGCAGGCGGGCGCCGGCCTCGTCGATCAGGTCGATGGCCTTGTCGGGCAGGAAGCGGTCGCTCACGTACCGGTCGGCGAGGTTCGCCGCCGCAACGATCGCGCCATCCGTGATCTGCACCTTGTGGTGCGCCTCGTAGCGGTCGCGCAGGCCCTTGAGGATGTTGATCGCGTGGGGCAGGCTCGGCTCGGCGACCTGGATCGGCTGGAAGCGGCGCTCGAGCGCGGCATCCTTCTCGAAGTGCTTGCGGTACTCGTCGAGCGTGGTCGCACCGATCGTCTGCAGCTCGCCGCGGGCGAGCAGCGGCTTCAGAATGGATGCCGCATCGATGGCGCCTTCGGCAGCACCCGCACCCACGAGGGTGTGGATCTCATCGATGAAGACGATGATGTCGCCGCGCGTGCGGATCTCTTTGGTGACCTTCTTCAGGCGCTCCTCGAAGTCGCCCCGGTAGCGGGAGCCGGCGATGAGCGAACCGAGGTCGAGCGAGTAGAGCTGCTTGTCCTTCAGCGTCTCGGGCACATCGCCCTTGACGATGGCCTGGGCGAGACCCTCGACGACGGCGGTCTTGCCGACGCCGGGCTCGCCGATCAGCACCGGGTTGTTCTTGGAGCGGCGGGAGAGGATCTGCATGACCCGCTCGATCTCCTTCTCGCGGCCGATAACGGGGTCGAGCTTGTTGTCGCGCGCGGCCTGCGTGAGGTTGCGGCCGAACTGGTCGAGCACCTGCGAGCCGCCCTGTGCACCCGCCGTGCTGTCGTGCGCGGCGCCGCTGACGGCGGCGGGCTCCTTGCCCTGGTAGCCCGAGAGCAGCTGGATGACCTGCTGGCGCACCTTGTTCAGGTCGGCCCCGAGCTTGACGAGCACCTGTGCGGCGACGCCCTCGCCCTCGCGGATGAGCCCGAGCAGGATGTGCTCCGTGCCGATGTAGTTGTGGCCGAGCTGCAGCGCTTCGCGCAGTGACAGCTCGAGCACCTTCTTGGCGCGCGGCGTGAACGGGATGTGCCCGGTCGGCTGCTGCTGACCCTGGCCGATGATGTCCTGGACCTGCTCGCGCACGGCGTCGAGCGAGATGCCGAGGGACTCGAGAGCCTTGGCGGCGACACCCTCGCCTTCGTGGATCAGCCCGAGCAGGATGTGCTCGGTGCCGATGTAGTTGTGGTTGAGCATCTTCGCCTCTTCTTGGGCGAGCACAACCACACGACGGGCACGGTCGGTGAATCTCTCAAACATCGCGAACTCCTCCAGGCGCTCTGCGGGGCGCCTTGTAATGAGGGTAACGAGGGGTGGATGCCGATATGCCGGTGTTCGCCGTGGGCATAGCGCCCGGGTGGCCTTGACGACCACCCTCCAGAGGCATAACGTTTATCGATATTAGCGACTATCGATATGGAAACGAGGCGGCTATGGATGTTGCACAGCGCAGTCATGTCTCGCGAGCAGACGGCATCGCCCTCGCGCTCATCACCGGAGCATTCGGAACCGACGAACGGCTGCGGCGCGATACCGAAGGACTCGTATGAGCATCGGATGGCCCGACCTCGGTGGTGCGCTTCTGTGGGTCACGGTAGGGCTGGTCGTCATTGCCGGGGTCATCGCCCTCCTCGCATGGGACGCTCGCCGCCGACGCAGTCCGCACCCGATCCTCGAGGTGACAGGAGCCGTCGCGCGCATGTGGCTCGCGGTGACCGCCATTGGCGTGATCGTCACGGTGTGGAAGTGGCTTAGCGGTGGAGACACGTGGATCCCTGCGCTGCCCGTCTCCATTGCGTGGCCAGAGACTCTGCCGTGCGAGCAGGGGATACCCGCCGAGGCGACCAAGACGAGCCTGGTGTGCGCCCACGTCGCCACCGCGGATGCGACCATCGCGATGCTTAGCGTGAGCACGCGGGTCGTGCTCGCACTCGGAGAGCTCCTGGGCCTGGTGCTCGCGGCCACCCCTGCTGTCGTTGTCGTCGTCGTCTGCGCACAGGCGCTGAGGGGCGCCCCGTTCGGCCGGACTGTCAGCCGCTGGCTCATCATCGCCGCCGTCGTCGTCCTCGTCGCCGGGCTGGGCGCCGAACTGGTCACGAGCGCGGGCCGCGCGCTGGCGGCAGCCGAAGTGCTGCCCCCAGTGGCTTCGGATGCCGCCGTGACGACTACCGGAATCTTTCGGCTGACCGTGCCGCTGTGGCCCATCGGCGCCGCATGCGCGCTCGGGGCACTGGGGGTGGTCTTCCGCCGTGGTGCGGTGCTGCAGCGCGAGACCGAAGGACTCGTATGAGCCCTGCCGAGGACGAAGGGCCGAGCGGGGTCCACTGTCGACTCGACGAGCTGCTCGAAGAGCGTGGCATGACTCTCACGCGCTTGTCGGAGCTCGTCGGAGTCTCGGTCGTGAACCTCTCGATCCTCAAGAACGACCGCGCGCGCGCGATCCGCTACTCGACGCTCGCGGCGATCTGCCGCGTCCTGGATTGCGAGATCGGCGACCTGCTCGTCCGCGCAGAGGCGTAGTGCGAGCACGAACTTCGGAGAATGTCGGCCCACTCGGACGATTCGGGCCGAATCGGCCGAAGCCGGTGCCGTTTTCCGAAGTTCGTGCGGCACCGGGCGGCCCGGGACCCGGCCAGGGTCAGGCGCCGGGGGTCAGTTCTCGCCGAGGACCGGGACGCGAGCGCCCTCGAACCCGGCGCCCGCGAGCACGAGCTCGACGTCCGCATCGCCCTCGAGGCCCGTGACCGTCGCGAGGGTGCCGCGGGGGGCCATATCCATCGTGCAGACCTGGTCTTCGGGCGGGGTGGCGAAGGTGACCGTGACCTCGGTCGGGCCGGTCGGCTCGGCGGTCTCGATGACCGGCACGCAGGTGGAACTGCCCCACGTGAGGATGATCAAGCTGTCGTCGGCACCGATCCAGCCGGCGCTCGGACCGTACTCCTCGGGCGCTGCCCCCACTGTCACTCCCTCGAGGTCGGCGTCGCCGGAGTAGCCCTCGCCGGTCACGGCGATCTCGAGCTCGTTCGAGGGGTCGACCCCCTCGGGCACGTCGACGAGCGTGACGCGCGGCGCCATGTCGCGGGTGCACGCGGTGTCGGCCTCGGGCTCGACGAGCTCGACCACGAGAGTGCCGTCGCTCAGCAGCTCGACGTCGCCCGCCGTGGGCACGCACGAGGAGCTGCCGTACGTGACGAGGCCGATCATCGTGCCGCCGTTCAGCCAGGCCGCGTCGACGTCGATCGCCTCCCCGCTGCCGCCGGAGTCCGGCGACGCGCTCGAGGTGGGAGCCTGCGAGCCCGTCGCACACCCGGACAGGAACGCGACGAGGGCGATGCCGGCAGAGAGGGCGAGGATGCTGCGCTTGGCGTTCATGCGGTCAATCTAGCCGCTGGTCGCACCGGGGTCACGGGGTGCGGCCCCGGAGGTCGCCCCTCGTGTCGAGCGCCAGCTCCTCGGCATCCATCGCCACGATCAGCTCGCGCATCACCTCCTCGTTGAGCGTGCCCGCGTCGCGGTGCTCGATCAGCACCCGGCGTCGCACCTCGAGCCAGCCCCGCGAGAGCTCCGCGAAGTCCTCGAACGTCGGCCTCGGGAGGGCTTCGCCTCCCGCGGCCGCCGCGCCCGCCCCTCCCGCGCCCGCCCCTCCCGCGCCCGCGACTCCCTCGCCCGACGCCTCCTCGGCCGCCTGCACCTTCTCCGCGTCGCTCTCGAACCGCGTGAGGGAACGGGCCATCCGGTCGAACCTGTCGGCGAAGCCGGAGCCGAAGCGGGTCTCCCACTCGGCGCGCTTCGCGGTCAGGTAGGCCCTGCCCTCGAGGTGGGTCCGCGCGCGCACCTCGGCCAGCTCCCGCGCGTCTTCGGCCTTCTCATCGGCGGCGGCCACCCCGAGGCTCTTGATCAGCAGCGGCAGCGTCAGGCCCTGGAGCAGCAGCGTTCCCACCGTCACGACGAACGCGACGAAGACGATCGCCCGCAGAGCGGTGTCGGGCAGCCCGCCCTGGACGATGTCCGCCACCGCCGCAGCGGAGGCGAGCGTCACCACGCCGCGCATGCCCGCCCACGAGACGATCACGCGGTCGCGACGCGAGAGCACCGGCTCCATGCGCATCCGCATCTGCGCCTCGGTGGGGATCCGCGCTCGTCGCCCGGACGCGAGTGGCGACGCGCTCCGGCGCGCGAGCCCGTCGCGCCAGCGGGCGAGGCGATGGCGTTGCCGCCATTGACCCCACGAATAGCCGGCGAAGACGAAGATCGGGCGAACGAACAGCACGACCCCGAGCGCGGCGACCGAGAGCCAGATCGTCTGCACGATCACCGACTCCGAGCCCGCGGCCAGCTCGCCGATGACGTCGGGGAGCTGCAGGCCGATGTACGCGAACACGAAGCTCTCGAGCAGCAGATCGACCGAGAGCCAGACGGGACGCTCCTGCTGGCGGGTCGTGTAGCTCGTGCGCGGGGCCTGATAGCCGACGTAAAGGCCCATCGCGACGACGGCGAGCACGCCCGAACCACCGAGATGCTCCGCGATGGCGTAGGCCCCGAAGGGCACGAGCAGACCGAATGTTCCGATCGCGACGGGGTCGCTCAGTCGCAGACGCACGAGGTTGAGCAGCACGCCGAAGAGCAGCCCGACCGCAACCCCGACCGCGACGGCGACGAGGAAGTCCCAGACGCCGCCGAGCACGGTCACCGTCGCCCCGGCGACGATCGCCGCGAAGACGCGGAACAGGGTCAGCGAGGTCGCGTCGTTGATGAGGCTCTCGCCGGAGATCACCGTCATGATGCGCCGCGGCAGACCGAGACGACGACCGATGGATGCCGCCGACACGGCGTCGGGCGGAGCGACGATCGCCCCCAGCAGCAGAGCCCCCGGCAGCGTCAGCGACGGCATGATCAGGAACGCGACGGCGCCCACGGCCGCGGTGGTGATCACGACGAGCCAGATTCCGAGTCGGCGGATCTGCGGCAGGCTCTGCCGGAAGTTCACGAACGAGACATCCAGCGCCGCCGAGTACAGCAGGGGCGGCAGCACGAGGTTGAGCAGCAGTTCGCCGTCGATCTCCAGCTCGGGCACCCCGGGAATGTACGAGACGGCGAGCGCGACCACGGTGACCAGGAGTGGCGCGGGCCACCCCCGCCATCGCGCGACCGCCGCGACGGCGACCGCACCCACGAGCACGTAGAAGATCTCGGAGTTCATGGGCCCAGGCTAGTGAGCGCGACGCGCGGATCGTGCGGGTCATCGGGCGGATGTTGCTATCCGGGAGGCCCTGCGGCTCTCGGCCGCAGGGCCTCTCTTGGGGGGACCGGCTGCCCCTGGGGGGAAGGGACAGCCGGCCGTCTGTGTCAGGACGGAGCCTGTTTCCGGGCGCGACGAACGCGCCCCTTGAACGACGAAACGACGACGCTCGGCCGATTCATGGCGTCGCGTCGTCATTTCCGATGCGTGGGCGATCGAGTCGCCTTGAGCCCCCGGGACCCCCAGTCCCTGCATCACTTCGTCCATCACACCACACGAACCCCTTGTCCCCCAAATGGGGGACGGCGCGTCGCGTGCAATGACAGGGAATACACAGCGGTCCCGGGGCGGTTGGGCTGGGGGATGACTACCCCACCCGCGCCCGCCCTCTCCGTGCTCGACCTGGTGCCGGTGCGCACCGGCCAGACCAGCGCCCAAGCCGTCGCGGCCTCCCTTGCCGTGGCCGAGCGCGCGGACGCGCTCGGCTATCGCCGCTACTGGTTCGCCGAGCACCACAACATGCCCGCGGTCGCGTCGACGACTCCGCCCGTGCTCGTCGCGGCGGCCGCCGCACGCACGCGCCGCATCCGGGTCGGCTCCGGTGGCGTCATGCTGCCGAATCACTCCCCCCTCGTGGTGGCCGAGCAGTTCGCCGCGCTCGAGGCCCTCGCCCCGGGCCGCATCGACCTCGGCATCGGGCGCGCTCCCGGCAGCGATCCCGTCATCACCCAGCTGCTCAGGATGTCGGGAACGACCTCCGACGTCGAGCGGTTCCCATCGCACGTCAGCGACATCCTCGGGCTGGTCTCCCGCGAGGGCGCGACCGTCCGATTCTCCAGCGGCGGGGCCCATCGACAGGCTCCCGAACCGTACACGGTGCACGCGACCCCGGCGGCCGACGGCACCCCCGACGTGTGGCTGCTCGGCTCGAGCGACTATTCGGCGCAGCTCGCGGCATCCATGGGGCTGCCCTACGTCTTCGCGAACCACTTCGCGGGCGAAGGTCTCGAACGGGCGCTCGAGGTGTACCGCGGCGGCTTCCGCGCGAGCGAGGCCACCCCCGAGCCGCGCACGTTCGTGACGATCAATGCGGTCGCCGCGCCCTCCGCCGAAGAGGCGGAGGCCCGCGCCCTGCCCCAGCTGCGCATGATGGCGCGCCTGCGAATGAACAAGCCCCTGACCGCCCTCGAGACAGTGGAGGAGGCCCGCTCCGCGCTCACGGCCGAGGGCGACCCGGCGGCCGAGTCGATAATGGATGCCGCCCGCGCGCGCTGGCTGATCGGCACCGGCGACGACGTCAAGGCACAGGTCGCCGCCTTCGCCGCGCGGCACGGCGTCGACGAGGTCATGATCTCGCCCGTCGCCGGGTCTTTCGACGGCGAAGCGATGGATGCCGCGCCCGGCCGCCTGCAAACGCTCGAGCTGCTCGCGGCCTGAGCCGGGCTCAGGCCTCCGGCTCGCCGCTCAGCAGGCCGCGCAGCCAATCGCGCGCCTCGACGAAGACGTCGTCGGAATAGCGCTCGGGGTAGCGGATGACGGCGCGATCGCCGCGGGGGTACGAGCCCAGGAAGACCACCTTCGGGCTGAACCGGCGAAGACCCAGCAGGGCGTCGGCCATGCGCTCGTCCTCGATGTGCCCGTCGGCGTCGATGACGAAGCGGTAGCGCCCGAGTTCGTCGCCGATCGGCCGCGAGGCCAGCAGGCTCAAGTTGATGCCGCGGGTCGCGAATTGCTCGAGCAGCTCGAGCAGTGCGCCGGGGTGGTCTTCGGGCAGTTCGACGATGAGCGACGTCTTGTCGGCGCCCGTCGGTGCGGGCGGTGCGGCGGTGCGGCTGACGAGCACGAACCGGGTGACCGCGTTGGGGTTGTCGCCGATGTCGTCGGCGAGCACGTCGAGATCGTGGTGCTCGGTGATCCCGGGCGGTGCGATGGCGGCATCCGCGTTGCTGGTTCCGTCGATCAGGCCGATCGCACTGCTGACGTTGCTTGCTGCGGGAAGGTGCGCGTGCTCGGGCAGACGCGCGCCGAGCCACTGCAGGCACTGCGCGTACGCGACCGGGTGTGCGGCGATGAGCTTCACGTCGGCGAGGGCGGTGCCCGGCCGGCCGACCAGCACGAATTTCACGGGCACGAGGTACTCGCCGACGATGCGCAGGCCCGGAATCGTGGCCAGAGCGTCCTGCGTCGTGGTGACCCCGCCATCGACCGAGTTCTCGATCGCGATCATCGCGGCGTCACTGCGACCCTGGATCACGTCGCCGAGGGCCTCGCCGACATTGAAGACGGGGCGCCAATCGTGTCCGCGCGCCTCGGGAACCTGGGCGAGCGCGGCCTCGGTGAAGGTGCCGGCGGGCCCGAGGAAGCTGTAGGTGCGGCGTGCGGGAATGTCGGGCTCACTCGTCACATGCGCAAGCCTATCCCCGCTCGCCGACGTCGTCCCGCGACATCCTGTCCCCGCCCTGCAAGACTGGAACCATGAGCACTCGCGCCGGACAGCATGCCGAACCGCACGACCTCATCGACATCGATGAGCTGATCGCCGCCTACTACGACAGAAAGCCGGATGCCTCGATCGCCGGGCAGCGGGTGGCGTTCGGCACGAGCGGCCACCGCGGCTCGTCGCTTTCGACCAGCTTCAACGAAGACCACATCCTCGCGACGACCCAGGCGATCGTCGACTACCGCGCCGGCCAGGGCATCTCGGGCCCGCTCTTTCTCGGTCGCGACACGCACGGGCTCTCGCTTCCGGCCGAGCGCACCGCCATCGAAGTGCTCGTCGCGAACGGCGTGGACGTGCGGGTCGACTCCCGCGACTCGTGGGTGCCGACACCGGCACTCAGCCACGCCATCCTCGCCCACAACAGGGGCCGTGCCCTGGATGACGCGCGCCGGGCGGACGGCATCGTCGTCACCCCCAGCCACAACCCCCCTCGTGACGGCGGGTTCAAGTACAACCCGCCGAACGGCGGACCCGCCGACACCGACGCCACCGGCTGGATCGCCGACCGCGCGAACGCGCTGATCGCGGCCGGGCTCGAGGGCGTCACGCGCGTGCGGTACGCCGACATCGACGGCGACGCGATCGGCGACCACGACTTCCGTGATGCGTATGTGCGCGATCTCGCCGGCATCATCGACATCGAGGCCATCAAGCGCGCCGGAGTGCGCATCGGGGCCGATCCCCTCGGGGGCGCGTCGGTCGAATACTGGGCGCTCATCGCCGAGGTGTACGGGCTCGAGCTGACGGTCGTGAACCCCGACGTCGACCCGACGTGGCGGTTCATGACGCTCGACTGGGACGAGAAGATCCGCATGGATCCCTCTTCGCCCAGCGCCATGGCCGCCCTCGTCGCGCGGCGCACCGAGTACGACATCCTCACCGGCAACGACGCGGATGCCGACCGCCACGGCATCGTCACCCCCGACGCCGGCCTGATGAACCCGAACCATTACCTCGCCGTCGCGATCGAATACCTCTTCTCGCACCGCCCCGGATGGTCGGCGGATGCCGCGGTCGGCAAGACGCTCGTGTCATCGATGATCATCGACCGGGTCGCGGAGGGCCTCGGCCGCACCCTGCTCGAGGTGCCGGTCGGCTTCAAGTGGTTCGTGCCCGGGCTGCTCGACGGCTCGGTCGCGTTCGGCGGCGAGGAGTCGGCGGGCGCATCGTTCCTGCGCACCGACGGCACCGTGTGGACGACCGACAAGGACGGCATCCTGCTCTGCCTGCTGGCCGCCGAGATCCTGGCCGTCACCGGCAAGACGCCGTCGCAGCTGTATGCCGAGCTCGAGGGCCGATTCGGGGCATCCGCGTACCAGCGCGTCGACGCGCCCGCGTCGCCCGCGCAGAAGGCCCAGCTCGCGAAGCTCGCTCCCGAGGCCGTGACCGCGACCGAGCTCGCCGGCGAGCCGATCACCGCCAAGCTGTCGCACGCGCCCGGCAACGGTGCCCCGATCGGCGGCCTCAAGGTGCAGACCGAGCACGCGTGGTTCGCCGCCCGGCCGAGCGGCACCGAGGACGTCTACAAGCTCTACGCCGAGTCGCTGCGCGGCGAGGAGCACCTGCGCGCCGTGCAGGAGGAGGCGCGCGCGGTCGTCAGCGCCGCGCTCGGGAGCTAGCATCGCGGCCATGGATTCTGAGCCGCATCACTTTCGGCGGCGGGTCCGGATGCCGGCGGGCCGCCACTTCGCCGTCACCTGGGCGATTCCCGACGACTTCGGGGGCATGACCGAGGCGATGTTCCGCCGATCCCGTGCGTTCGACCAGCTCGGTGGCGTCGCCGTCGATGTGCTGACCTTCGACGCTCGCCCCGACTACCCGGCCCTGGAAGCGACGCTCCGCGGTCAGGGCGTGTTGAGCGCCGGCGTGCGAATCGTGAATCTGTATGACTGGCTGCGCGAGCATGCTCTGTCGGCCCGTGACGCAGACGCGCACGCCGCAGCGCAGGCCTTCGCGCCGATCAAGGGTGGCGAGGGCGTGCAACTTCGCACGCGTGACGGCCAGGCGATGTCACGGGTGCGCACGGACGCGCACGGAAACGCGCTGCAGATCGATCACCTCCGCGCGGATGGCACGGTCGTCGTCAGTGACCGACGCGACGTGCGGCGAGCGGGCACGGTGGGTGGCCGATCCGTCGTCTTGTGCGACCGCCGTGGCAAACCGGTGCGGGCGTGGGCTGGTATCTGGGGGCTCTACACGGCGTGGCTCGACGAACTCACCGGCAGCACGAGCAGCTACATGATCGTCGACAGCAAGACGATAGCGACCTTCATGCTGAGTTACCGTCGTCCCCACGTGGTCACGGTTCATCTCGTGCACGGCTCCCATCGCGGG
>NZ_DATMIO010000152.1:0-4913 GCF_035554235.1 Microbacterium sp. | reverse complement strand
ATCACGGGAACCCCGGCCGTCGGCAAGAAGCTCACCGCGAGCCCCGGCACGTGGGACATGGATGGGCTGACGTTCTCGTACCAGTGGCTGCGTGACGGCCAGCCGATCGAGGGCGCGACCGCTACGACGTACAAGGTGGTCGGCGCCGATCGGGGCACCAGCCTCTCGGTGCGCGTCACGGCCGCGGCCGAGGGCCGTCCGAGCGGGGTCGCCGACAGCGCGCCGGTGTTCGTGAAGTTCGGCTCGTCAACCAAGGTCACGGTCAGCCCGTACATCGGCTCCTCGGCCGCGTCGTTCGCCGTGACGGTCGCGGTCACGCCGACGGGCGGCGCCGCCGCCACGGGCGAGGTGGCGCTATGGGTGAACGGGGCCAAGTACTCCGGCACGCTCGCGGACGGCAAAGTGACGATACCGCTGCCGAAGCAGTCCCGCGGGGTGAAGGTCGTCGTCGCGCAGTACGCGGGCAGTGACACGGTGGAGGGGTCGACGGGCCTCTCGGGGTTCATCGTGCTCCGATAGCCGGCGCGAAGAAGGGGTGCCCCGGTCGACCAGGGGGCACCCCTTCTCGTACGTGCGTGGTCCCCTGCTCGCCGGCGATCAGGTGCGGCGGCGGCGCGGCGTGAGTCGCACCGCGGGGAGCGGGGGCGCCGGAATGCGTTCGTCGCCGTGGTCGACGACGTGCCCGAAGCGCGACGATCCCGACTCCCACGCCTGTCGGGCCTCGACGATCTCGTCGTGGTCGCGCCCGACGAAGTTCCACCACATCACGATGTCGTCGGGAAACGGCTCGCCGCCGAGCATGAAGATGCTCGCGCCCGAAGCGCTCGCCACCTCGATGCTCTCGCGCGCGATGCCGAGATAGACCAGCCGGCCGCGTTCGAGCGTGACGACGGATGCCTCGGCCGAGGCATCGGCCGTGAGATCGCCGTCGATCGCCACGAGGGCGTACTCCCAGTCCGGCCGAAGGGGGAGCCGCACGCGCGAGCCCGGCGCGATGCGCACCTCGGCGCCGACGATCGGGGTGTACGCGGTGGCCGGTGAGACGGCATCCGCGAATTCGCCCATCACGACGATCGCCCACGCGGCGTCGCCCTCTTCGGCGGCGATCGCGACCTCGGGGAGGTCGTCGTGGCGCTCGAACTCAGGCCCGCCGAAGCGACGGTCGTCGGGCAGTGCGACCCACAGCTGCAGGGCGTCGAGTGCGACCTCGTCGTCGCCGACCGAGTACTCGGAGTGCGAGATGCCCAGCCCGCTCGTCATCAGGTTCAGCACCCCGCGGCGCACGACGACGTCGCTGCCGACGCTGTCGCGGTGGCGCACCTCGCCGACGAACGGCCACGTCACCGTCTGCAGGCCGATGTGCGGATGCGGCTCGACGCGCATGCGGGTTCGCTGCGGGCCGAACCGATCGAGAAAGCACCAGGCTCCGACCATCGGCAGGTCGCGCTGGGGGAGGGCGCGGTGCACGGCCATGCCGCGCACGCCGCCGAGCGGCACTTCGCGGGACTCCAGCACGAGAGAACGCGGTCCGTCGCACCGCGCCGGTGCCTCGCGCAGTGCTCCTGCGCTGAGCTCCGCGGCGGTGTCGGGACCGGCGTCCAGTCTGGTCACGCGGGTGTCTCTCCCGGGGTTGCGGCATCCTGTGCGTCGCCGCGGTGCGGCCAGTCGATCACGGCGCCGGGAACATCGTGCTCGCGCAGGTACTTGCGAACGACCGCGCACAGCGGCACGATCGTCTCTCCGCGGCGGGCGGCGTCGGACAGCGCCTCGCGGACGAGGATCTTCGAGAGTCCCATGCCCTTGAACGCCGGGTCGATCTCGGTGTGCGGGAAGATCACGCGGCCGTGGCCGTCGGGCTCGATCTCGGTGAATCCGGCGAGCGCGCCGTCCACGCGGATCTCGTAGCGGCCGGCCGCCTCGTCGCGGGTGACGGTCTTCTGGGCGTCGTCGGCGGTGGGTGCCGCGGTCTGCTCGGGGGTCGTCGCCTGGTCGGTCATAGACATCCTCTCGTCTCCTCTTTCAACGTAGGCGGGGCCCTGGAATTCCGCCAGGCCGGCGCCGCTGCCGGGCCTGGCAGACTCAGGTGGTGCCGACATCCCTTCTTGAACGAGTGCCGCGCGGTGCCGATGCCGATGCGATCTACGAGGGATTCGTCGCCTGGGCGAGCGATCAGGGGCTCGAGCTGTATCCCGCCCAGGACGAAGCGGCCATCGAGCTCGTGTCGGGGGCGAACGTCATCCTCTCGACGCCGACCGGCACGGGCAAGTCGCTCGTCGCGATCGCGGCGCACGCCGCGTGCCTTGCGCGCGGCGGCCGGACGTACTACACCGCCCCCATCAAGGCGCTCGTGAGCGAGAAGTTCTTCGCGCTCGCCGACGTCTTCGGGGCCTCGAACGTGGGGATGGTGACGGGGGATTCGTCCGTGAACCCGGATGCCCCGATCATCTGCTGCACCGCGGAGATCCTGGCGAACCTCGCCCTGCGCCAAGGGGCCGACCTCGCCGTCGACCAGGTCGTCATGGACGAATTCCACTACTATGGCGACCCCGACCGCGGGTGGGCGTGGCAGGTCCCGCTTCTGCTGCTCTCGCGCGCGCAGTTCGTGCTGATGTCGGCGACCCTGGGCGATGTGACCGGCATCGCCGATGACCTGTCGCGTCGCACCGGGCGGCCCACGGCGCGCATCACGGGCGTCGAGCGCCCGGTGCCGCTGCACTTCTCCTATGCCCGGACCCCCGTGCACGAGACCGTCGAGGAGCTGCTCGAGACCGGGCAGGCGCCGGTCTACATCGTGCACTTCTCGCAGGCCGCGGCCATGGAGCGGGCGCAGGCGCTCTCGAGCGTGCGCATCGTCTCGCGCGAGCAGCGCGACGCGATCGCGGAGGCGATCGGCGGGTTCCGGTTCACCACCGCGTTCGGCCGCACGCTATCGCGGTACGTGCGCGCGGGCATCGGCGTGCATCATGCCGGGATGCTGCCGCGCTACCGCCGCCTCGTCGAAACGCTCGCGCAGCGCGGGCTGCTGCGCGTCATCTGCGGCACCGACACCCTCGGGGTCGGCATCAACGTGCCGATCCGCACCGTGATGATCACGGCGCTCACGAAGTACGACGGGCAGCGGATGCGGCAGCTCAGCGCCCGCGAGTTCCACCAGGTCGCGGGGCGCGCGGGCCGCGCGGGGTACGACACCGCCGGAACCGTCGTGGTGATGGCCCCCGAACACGAGATCGAGAACGCCACCGCGGTCGCGAAGGCGGCCCTTCGACAGGCTCAGGGACCGGCTTCGAAGGCGCGCAAGATCGTGCGCAAGAAGGCCCCGCAGGGCTTCGTCAACTGGGGAGAGGCTTCGTTCGAGCGGCTGGTGGATGCCGAGCCCGAGCCGCTCGAGCCGCACCTGCAGCTCACCGCCGCGATGCTCATCAACGTCATCGCACGCGGCGGCGATGTGTTCGCGAACGTGCGCTCCCTGGTGTTCGACAACCACGAGTCACGGGCGCGCAAGTACGAGCTCGCCCGGCGGGCGCTCGGGATCTTCCGCACGCTCGTGGCGGCCGGGGTCGTCGTGGTCGATGGCGACGCGGTCGAGAGCCCGGTCCCTGAGCGCACTCCGTCTGGTCGCTCCGCTCCTCGCTCAGAAACCGCGGAGCAAGACGACGGGCGGCCAGCCCCCGTCATCCGTCTCACCGTCGATCTGCAGCCCAATTTCGCGCTTAACCAGCCCCTGTCGCCCTTCGCGCTCGCCGCTATCGATCTGCTCGACCCCGACGATGCCCCCAATGCGGCCGGTTCGGGCCACTACGCCCTCGATGTCGTGAGCGTCATCGAGTCCACGCTCGACGACCCCCGCCCCGTGCTCACGCAGCAGCAGTTCCTCGCGCGCGGCGACGCGGTCGCGGCGATGAAACGGGAGGGTCTCGATTACGACCAGCGCATGGATGCGCTCGAGGAGGTGACCTATCCGAAGCCGTTGGAGGAGCTGCTCGCGCAGTCGTACGAAGTGTTCGCGTCGAGCCAGCCGTGGGTGCGGGATTTCGAGCTGTCGCCGAAGTCGGTCGTGCGCGACATGTTCGAGCGCGCCCTCTCGTTCGCCGAGCACATCTCCTATTACCAGCTCGCCCGGAGCGAGGGGCTTGTGCTGCGGTACCTCAGCGATGCCTACCGGGCGATCCGGCAGACCGTGCCCGTCGAGGCGCAGAACTCCGAGCTGCTCGATATCATCGCGTGGCTCGGCGAGCTGGTGCGGCAAGTGGATTCGAGCCTCGTCGACGAGTGGGAGAGCCTCGTCAATCCGGTCACGGACCCCACCGCCCCGGTGGTGCCGCCGGCTCCGCCGTCGGTGCTCACGAACCGCCGGGCGTTCATGGTCCTCGTGCGCAACGAGCTGTTCCGGCGGGTTCAGCTCGCGGCCCTGCAGCGCGACGACGATCTCGCGGCGCTCGATCCTGACGTCGACTGGTCGAGCGCGCTGGATGCCTACTTCGACGAGCACGACGAGATGCTCACGGGCGGAGCCGCGCGCTCGCCGCGGCTGGTGACCGTCGACGAGTCGGATGCCGCGGCATCCGGTGTCTGGAACGTCGAGCAGACGATCGATGACCCCGCGGGCGACCACGACTGGCGCATCCGCGGCGAGGTGGACCTCGCCGCCTCGGAGGAGGCGGGTGCTGCCGTCGTGCGCATCACCGAAGTCCTTCGGCTGTAGGGCGCGGTACGTCGCTTGGCGAGCGCCCGCGCCCCGGTCATTGTCATTGTTGTCGTCGGGTGAGGTGTTGGGTGGTGCGGGTGGGGGAGGTGGTGGTGGGGCGCCAGTGTTGGTGGGGGTCCCACCAGGTGGGTCCGCGGACTTCGGGGATGCCGTGGGTGATGCGGATGGTCCAGCCGTTGGTGTCGAGGGTGCGGTGGTGGTGCCAGCA
>NZ_DATMIO010000151.1:0-8399 GCF_035554235.1 Microbacterium sp. | reverse complement strand
GAGGCGTTCACGAACTCGACCCGGTAGGTGTAGGTTCCCACCGGCCTCCCACTGACCTGCAGCGTCGCCTTCTGCGCGGCGGGCGTGTTCTCGGTGAGCGATCCGGAGGCGACCTGCGTGCCGTTCTCGTAGAACCGGTAGCTGCTCGCGTTCGTCCCCCACCACATGTTGGCGGTCACGGTGTAGGCGCCGTCCTTGTCCCAGTTGTCGTGGCTGAGCGAGGGTATGCCCGGGTTGGCCTGCGTCACCGTGACCGTCACCGGCGCGGTCGCCGTGGTCCCCTTGGTGTTGACGAGCTCGCCCGTGTAGGCGTAGCTGCCGTTGGCGCGTCCCGTGATGGGAACGACCACCCGCTGCGCAGCCGTGCCCTTGTAGGTGAGGGGCACGGTCGCGATGAGCGAGCCGTTCTCGTAGAGCCGGAGCAGTGACGCGTTCTCCCCCGACCACAGGTTCATCGTCACGTTGTACCTGCCGTCGTGGAGCCCGCTGTCCCAGCCGTTGTCGTGACTCAGCGTGCCCTTCGCCGGCGCGGCCTTCGCCGCGTCGACCTTCTCGTCGGAGACCCTCAGGATGACGGTGCCCTGCGGCGGGACGCTGATCTGCTCGTAGAGCATGACCGACGTCGTACCGGGGGCAGCCGAACCGTGCAGCTGCTGTGCGCCCGAGAGCAGAAGCGTCGCCTTCGCGAGGCCGCCGGGGGTGAACGAGTACTCGCGGTCGGCGGTGGTGTTGATCGCGATGATGTAGGGACCGTACCTGAGCACGCCGAACTCCGGGCGCCCGACCAGCATCTTCTCGATGCCGTCGCGACCGCTCAGCCCGAGTGCGGGATCCCTGACATCATCGGCGATCCAGGCGAGCGGGAACTCGAATCCATCCATCGCCTGACCGGTGATCGGCCGCTGGGCCGCGAGCGGGTCGGCCGGCAGGGCCCACCCGCCGGGCGGGATCACTCCGGCTCCGACGTCGTTGATGGAGTAGTCCCACATCAGCCAATCGCCGTGGACGGTGAAGACCGGCGAATCGGCCTCGAGCTCCGGTCGTCCCGGGTATGGCCGGGACTGCTGGATCATCCGAACGGTCGCCGAACGCTGGTAGTCCTGCCGGACCCAGTGCACTCGTCCATAGCTGTTCATCCCGTGCCGGGCACGGAAGTAGAGGTTGGCGTAGACGAGGTCTTCCCCGTCCTTGATGGCGACGACGGCGTTCTCGGGGTCGGCGAACACGAAGTCCGGATTGCCCCACGCCGTCGGGAGCGCCGGCAGCGAGGAGCCGGGAGCGCTGCCGTCGATCTCGGCCCATTGCGGGATGTGATGGGCGATGAACCGCATCGCGTTCAGGTTGACCCGCCCGTTTCGCGTGACGATCATTCGGTCGAGCGAAGGGGGGAGCTGGCCGTCGCGCATGAACTCCCGCGTCGCACCGATCATCTCGGCGGAGTGCTCCCCCAGCACCGCTACCGCCTGCAGCGGGTTGCCGTCCCATGCCGTGTACTGCAGATAGGTGGCATAGCCCGGATAGGTCTCGTTCCGCCAGCCGATCACCGTTTCCTGAGTGACCACCCGGTGCCCCTCGGCGTCGACGTCGGCGATCCGGAATCGCAGGCGCGTCTCGATGATCTGGATCATCCGGTCGCGGATCGACACCATCCAGGGCTCCGACGTGCTGGGCGCATCGACGCCGCGGACCATGGCCTCCCACATCATGGCGAGCCAGTCCGTGACTTCGCCGTAGGCGCCCACGTAGCCCAGTTCTCGAGTGAGCCCCGCTTCGGTCACCTGGAAGTAGTTCGCACCGACCACGCGCTCGCGGCTGCCGTCTTCGAGAACGGCCCCGAGAGACGGGGCAAGCCCGAGCGCCTCCTCGATGAACCCGCGCATCTCCGCCTGAGGGGGCGCATCGGCCGGGAAGTAGGTTGCGAGCGCCCGCTGCACCTGGATGAGACCGATCGTGGCGATCTGCACCTGGTTGGTGTAGTGGGGGAAGTGAAGGCGCCAGAAGCTCCAGCTCGCGAGAAGCATCTCCTTGTACGCCGCGCGCCGCGTCGGGGTTCCGCTCAAGGGGCGATCGACCTTCGCGTCGAGGAGCGTGATGTCGTCGAACCAGGCGGAACCCGCTCCTTCGAGGCGCAGCGAGATGTCGGCTCCGACGACGTTCGCCGGAACGGTGATGTCGGTGCTGACGAACACCCAGTCCTGATCGGGCTTGGCGGCCGCCCAGATCTTCGTGTCGTTCACGCCGTTGTACCGCACGATCGAGCCTGCCGCGTCGTACAGGATCACGTTCACATACGCGCCCCGGTTGGCGGCGGTCTCGGTGCCGCGCGTGCGGATCCAGCCCCCGAACGTGTACCGCTCGCCGGCGACGATCTTGTTGCGCGTGGCCGAGTTGAGCACGGTGACCTGACCGGCGGCGTTGACGATGCGGGCCGAACGCGTGCCCGTGGTGCCCGGTCGCACCTGTGCGGTGTCGATCGCGACCTCTCCCTGGTTGGGAATCCAGCCCGCCTTCGACCAGCCATCGGTCGTGGTGCCGCTCGCTTCGAACCCGGGGTTGGCCGGGTAGCCGCCCGCGGCGAGATCCAGCATGGTGACGTCGTCGAACCAGGCGGTGCCCGCCCCGGCGAGGCGCAGCGACACGTCGGCGCCGACGACGGTGGCGGGAATCTTGATCTCGAGGCTGACGAAGATCCAGTCCTGGTCGGGTTTGACCGGCGCCCAGGCGCGGATGTCGTTCACGCCGTTGTACTGAACGATGGCGCCGGCGGCGTTGTACAGGAGGACGTTCAGGTAGGCGCCGCGGCCCGCGGCCGTCTCGGTGCCGCGCGTGCGGATCCAGCTGCCGAAGACGTAGGTGCTGCCGACCGTGACCTTCGCCCGGGTGGACGAGTCGAGGAGCGTGGTCTGGCCCGCGGCGTTGGTGATCTTCACCGAGCGCGTGCCCGCGCTGCCGGGGCGTGCTTGAGCGGCGTCGATCGCAACAGCGCCCTGGTTGCCGAGCCAACCCGGCTTGGACCAGCCATCGGCTGCCGTCGAACTGGATTCGAAGCCGGGGTTCAGGAACGTCGAGGTGGACCCGTAGACCGGCTGGTCCAGTGCCGTCTCGACCTTCTGGCGGTCGTGCCCGCCGAGCAGGGAGAGAACGTGGCCGACCCGGCCGAATCCCTGCCATTGCTGATCCGACCCGGTGAGGACGGCGCTGTTCGCCTTCCATGCCCGGTAGCGTCCGTCCACGCCGCGGAAGGTGCGCTCGAACGCGTCGTTGTTGAGGTACGCCGGGTTGGCGCCGTTCGGGTCGTTCCAGAGGAAGCCTTCGGCGAGCTCCTGGATCTGCCATCCGTCGAAGTTCGCGGTGCTGGCCGTCGTCGCCAGACTGGTGAGATCGGAGATGACGCGCGCACGGATGCCGTCGATCGTGGGCTGTTCGTCCGTGCGCGGCCGCGTCGCCGGGGCCGGAGCGGGGCCGTACGAGTCGTCTGTGCCGGGCACGAAGCACGCTTCGGTGTGGGTGTAGATGCGATAGACCGGGCGCGAATCGTTCTTCAGGTTGTAGAAGAACGACTGGGGCGTTCCGCCGTACGCCCAGATGCGGCCCTGTGCGCGCAGCTCGAGTTCGAGGGAGGTCTTGCCGGCGGTGAGGTGCTCCGGCAGCGGCAGGGTGTGGACGAAGAACCGCCCGGGAGTGCGCGGGTGCGTACCGAGGATGTCGACGTTGTCGATCACGCCGGCCTCCTGGTATCCGATCTGCAGACCATCGCCGGTGAACAGCTGCAGCCGCCACTGGTTGCCGTCGACCTCATCGAAGTCACCGCCCCACAGCTTCACCGAGACATAGGTCGTGCCCTGCGGGGCGACGGCCATCGTGAACCGCACGCTCCCGCCCCAGTACGAGGCAGGAGTGGTCGGGTGGAAGATGCGGGAGGGCTGCGAAAGCGCTCCGGTCTGCGGCGTGGACAGCAGCGCGGTGAGCGCGTGCTGCGACTCGGACGTGGAGTTGCCCAGCTCGATGGTGTCGAGCAGCCCCGACGCCGCCGCGCCGTCCGCTGGCGCTTCGGCAGCCGAGGCCGGTGCCCACGAGAACGGCGCGGCCGCGAGCCCCGCACCTACTCCCGAGCCGACCAGAAAGTTCCGCCTGGTGAGTTCCATGAATGCTCCTATTCGACGTCGATGTCACAGAGGGGGCGCCATCGCTGCTGGAACGCTATCGGAAAGCGCATTCCACGTCTACAGCGAATTTGTTCGCGGCGGCGGGAAAGCTCCTGCCGCCGGGTTCGGGGTACGTCAGGCGGCGGAAACGTCCTCGTCGCCGACGCGCTGCGGCTCGCGATGCGTGTCGCTGTGAGACTCGCGCGCACCGGTGTCGCTGCGCACGGTTCGAGACCAGGTCGTCGCCGATGTCGAGCCCCCCGATGCGGGGTCCGCAACGGTGGGCGGCACGGGGCGGGCGGTGACGGCGTTGTCATCCTGCGTCCACGCCTCACGCATGATGCGGCGAGGATCGTAGGCACGCGGATCGTAGGCCTTCCAGTCGATGTCATCGAACTCCGGGCCCACCGATTCTCGGGCTCGCGCCTTCGCCTCGGTCAGCCCGCGCCGGACGATCTCGATGAACTCGGCCAGTCGTCGTGTTGCGGCGGGCAGACGCTCGGGGCCGATCAGCATCGCGGCGAGCACGCCGAGAATGATGAGCTTCTCCATGGTCAAGCCGAGCACGGTGCCTCCATCAGATTCGAGTGACGGGCGGGCCGTCTACGAGCAGCTCGAGACGAGCGCTCGCCCGACGGTCGTGGATGAGTGCGACCCCGCACGCGGCAACGTACAGCAGCACCATGGGGATGGCGAGGAGAAACATCGACAGCACGTCGGCGGCAGGCGTTGCTATCGCCGTGAAGGCCGCGATCGCGAGCACGGCCCATCGCCACCCCGCGAGGAGCGATCGCCCGGAGACCACTCCCACGAAGTTGAGGAAGACCATCAGCACGGGGACGACGAAGGCGACGCCGGTGATCAGGATCAGCTTGAGCACGAAGTCGATGTAGTTGCGGGCGTCGAGCAGGGCCGAGTTGCCATCCGGCACGAACCCCAGCATCAGATCGACCATGTGCGGCACGACGAGCCAGCCGGCAGCCCCGCCGAGCAGGAAGAGCGGGAATGCGGCACCGACGAACCCCAACGCGTAGAGGCGTTCCCGGCGCCGGAGACCGGGAACGATGAACGCGAAGATCTGATACAGCCACACGGGGCTCGACATCACCACACCCGAGGTGAACGCGATCTGCAGACGCAGGTCGAACGCCCCCGAGACCGTGGTGAAGTTGATCATCGCCGCGCGCGCAGCTGTGTCGGTCGCCGCCACGGGCTGCGCGAGCACGTGCCACAGCAGATCGGTCAGAACGAACCCGACCACCGTGCCGGCGGCGATGGCCGCCGCGGCGATGACGAGACGGCGGCGCAACTCGACGAGGTGCTTCTTCAGCGGAATGGGGGCGTCCACCGAAGCTGGCCGGCGACGGAACATGCTCAGGAGACCAGGGGCCCTGGGCGTGCTGCATCCGAAAGCGCGACCGGCGAGATCGGGTCGGGGGCTGCGGCGAGCTCCGTGGTCTCAGCATGCCGCTCCGACGCCTTCGGCTTCACTTCCTTCTGAAAGATCCTGACCGACTGACCGACTCCCTTGGCCAGCGCGGGCAACCGGCTGGCGCCGAAGATGAGCAGGACGATGGCCAGGAGGATCAGTCCATGCCAGCCTGTGAGATTCGCCACGGTGACTCCTTTGTTCCAGTGTGTGCGAGGTTGTTCCGCTGCCCATGCCAGCGGGACGGAATGCGTTTTCCGGGAGTCTCGCACACGACCGGCGTTTGCACAACAGAGAGTTCTTCCGGAGGGCGCGGATGCTCCGTCAGCAATGGATGCTGCGTCAACAGTGGATGCTGCGTCAGCGTTCGACGAGGCTGCGTCAGCGTTCCACGAGGATGCCGTCGGCGTCCGCCCACACGTGAGCCCCGGGGCGGAACGAGACCCCCGCGATCGTGACGGGCACGTCGACCTCACCGGCACCGTCCTTCGCGCTCTTGCGCGGATTGGAGCCGAGGGCCTTCACCCCGAGCGGCAGGGTGCCGATCGCTACCCGGTCGCGGATCGCCCCGAAGACGATGATCCCCGCCCAGGCGTTCTCGACGGCGGATGCCGCGATGAGGTCGCCCACGAGCGCCGACTCGAGCGATCCGCCGCCGTCGACCACGAGCACGGCGCCGGCCCCGGGGGTTGCGAGGGTCTCCTTCACGAGGGCGTTGTCGCGGTGGCAGCGCACCGTGCGGATCGGTCCGTCGAACGCCACCTCACCTCCGAAGTCGTGAAACTGGAGGGCGAGCGAGTCGAGCTCGTCGCCGCGCGTGTCATAGAGGTCGGCGGTCGCGATCATCATGGCGCCAGGGTACCGAGCGGGCGGGCGCACACTGGCCCGGCGCGCCTGCCAATCCGCGCCCACGCACCGCCGGCGCGTGGTTAGGCTGAACCATGGCCGCGAGAATCCTGTCGGTGGGCACCGCGGTCCCGGCGACCCGCCTCAGCCAGTCGGTCGTGCGCGACTTGTTCGCCGCGCAGGAGGGCATCGACCGCCTGGCCTCGCGGCTCATTCACGCGGCGTACGACCAGTCCGCGATCGAGTATCGCCACTCGGTGATCACCGATCTCGGGTCGGGACGCGACGGCGTCTTCATCGACGGCACCACCGGCGAGATGCACGCTCCCTCGACCGGCACCCGCAATGACGTGTACCGGCGGGAGGCGCCGGCGCTCTACGCCGGCGCGGCGGCGGACGCGCTCGAGCGGGCCGGCGTCGCGGCATCCGAGGTCACCCACATCATCACCGCCTCGTGCACGGGGTTCTTCGCGCCGGGACCGGACTTCCGGCTGGTGCGCGACCTCGGCATCCGCACCACCGCCGAGCGCTACCACCTCGGGTTCCTGGGGTGCGCCGCGGCCTTTCCCGCCATGCGCGCCGCGAGCCGCATCAGCGACGCCCAGCCGGACGCCGTCGTGCTGGTCGTGTGCGCGGAGCTCTGCTCGCTGCACATCCGCTCCTCCCGCGACCCCGAGCAGATCGTCGCCGGCGCCGTCTTCGCCGACGGCGCAGGCGCCGCGATCATCACGGCCACCCCGCCCCGCGTCGCCGGCCCCGTCTTCGAGATCGGCGAGTTCTGCACCGCGATCACCAGCGAGGGCGAGAGCGACATGGAATGGACGATCGGCGACGAGGGCTTCGAGATGAAGCTCACGGCCGAAGTGCCGCGCATCGTCGGGCGCGAGATCCGCAGCGTCGTGCGCACTCTGCTCCGCGGAGACGCCGACCCCGCGACGGAGGTGGATGCCTGGGCGGTGCACCCGGGAGGGCGCAGCGTGCTCGACCGCGTGCAGGGCGGGTTGGAGCTCTCCGACGAGGCGATGGATGTCTCCCGCTCGGTGTTGCGCGACTACGGCAACATGTCGAGCGCCACGGTGCTGTTCATCCTCCAGCGCATCCTGGCGGACGACGCCCTGAGCGATGGCGCCGGGGTGGCGGGCATGGCGTTCGGGCCCGGACTGACGGTGGAGGCCGCCCGGTTCACGCGCCGCGTGGTCGAGGCCTCGGCCCCGGCGCTGTGAGTGCCGGGCTCGACCGCCGCAATGCGGCGCTCGTCGAGCTGATGGACGACCCCGGTTGCGACCCCGCCCGCCTGCGCCGCACGCTGCACCGCTTCGCGATGGTCAACCGCCTTCTCTCCGGGTGGGGTCGCGTCTATGAGGCGCACGTGCGCCCGAGCCTTGTCGCAGGCGGTGGGCGCGGACGCCTGCTCGACATCGGATGCGGCGGGGGAGACGTGCTGCGCCGCCTGGTCGCCCGCGCCCGCGCCGACGGGTTCGCGGTCGAGGGTGTCGGCATCGACCCCGATGAGCGCGGGCTCGCGGTCGCGCGCGCAACGCCGGTCGACGGCATCCGCTATCGCCCCGCGGTGAGCGCGGAACTCGTGACCGAGGGTGAGCGATTCGACGTCGTGGTGTCGAACCACCTGCTGCATCACCTGAGCGCCGCCCAGCTCGACGGGCTCGCGGCCGACTCGAGCGCCCTCGCGTCGCGGATCGCCCTGCACTCCGACATCGCGCGCGGCCGGGTGGCATACGGCGCGTACGCCGTCGGGGTCACCCCCTTCGCGCCCGGCTCGTTCCTCCGCACCGACGGGCTGCGCAGCATCCGCCGCAGCTACACGGCGGGCGAGCTGCGCGACGCGCTTCCCGGGGGTTGGAGCGTCGCCGCGCCCGTGCCGTTCCGGCTGGTCGCGCGCTGGCAGGCGTCGTGAACGGCCCCGACCACGACGCGATCGTCGTCGGCGCGGGGCCCGCCGGCCTGCTGATCGCCGCGGA
>NZ_DATMIO010000150.1:0-4698 GCF_035554235.1 Microbacterium sp. | reverse complement strand
GCCTGCTGCTGACCCGCCTCCGAACGGACCGCGCCGACACCGTCAGCGCGGGCCGTCCGGGAGCGCGTCAGGTCTCGGGGTGCACCCCGGGCTGGATGCGAGTGACGTCGTCCGCGTCGCCCACGGCCACGCCGTCCACGTTCACGCCGTCCACGGCGACCACGCGTGCCACGATGCGGCTGATGTCGTCGTCGGTGGCCGGGATGCCGGCATCCTCGAGGCGACGACGCACGAGCAGCGCGACATCCTGATCGTCCTGTGCCGCGACATCGGCCCGCGTCTGGGCGATGATGCCCTCGAGCTTCTCGTCGAGAGTGGGCGCGTTCATGTCCTGAATCGGACCGTCCTGGGTTCCCGAATCGGCGCTGTCGTCGGGGACCGGACCCGACCACGTGCCCCCCTTGTCGGGATAGTTGCCGCCTGGCTCCTCGTACTCGTTGGTCGCTCCAGACATCACAACCCGTCCTGTCGCCGGCGTGCGTCCGGATCGACGTTCGGGTCTTCGCTGCGGCCCTCGCCGAGGTCGGCGTCACCGAGCATGTCGGGATCGGCACCCCGGCCGGCCGCGTCGCCCTCGATCGGGCCCGCCGGGGCAGTCGGTGCCGCGGGGTCGGCGGGCTCCGCGGGAGCGTCGGCCGTGGCATCCGTTCCATCCGGTGTGTTCGGAGGCAAACCCGTCGTCGTCCGGTCATCGCTCTGTTCATCGGCGCTCTGTTCATCGCCGCTGTGTGTGCTCGCGGCCGCTTCGCTCTCCCAGCCGCCCGTCGGTTCTGCGTCGATGACGCCCTCGGGCAGATCCCGGGAATCCTGCGGATTGCTCATGGCGAGTCCTCTCGGTCCCCAACACCCTGCCCCGCGCCGAGGCGCGCGGTAAGGGGGTTGACGGGTCCGAAGCCCCCGTGTAGACGCCCCCTATCGGCTTTCGGGAGGGGTGCGCTGAGCCCCGCGGTCGTTGGCGACCGCCTCGCCGAGCAGCTGCCCGCCGCTTGTGAGAAGGGCACGGCGCCACGGCGCGACCCCTTCGATCTCCACCTGGATGGAGAACGACAGCACCGTTCGGATCAACACGATGAGGCCGAGGATCAGGGCGTCCTCGAGCGACGGCTTCGAGGTGATCGTGCGGATCAAGTCGGCGGCGACGAGCACTTCGAGGCCGAGCAGGATCGCGGCGCCGAGTGTGTTCCGCAGAGTCGCGAACGCCGCCTTCCCGCCTTCGCCACGGCGCAGCGCGCGAAGACAGAGAACGGCGGCGATCACCGCGCCGACGATCATCGCGAACGCACCGAGAGCCTCGAAGGCGATGGCCACGCCCGTGAAGAGGGTCTCGAAGTCCACGAGCTCAGCGTAGCGGGGCGACTGCGCGAAGCAGCGAGATCGCCGTGCGATGCAGCGGGCGGGCCGCTACGCGGTGCGGCGGGACTGCAGGATGCCGCGGCGATCCGGGTTGTCGTCGAACCAGTCCGCCACGTACCAGCACACGGGGATCACCGTGCGGTCGCCGCTCACCTCGAGCTCGGTCACGGCGCGCGCCACGACCTCGGCCGCGTAGCCGTGGCCCCGGAACGTCGGCACCGTGTAGGCCCGCGTCATCGCGACCGTGCGTCCGTCGTCGCGGTAATCGAGCACGCTCAGCAGCTCGTCTCCGCGGCGCAGGGTGTACCGCGAGGCATCCGGTTCGTGGGTGAACGTCAAGGAACTCACGCCGAAAATGCTACGCCGGGATTCGGACACGGGATCCGCCACGCCGTCAGTCGGGCAAATGACGGCGCTCTCCCTGCGGTGGCGGTCTCACCGACTGAGCAAAGTGTTACGTTTCGTCATGAAGCGGCCGGGAGATCCGTGCGGTTTGACACATTCGGACGCACTGGGTCATAATCGGGCGTATGACTGACAACGCACGCCCTGTGTCCGCCTGGAAGGCGAACGGGACTGCCGGCATGATGATGGCCGGCCGCGTCAGCATGTGTTGCCGAATGTGTCGCTGACACGGTAACCGCCCGGCCCCGCCCGCCCGCCGTCTGATCACGAGGCCCGCGGAGCCCCCGCTTCACCGCACCCGAAAAGGACAAAACCCGCCTCGGGAGCCGAGTTGAAGCCGCACCTGGCCACCGGCCGCAACACAGAGCACATCATCGAACCCGCTCCAGGCGCATCGCCCGGGTTCTCATCCGCAAGGACCATCATCATGTCGAACGCAGCCCTCCTCGAGCGCCCCGCCTCCCGCCCGACTCACCTCGCCGCCGTTCCCCCGCTCGCCGCCGCGTCGGCTCCCGCCGACGCCGCTCCGGCCGGCCGGGCGCTCCCCGCCGGCACCGGTCCCGATGGGGCTCCGCCCCAAACCCCCGGCTCACTGACGCGCGCCCCCCGCGGCTTCGCCCTGTACGTCGGCATCGACGAGGCCAAGGCCGCCGAAGCGGGCGTCAGCCTCGGCGTGCTCGTCGACGCCCTGCGTCGCACGCTCGCCGAACTCGCGCCGACCGCCGAGACCTACGCGACCGTCGCCCTCGCCCCCGCCGGATCCGGTGGACGCGACGTCGACGTCGTGCGCCTCGCCCTTCACGAGCCCAGCGCCGTCGCCCGCACCAAGGCAGAACCCGAAGACGAGGATGTCGCCGGCGGTGGCGTCGTCGTCGACATCTCGCGCAAGCGCGTTCTGATCGACGGCGAGTCGGCCGCGTTCACGTTCAAGGAGTTCGAGCTGCTGCAGTACCTCGTGCTCCGCGAGGGTCGCACGATCGAGCGCACCGAGCTGGTCTCGTCGCTGTGGCAGGCGTCGACCGACGATGAGGTGCCGGGCGAACGCACGATCGATGTACACGTGCGTCGCCTGCGCGCCAAGCTCGGCCGCTTCGAGGACATCGTCCGTACCGTGCGCGGTGTCGGCTACCGCTTCGACCGGCACGCCGACGTCGTCATCCGCTACGGCCACGGCACCCCGTCGCCCGACCGCTTCTGATCGACCCGGGCGGCGCCCCGGCCGACCGGTTCCTGGATGTCGGGCCGGCGACGTAGGGTGACGGCATGACCTCGAGTCCCGCGCCGATGCAGTGGCCTCGGGCTCGCGGGCGGTCGATGCCCGCGGTCGCGAATGCGGGCCCACGGCTCGAGACCGAGTACCGGCCCCCGCACCCGATCGACCTGCGCCGCATCGTGGGGTACGAGCGCCGCGGACCCGGCGATCCGGCCATGGTGATCGTGGGCCCGGTGATCTGGCGCGCCAGCCGCACCCCCGAAGGCGTGTCGACGATCGCGATCCGCGAGACGGGACGCGGCGAGATCCGTGCCGCAGCATGGGGCCCGGGCGCCGGCTGGTCGCTGCACCAGCTGCCGGCGCTGTGCGGCGGCCTCGATGATCCCGAGGCGTTCGACCCAGGACCGAATCCCCTCGTTCGCGACGCGCTGCACCGCAATCCCGGGCTGCGGCTCGGGCGCACCGACCTCCTGTTCGACACCCTCGCGAGCGCCATCATCGAGCAGAAGGTCACGGGGACGCAGGCCTTCGGCGCGTGGCGCCGGCTGCTCACCGGTTACGGCGAGCGAGCGCCAGGCCCCACGCCTCGCCCGATGTACGCGCCGCCCACGATCGAAGGATGGCGGCGCATCCCGTCGTGGGCGTGGCATCGTGCCGGTCTCGAACCGCCGCAGTCGCGCACGATCGTCGAGGCTGCACGCCGCGGCGAGACGATCGCGCGGGCCGCGGCAACCGCCCCCGACGGACCGGCGCGCGACGCGGTGCTGACGAGCCTTCGCGGCGTCGGCCTGTGGACCTCGGCGGAGACCCGCATCCGGGCGTTCGGCGACCCCGACGCCGTGAGTGTCGGCGACTACCACCTCGCCCACGAGATCGGATATGCCCTCACTGGTCAGCGGGTCGACGACGATGGCATGCTCGAGCTGCTGGAGCCGTGGGCAGGCCAGCGCCAGCGGGTGATCCGGCTGCTCGGGCTGAGCGGCCCGCGCGAGCCGCGCCGGGGCCCGCGGCTGGCGCCCGAGGACCATCGCGGCCGCTGACACGCGCCGGCGAGAGCCCTATGCTGGGCGCATGGCACAGGGCAACGGGTGGCCGCGGGGCCGTACACACTGGCTGATCGGAACGGTCCTCCTGCTCGCGCTCGGCGCGCTCGTCGGCGCCGTGCTCGGCAACATCGCGCTCGGTGTCGTCATCGGCCTTATCGTGTCGATCGGCTGGCTGATGGCCTACGAGTCCCGGCGCGGGCGCAACGTCGGGGTCAACGACGAGTCCCACGGAATCGAGCTCTGATGAACACTCTCTCGCGTCCCCGTCAAGGCCGACTGCTCGCGGGGGTGTGCGCGGGCCTTGCCAACCGCTTCGGCTCGAACGTGACGTTCATCCGCGTGCTCACCGTGGTCGCGGTGGCCTTTTTCGGGCTGAGCCTGTGGGCGTACATCATCCTCTGGATCCTGATGCCGAACGAGGCCGAGTGACGACGTCTCCCGCTCGCTGACGGGGGGTTGTGGATGTCGGAGGCCCGGTGAACACTGGTTGCGTCACGGGGCCGGCCGCGGCATCCACTCACCGACCCAGGAGCGATACATGTCACGCCTCAACCCCTATATCTCGTTCAAAGACAACGCCCGCCAGGCGATGGAGTTCTATCAAGGCGTCTTCGGCGGCGAGCTGTCGATCGACACTTTCGGCAGCTACGACATGGGCCAGGACCCGGCTGAGAACGATCT
>NZ_DATMIO010000149.1:0-4498 GCF_035554235.1 Microbacterium sp. | reverse complement strand
AGCGATATATCGTTATGTATCGCTGAACTCTCGGTGAGTCCGGCGCGGAGGAGGGCATCATGAGCGGTTCATTCATGGGCGACGGGTTCACGGGGCGCGGTCGCGGCCCTGGTCAGGGCTGGCCCGCCACCGGCATCTGGGAGGCGATGGAGCAGCTTCGCGGAGCGTTCGAGCAGAAGGTCGGGCCGCGGATGGGGCGCGGCGATGTGCGATCGGCGGTCATCGCGCTCCTGGCGGAGAAGCCGATGCACGGCTATCAGATCATCGCCGAGATCGAAGAGCGCAGCGGCGGCGCGTGGAAGCCGAGCCCCGGCTCGGTCTACCCGACACTCCAGCTGCTCGCCGACGAAGGCCTGGTCCGGGCCGAGGAGTCCAACGGGCGGAAGACATACTCCCTCACCGACGAGGGACGACAGGCAGCGGATGCCGGTGCCGAGAAGTCCGCGCCGTGGGAGACTCCGGGCGCCCGCGACAGCGCGCGGGCGACCGCACTGCCGAAGGCCGGCATAGACCTGGCTCAGGCGGCCGCGCAGGTCGCGCGCTCGGGCAGTCCGGAGCAGGTGAAGCAGGCGGTGGCCGTGCTCGACGAGGCTCGTCGTAAGCTCTTCTCCATCCTCGCTCAGGACTGACACTGCTTTCAGATCACGAAGTGCCCGCGGCCCGTCGGCACTCGGCAATTGGGCTCAGCGGAGAATCGATGACCGACGTCGGCAACATGCGTGCCCGCTACCGCAGAATCCTGCGGTTCGCCGCCCGGTACATGGCGCAGGCGTGGTGGTACGAGCTGCTGTTGCCGCGCCTGGGTCTCTCCCGCATCTCGGCGCGCAACCGGGCGACGCGACTGCAGCGCATCGCGCAGCGCTTTCACGTGCTGGCCGTCGACCTCGGCGGACTCATGATCAAGGTGGGGCAATTCATGTCGTCGCGGCTCGACGTGCTCCCGCCCGAGATCACGAAGGAACTCGAGGGGCTGCAGGACGAAGTGCCTCCGGTGCCCTTCCCGGCGATTCGCGAGCTCGCCGAAGTCGAACTGGGCGTGCCGCTCGAACGGGCGTATTCGTTTGTCGATCCGACGCCGTTGGCCGCGGCATCCCTCGGTCAAGCGCACCGCGCGAGACTGTCGGATGCCGATGCCGCCGACACGGGCCTGATCGACGTCGTCGTGAAGATCCAGCGGCCCGGGATCGATCGGGTCGTCGATGTCGACCTGAGGGCGCTTCGCCGTGTCGCCGGGTGGCTGAATCGCGTGCGCGTGGTCGCTGACCGCGTGGACATGCCCGCACTCGTCGAGGAGTTCGCCCACACGAGCCTCGAGGAGATCGACTACCTGCACGAGGCGGCCAGCGCGGAGCGGTTCGCCCAGGAGTTCGCCGGCGACTCTCGCGTCGCCGTTCCCCGCGTCGCGTGGGAGCGCACGACGCGACGCGTGCTGACTTTGGAGGATGTCACCGCGATCAAGATCAACGACGTCGAGGGTCTGCGCGCCGCCGGCATCGACCCGTCCGAGGTCGCGGCCGAGTTCGCGGCCGTCATGTTCGACCAGCTCTTCGCAGACGGGTACTTTCACGCCGACCCCCATCCGGGGAACATCTTCGTCACGCCGACCCCTCGGCAAACTCGGGAAGCGGGGCAGGCTCGGGAAGCGGGGCAGGCTGCGGAAGCGGGGCGGGCGGCGTCGGCCACGACGGGAGCCGCGGCGAAGGGCGGCGACTGGCACTTCACCTTCATCGACTTCGGGATGATGGGCGAAGTGCCCGAAGGCCTGCGTCGCGGGCTCCGGAAGATCCTCATCGCCGCGGCGTCGCGCGACGGCAAGGGCATGGTCGACGGCATTCGCGAGGTAGGGGTGCTCCTGCCCTCCGCCGACACCGCCGAGCTCGAGCGGGCGATGACGAAGCTGTTCGCCCGCTTCGGGGGAATGGGGTTCGCCGAGCTGCAGGATGTCGATCCGCGCGAGTTCCGTGACTTCGCGATCGAGTTCGGCGACGTCGTGCGCTCGCTGCCGTTCCAGCTGCCCGAGAACTTCCTGCTCATCATCCGCGCAATGGGGCTGACATCGGGCATGTGCAGCGCGCTCGACCCCGCGTTCAACATCTGGGATGCGATCGAGCCGTACGCCGGTCAGCTGATCCGCGAGGAGAGCGGCAATGTGGTGCAAGAGTTCGCGAAGCAGGCGGTCTCGGTCGCGGGCGTCGTCGCCCGGCTTCCTCAGCGCCTCGACGAGCTCGCGACGCGGCTCGAGGACGGGAGAGTCGTGGCGCAGAATCCGCGGCTCGAGCGCCGCCTCGGGATGATGGAGCGGATGGCGCGAAGGATCCTCTCGGCCATTCTCTTCGCGGCATTGCTCATCGGCGGCATCCTGCTGCGAGCCGACGATCTCGTCTTCGGCACGGTGCTCATGGGCATCTCGGTGCTCCCGCTGCTGCACGCCCTGTTCGCGGGCATCACCGGGCCGCGCGGGCCGGGCTGAGGCGCGGAGTCAGTCGCGCAGGCCCACCCGGTCGGGAATCTCGAACGGTAGGTGGGGGAGCCAGGACGCCGGATCGGGCCACGCGCGCGAGGACGGCAGTTTGCCGAGCAGGTGCCGGATGGCGGCATCCTGTGCCGTCGTGGGTGCCGGCGAGGCGAGGACGCGCCGGGGGGCATGGTGTCCCAGCGCTCCGCACCACCAGTGCCGCCACGTGTCGGGCGCGTCCTGCGGTTCGAGCACGATGTAGTAGTCGGGCATGAGCGCCGAGCCCGCCTCGAACCGGGCGAGAACGGTCTCGACCTCGACCTCGAGCGCGCCGAGCGTCGAGCGCTCCTCGAAGAGTTCCACCCACGCCGCCGCCACGTGTTCGAGCGGGTCGGCGTCGTGCACGATCCACGGCGTTCCCGCAGCGGCGATGCGCCTCGTGGCGAGCGTGGGTTCGCTGCCCTGCAACGAGAGCACCTCGACGCCGCGGATGCCATCGAGGGTGGCCAGGGCATCTTCGGACCCCTCGCCGACGATCGCGACGACGGTTCCGGTGCTCAGCGAATGCCCCATGTTCGATGGTACGCCCGCGTGGCTCGAGATCGGCGGATCTTTGGGTCCGTGCCGGAATCTACGCGGGCGCCAGCACTGCCAGGCCCGCCCGGGCCGCCGCATCCGCCAACTCGCTGTCGTACGTCACGATCTCGTCGACTCCGAGCCGTATCGCGACAGCAAGGTGGATCGCGTCGTTCGAGCGCAGCGGCGCGTGCGTGCCCGCCGCGATCATGTCACCGCGAGTGAGGTCGACGAGGTTCACGACGTCGAGCACTCCACGAATCGCATCGAGATCGAATGCGTCGGGGTGGCGTCCCGCAGCGCAGTGCATTTCGGTGTGCAACAGCCAGCCCGCCGCGAGCCAGCGGTCGGGATCGGATGCCAGGGCATCAACCAGCGCGGCGGACTCCGGCTCGTCGAGCACGAGCTTCATGGCGGCCGATGCGTCGAGATACGCGACTCTCACCATGAACGCCGGCTGTCGTCCAGAATCTGACGGCTCGTCAGCTTCCCCCGCCGGCGAGCGATCGTGGTCAGACTCTCGGCACCCCTGATCGCGACGCGCACGTGGCCCCGTTCGACCAGAACCTCGATGGGAGGGTGCCCTGCAGGACTGATCACTGCGGCTGCCTTTCCGTGGTTTGTGATCATCACCGACTCGCCCGCCTCCACGCGCCGCAGCAGTTCGGCGCTGTTGTTGCGCATCTCACGGTGAGTCACCGACCTCATGTAGCACAGTGTAGCAACCGACAAGGGCGGGTGGATGGCTCGTGAGGTGAGAGGTCGGGGGAGGAATGGCTCCGCGACCGCCCTGTCTCCGAAGCGGCGTAGCCTGAACGAATGCCCGCCGCATCCGCCCCTCAGAGCGCGCGGGCTCAGCTGGCCCGCCTCGCCGAAACCGCGGCCAGCGGCGGCCGCGGGTCGAGGCTCGACGTGTTCGCCGACCTGCCCGATGTTCCGGAAGCCCGCCCCGCCGCCGTGCTGCTGCTGTTCGGCGTGCTCGACTCGCTGCCGAGCGATCACGATGCTCAGGCCCAGGCCGTGTCACGCGACCTCGACGTGCTGCTGCTGGCCCGCGCGTCGACGCTGCGCTCGCACCCGGGCCAGGTCGCATTCCCGGGCGGACGCGTCGACCCCGACGATGCGTCGGTCGTTGCGGCCGCCCTCCGCGAGGCCCGCGAGGAGACGGGCGTCGACCCCGCCGGCGTCGAAGTGCTCGGCCCGCTCGACGACATCCCGCTGGCGTACTCGCAGCACCGGGTGACGCCGGTGCTCGCGTGGTGGCGGCATCCATCGCCCGTTCGCGTGGTCGACGAAGCCGAGTCGGCAGATGTATTCCGGGCTCCCGTCGCCGACCTGCTCGATCCCGCGAACCGTGGGGTGACGGTGATCCGCCGCGACGGCCAGGAGTTTCGCGGGCCGGGCTTTCTCGTGCCCCACGCGACCGGCGAGCATCTCGTGTGGGGCTTCACCGGGATGCTGCTCGAC
>NZ_DATMIO010000148.1:0-2189 GCF_035554235.1 Microbacterium sp. | reverse complement strand
AGTCCAGCGCATCCTCCCAATCGTGTCCGTCCAGGATATCGGTCTCCACGGAGACATCGTTCGGAAGCGTGGCCAGTGCCTTCTCCTGTGCCTCCCTGGCCTGCGCACGCCACTGCTCGACGACGAGTCGCTCCGCGTCGTAGCCGACCTGCGAAGGGTACATCTGCCTATCCCGGATGACGATGGTGGTAAGCCGAAGCGGCACAGCGTGCCTTCTGCTCAGTTGTACCGCGGCGTCGAATGCACTCCGCGATTGTGTGGACCCGGAGAACGCACAGGTGACGCGACGCAGCCGCGCACCGGACGACGGGCGATATCCCCGCGGGGACATCGCCACGGGTACCGGGGAAATATGCAGCATCTCGTTGGCGATGCCGCCGACCGTGGAGCGTCCCACAGGCCCGTGCCGCGCGGAGCCTAAAGCGATGAGCGCCGCGCCCGCTTCCGTGGCGGTGGCGATGAGGCCCTCGGACGCCGACGAGGCCGAGCTGGTGGTGTACTCCGCCTGCACGGAATCGCCCAAGAACTCGCGCGCCTCGGCGATTGCATCTTCGGCGTACTGGTTGAGGAACGCGGCGTATTCGGCATCCACGCGCGCCGGGGATGGGTAGTCCCAGGTCTGCGGGACGACGACGCACACGGTGAGGGTGACGTCGCCGGTGCGTGCCAGCATCCGGCCCAGACCCAGCGCGTCGCGACCCCCCACGGCTGTCAATGCTACGAGGTAGTTCATCGCGGCGGCTCCTCAGCTACCGCGTGCCCCCTACCGAGTTGCGAGTGCTTGACGCTGTACGTGAAGTAGATGATCGCCGCGATCCCGAGCCACACCACGAACAGCCCATACGTGGTTAGAGGCAACCCGGACATTATGTAGATGGCGGACGCCGCGCTGAGGACAGGCGTTACCGGGTAGCCTGGTACCCTGAATCCCCGGGGTAGATCGGGTTGGGTGCGACGCAGGATGATAACGCCGATCGACACGACGGTAAAGGCGACCAGGGTTCCCATGCTCGTCAGGTCTAAGAGCACGCCGAGCGGCACAAACCCCGCGAGCGCCCCCACGAAGAGGCCGACGATGATCGTGTTGCGAACCGGGGCGAGTGTGCGCGGATCCACCCGGTGAAAAACCTCGGGGATCATCCCGTCGCGCCCCATGGCGAACAGGATGCGAGTCTGCCCGTAGAGGGTGACCAGAGTCACGCTGAAGATCGAGATGACCGCACCCGCGGCCAGGATCGCGGACCACACGTTCGAGCCGGTGATGTTGCGCAGGATCGCCGCGAGACCAGCCTCCTGGCCCTCGAAGTTCTGATACGGCTGCGCACCGATTGCGGCGAGCGACACGAGAATGTAAAACGTGGTCACGACGATGGTCGCGAAGAGAATCGCGAGCGGCAAGGTCCTGCGGGGGTTATGTACCTCCTCGCCTGCCGTCGAGACGGCGTCAAGGCCGATGAAAGAGAAGAAGATCGACGAGGCGGCTGCGCCGATGCCTGCGATCCCGAAGGGGGCGAACGGTTCGAAGTTGCTGGCCGAAAAGGCCGTGAACCCGATAACGATGAAAAGGACGAGGACCCCGAGCTTGATGAGGACCATGATCGTGTTCGCCCGCGCGGATTCTCGCGCTCCGCGCACGAGCAGCAGGCAGCATAGCGTCACGAGCACGATGGCCGGGAGGTTGAGTACGCCGCCTTCGCCCGGCGCCGCGAGTATGGCGTCCGGCATGCGAAAGCCAAACACATCGGAGAACAGCGAGTTGAGATACTGCGACCATCCGACCGACACGGCGGCGGAGGAGACGCCATACTCGAGGAGCAAACACGCCGCCACGCCAAAGGCGACTATCTCCCCCATCGTGGCGTAGGTGTAGGAGTAGGACGAGCCGGAGACGGGAATGGTCGAGGCGAGCTCCGCGTAGCACACCGCGGTCAGGGCAGCCGTGATCCCGGCGAGGGCGAAGGACAAAATAACCGCCGGGCCCGCCTCCGGCACCGCCTCGCTCAGTACGATGAAGATGCCCGTTCCGATCGTGGCCCCGACCCCGAACATCGTCAACTGAAACAGCCCGATCGACCGGCTGAGCTCGCCGCCCTCGGCGTCGGGCCTCGTCTCGGTGACGAACGCATCTACGGGTTTCCTTCGGAAGACACTCTGCCACCCGGTGGATCCGCTACTCATGACTGCTACAC
>NZ_DATMIO010000147.1:0-8104 GCF_035554235.1 Microbacterium sp. | reverse complement strand
GGGTGGTGCGGTCAGCCTCATGTACGCGTTCGTCATCGTCGCGGGACTGCTCGGTCTGATGCTCGGCGCGTTCTTCAGGGGGATCGAGCGCCGGGCGCTCCACTGGCATCCCTCTCAGCGGACGGCCCAATCATGAGGCGCCCCGTGTTGTACACGATCGCTGAGATCGCCACGCCCGTCCTGGTCGTCCTGGTCGTCCTGGTGTTCACGAACGTCTCGGGCAACTTCTACTTCCCCCCTCTGCAGGAAGTGGCGGTAGCCTTCCAACAGAACTGGCTGTTCTCGAGGGTGCCTACCGACCTCCTGCCGAGTTTGTTCCGCCTGCTGAGCGGCTACTTCCTGGCGGTGATCTGCGGGGTGGGTTTCGGCATCCTGCTCGGGTTGAACCGGAAGATTCGGCGACAGGCAGCGCCTGTGGTGGAGTTCTTGCGAGCCATTCCGCCACCCGCACTGCTGCCGTTCACGCTCATCGTGCTCGGCATCGACAACCCGGGCAAGATCCTCCTTATCGCGTTCGTGTGCGTCTGGCCGATCCTGCTGAGCACGATGGACGGCATCGTCGGCATGGAGCCGACGATGCGAGACACTGGTCGCAGCTATCGGATCGCCAGGGTCGACGCGCTCATCTCGGTGGAATTACCCGCCGCATCCCCTCAGATCTTCGCCGGCATGCGTACAAGCCTTCCGCTCGCGATCATCATGATGGTGATCAGCGAGATGGTCGGAGCCTCGGACGGCATCGGCTACTTCATCGTTCAGGCGCAGCGAACCTTCGCGCTCGCCGACATGTGGTCGGGGATAATCCTGCTGGGACTGCTCGGCTACACGTTGAACCTCATCTTTTCCGTCGTGGAACGGCGCGTCCTCGCGTGGCATCGCAACGCGCGGGTGGTCGTCCAGTGATGCTCATCTCAAGGAGACACTCATGCTGAAGCTCAGCAACGTCAGCAAGCGATACGGCGGGAGTTCGGGCACCCTCGCGGTGAAGGATCTCAGCTTCGAGATCGGAACCGGTGAGGTCGTCACCATCGTCGGTCCGTCCGGATGCGGCAAGACGACGGTATTGAAGCTGATGGCGGGTTTGCTGGCACCCACGAGCGGCCAGATCGAGGTGGATGGCGTGGCGATGACGGGTCCCCCCGAGCAGATCGCCCTGGTTTTCCAGGACTATGCGAGTTCGCTCTACCCCTGGATGCGGGTCGGCGAGAACGTCGCGTTTCCACTGAAGCGGAAGAAGTTGTCGAAGGCCGCGCGGACGGAACGGGTGTCAGCGGCGTTGAGTTCGGTGGGTCTGGCGGACTTCGAACGCGCGTACCCGTGGCAACTCTCCGGCGGCATGCAGCAGCGCGTTGCGATCGCGCGCGGCCTTGCGTACCAACCTCAGATGCTGCTCATGGACGAACCTTTCGGCGCCCTCGACGCACAGACCCGCGCCGATCTCGAGGACCTCGTGCTCCGCGTCCGTGACGAATTCGACGTCACGGTGGTCTTCGTCACCCATGACATCGACGAGAGCGTCTACCTCGCCGACCGTGTGCTGGTGATGGGCCCGCGTCCGACATTCGTCGACGAGGACCTGGCCGTGGACCTTGCCCGGCCGCGCGACCAGATCGCGACGAAGGAACTTCCCGAATTCGCGCGACTTCGTGGTGAGGTCTATCGCAACATCCGAGCGTCCAGCCATGCGATGGCCGCGACGTCCGCCGTTGCCGGGCTGCACTAGGGAGCGCTCGGTCGCGCGCGAGGGGCACCGCCCGTGATCGCAGCGAAATCGTCCGGGAGATCGCGGAGGGCCTGGAAGACAGTGTCACGCAGCCAGGCGACCGCGGCCGAGTGCTGGCTGGTCGCCCGGGTGTACAGCCGAATCTCGACCGGGTCCACGGTGAACGGCAGCTGCAGCATCTGAACGGGCCAGTTGCTGAGCCACTCCGCGCCGAGGTTGACCGGAACCGTAGCAACCAAGTCGCTCGACGCCACGAGCGGCGGGAGTGCGGCGAAGTGATTCACGATGACCTCCGGCGAGATATGGTGGCCCGCGCGAGCCAGCGCCGCCTGGATCATGGGTGCTCCGGAGTCGCCAGCGACGCAGACGTGCGCCGCCGCCGTGTAAGCATCGAGCGCGAGAGGGTGACGGGTCAACCTGTGGTCTTGTGACACCAGCGCCGCGTAGCGGAGCCCTCGCAGCGTCATCTTCTCGAACAGCCCGGCGACCGGTGACGAGGTGACCGCGAGATCCACGGTGCCTCGCGATAGCCAGTCCGGCAGACGATCCACCGCGAGCGGAATCACTTCGAGGGACACCGACGGCGCCACCGCGCGGACCGCGCTCAAGATGGCGGGGAAGTACCCGATTTCGCCCAACTCCGAGAGGGCGAGGCGGAATCGACGATCCGAGTGCGCGGGATTGAACCCGTGGATGCTGTCCACGACCCGGTCGATACGCAGGAGGGCAGCACGGAACTCGGCGTAAACCTCTTGCGCCAACGGGCTGGGCTCCACGAAGCGTCCGACGCGGGTGAACAGAGGATCGTCTAGATCGTGCCGCAGCCGAGCCAGTGCCTGGCTCACGGCCGGCTGGCTCACGAAGAGTTCATTCGCCGCCGCGGTCAGGCTTCGATGCTCGTAGATCGCGACGAAAGTGCGCACCAAGTTCAGATCCACGATGTCCTCCACGCCGACAGGCACCCTCCGAAACGACGCGTTCGCGCCAGAGACGGTGGGAGGAACAAGATGCCTCCATAGTATGCGGACACGCACGGACCCCAGCAAGGTGGCGCCCGACGTCCGAGCCCACGCCATTCGAGTGCGAACACGAGGGGCGTTTCATGCCCCCGGCGCGTCGAGATCGGCACCAGTGGCTTCCACGGCGTGGGCATGGGCGAGAACCCAGGACGGGAATTTGGCGACCTTGGCGTCGACGACCAGGGGGACGCTGCGTGGCCCATCGATCCATCGCTGCACGCGCGCGAGATCATCCACTGTGCGGACCGTGACTCCCTCGCACCCGAAGCCGCGCGCTATCCCGGCGATGTCCGTCTCAGGAAACTGCACGGTCGAGAGCTCGTCCGTATCATGCTCGAAAACGTGCACCTCGGCGCCGTAGGCACTGTCGTTGTAAACGACCACGAGGATGCCGAGCCCCAGCCGTACCGCCGTGTCGAGCTCGACCAGCGACATCAGGAAGCCACCGTCGCCGATGCCCGCCACGGCGATGCGGTCGGGGAGCGCGATCGATGCGCCGATGGCGGACGATAGCGCCAAACCGATCGACTGGAACGAGAGGGGAACGCAGTAGCCGAATTGATCCGGCACCTTGAGATGTGCCGCCGGATAGCAGTTGAAATTGCCGCCGTCGGGGATGACGATGCGCTGCGCGGGAAGGATGGCATCGAGCCGGTTCGTCATCTCGCGCGGATCGATCCGGTCGGGCTCCGCACGGGAGACGACGGGCTGGTCTGTCCAGTACCGCACGGACGCCACATCATCGGGCGTGATGGCGCCGCGGTATCCGGGCGACTGGTAGTCATCTCGCGCGAGGGCATCGTCGACTGCTGCGGCGGTGAGCGCAGTGTCGCCGAGCACGGCAACACCGACGGGGTGGTGCCACCCAAGCGCTTCGAGACGGTCGTCCACCTGGACGACCGTCTTGTCGCGCAGCAACGCTCCCGATCGTGTGGTCCAGTTATTCAGACCCGCCCCGAACGCGATGATCAGGTCGGCGTCCGCGATGAGCGCGGCAGCGCCGTCGGTCGAGAAGCCGCCCATGATGTCGAGCGCCCAGTCATCCTGCGCGAATAGCCCCCGACCGGCGGCGGAAGTGGTGAGGAGGGCTCCGACGCGGTCAGCGAGTGACCTGATCTCCGGAGCCGCGTGCCATGCACCGCGACCCGCGACAAAGACGGGACGTTCGGCCGCCGTGAGAAGTTCTGCGACACGCTGCACGGAAGCCGGTGACGGGCCTGGGCGGTGCCGCTCCTGGAGCGCGGGAACGGAACGACTGTCCCACTCGATCGTCTGGGCCTGGATGTCGATCGGCATCGACAGGACTACCGTCTTGCGATCCAAGCTGGCCGTCGCGAAGGCGCGGGCCGCATCACGCACCGCGGTGCGGGCGGAATAGATGCGCTCGGGCACTGCGCCGACCGCACGCGCCGCGGCATCCTGATCGATATAGAAGTTCGACGTAACATCGCCGTCAGCCGTGTCCCCTGTGATGACGAGGATCGATGTATGGCACTTCGCTGCCTCACCGATGCCGGTGAGGGCATTTGTGAAGCCGCACCCTTGGTGGAGACTCACGACGGCCACCCGTCCCGTCGCACGGCTGTATGCGTCAGCCATGCAGGATGCGCCCATCTCATGACGCGCGGCGGTGAAGGGCACCCCGGCGCGAACCAGGGCATTCGTCGCGTAGAAGTTGCCGCTGCCCACTACGCCGAATACGCGCGATGCGCCTAGAGCTGCGATCGTTCTGCCGACGGCTTCCGCAACCGTGATCTGTTCCGACACTGACACCCCTTGATCCCGCGGCAGCATCGCCGCTGCATCGAAGTCTTCGCGCGATCGGGCAGAAGGTCGACTAAACGTTCAACCCGTTCCGATAACGAGGGGTTATCGGGAAGGCTGGCGATCCCGCGTCACTCCGCACCCGTGGCTCGCCTGGGTCGGTCGATCGGAATATCAACTCCAGGGCAGCCCACTCGACGAGACTCCCGCTCGGTTCCGATCTCATCCCTGCATGACGCCGATGATGTTGCCGCTGGGGTCGGTGAACCACGCGATGGGAGGGCCGTCCTCCGGACCCCGCGGCCGCACGATTCCGCGCTCGTCGTGGGTCATCTCGTCGTAGCGGAGCATCTCGACGCCCTTGCCGGCGAGCTCGTCGACCGCCGCGTCGATGTCGGCGACCTCGAGGTTCAGCACGGTGTGCTGCGCGGGCACGTGCTCGTCCTTGCCGTAGACGAAGAGGGTTCCGCCGCCCGTGAGATCGAGGGTGAGGAAGCCGTGCTCAGCGGTGACGGGGATGCCGAGAACGTCGCTGTAGAAGGCGCGAGCCTCGTCGATGTCGGTGACTGCGAGGCCGGGAAAGATCCGCTGAGCGTCCATGCCTCCACACAAGCACGGCGAGGGGGCATCGGCAACGGGGTGGGGCCCGCCCCTCACCCGGGGCCCGGCCCCCACAGGGCAGGTCAGGCCCCGACGGCGACGCCTTCGCGTTCGCGCAGGTCTTTGCGCAGGATCTTGCCGGAGGCCGACTTCGGAATCGCATCGATGAACTCGACCCGGCGCACCTTCTTGTGCGGGGCGACGTTCTCCGTCACGAATGCCGTGACTTCGTCATCCGTCAGCCCAGACCCGGGAGCTGGGACGATGAACGCCTTCGGAATCTCCTGCTTGTCGTCATCGAGCACGCCGATGACCGCCGCATCCAGCACCTTGGGGTGCGTCAGCAGGAGTGCCTCGAGCTCCGCGGGAGCGATCTGGTAGCCCTTGTACTTGATGAGCTCCTTCACGCGGTCGACGATCGAGAAGTAGCCGCCCTCGTGGTAGACGGCGATGTCGCCCGTGTGCAGGAAGCCGTCGGCGTCGACGGTCTCTGCGGTCGCATCGGGCTTATTGAGGTACCCGAGCATGACGTTCGGTCCCTTGAGCCACAGCTCGCCGGCTGCGGTCGTGCCCTCCGGACCGACCTCGGTGATCTCCGCACCCGTCGCGGTGTGGATGAGCTTGCACTCCATGTTGGGCAGCAGCGTGCCGACCGAGCTGACCGGGATGGCGTCGCCGCCCTCGGACGGTGTCGCGTGCGAGACCGGGCTGAGCTCGCTCATGCCGTAGCCCTGCATCATGCGTGCGTGGAGACGGCGTCCGGCGAGTTCGGCGGTCTCGCCGTCGAGCGGAGCGGCGCCCGAGAAGATCGTGCGCACGCTCGAGATGTCGAACTGGTCGACGACGGGGTGCTTGGCGAGTGCCACCGCGATCGGCGGCGCGATGAACAGGTAGGTGCACTGGAATTTCTGGGTGATCGTCAGGAACTCGACCAAATCGAACTTCGGCATCGTGACGAGGCTCGCGCGCTGGTGCAGGGCCAGGTTGAGCAGCACCGTCATGCCGTAGATGTGGAAGAACGGCAGCACCGCGAGGACGCGGTCGGTCGCGCGGAGGTCGATGTGGCCGCGGCACTGCTGCACGTTCGCCACGAGGTTGCGGTGGCTGAGCATGACGCCCTTGGGGATGCCGGTCGTGCCGGACGAGTAGGGGAGCACGGCGACGTGGGTCGCGGGGTCGAAGGTCACGTCGGGCGCGGGGCTCTGCTCCGTGAGCAGGTCGCGGAGGTTCGGGTGACCCTCCGCCCCATCGAGCACGACGACGTTGTCGTGGGGGATGCCGACCGCCGCGGCGGCCGCCTTGGCCCCCGCCAGCAGCGGGGTCACCGTGATGAGCCACGTGGCGCCGGCGTCGCGGAGCTGCTTCTCGATCTCTCCCGCGGTGTACAGCGAGTTGATCGTCGTGACCGTCGCGCCCGCCCGGAGGATGCCGTGGAAGACCGTTGCGAACGCCGGAACATTGGGGCACAGCAGCCCGAGCACGGTGTCGGTGGTGACCCCGCGGGCGGCCAGGGCGCCGGCGAAGGCGTTCACCTGAGCGCGCAGCGCGCCGTACGTCGTCTCCGCGCCCGTCGACGGATCGACGAGGGCGACGCGGGCGAGATCGTCGTCGGTGAGTCCTCCGAAGAGGTAGTCGTAGATCGAGACTTCGGGGATCTCGACGTCGGGCAGGGGGCTCGTGAACATAGGGTCTCCTTTGACTCGTACATCTTGCCACCTTTGCGACTGAGTGTCACGAGGCGAGGCACTCAGTCCGACGGGAGCCGTTCACGACGGGGCTACGCCAGGGCGTGCTCCCGCGTCGCCGCGCCGACCCGGAGCCGCTCGGCGGCGAGACCCTCGGCGGCCTCGAGCGGCGTGACGCCGCGCGACTCCGCCTCGTCGAAGATGCGCCGGACCGTGTCGCCGATCGCCGACACGCGCCCCATGATCTCTTCGCGGCCCGCGAGCTGCTTGGCCACGAGGTCGAGGTAGATGACGCCGCCGGCGTTCACGACGAAATCGGGTGCATACAGGATGCCGCGGCGCGCGAGGCGCTCGGCGCCCGAGTGCTCGGCGAGCGGGTTGTTCGCGGGACCGCACACGGCGCGGGCGTCGAGGGCGTCGATGACCTCGTCGGTGAGGAGGCCGCCGATGCCCGCCGGCACGAACACGTCCGCCGCCACGAGGTGCTCTTCGCCGGGTGCCACCCAGTCCGCGCCGAGCTGCAGGGCGAGGTCGCGCTTGGCAGGGTTCACATCGGTCACTGTGAGGTTGGCGCCTTCCGCGCTGAGGCGGACGGCGAGGCGGCTGCCGACCTGGCCCATGCCGGAGATCGTGATCCGGCGGCCCTCCACGGCGCCCGTCCCCGTGACACGCTCGAGCGTCGCGCGCAGCGCCTCGTAGACGCCGAGGCTTGTGGGGCCGGCGGGCTCGCCGGAGCCGCCCCCCGATTCCGGAAGCCCGACGACGTGGTTGGTGCGCTCGCTGACCGTGAGCATGTCCTCGGTCGTCGATCCGACGTCCTCGGCCGTGCGGTAGAGGCCGTTCAGCGATTCCACTGCGTCGCCGAGGTCGAGGAAGGCGGCGCGGCGACGCCCGGCGTCGAGCACGGTGCCCGCGGGGAGGTGGATGACTGATTTGCCGCCACCCGCGTCGAGCCCGGCCGCCGCGTTCTTGAGGGTCATCGCGGCCGAGAGGCGCAGGGCATCGCCGAGGGCGTCGCTCCAGTGCGGATAGGTCCACAGCCGCGCCCCGCCGAGGGCGGAGCCGAGCACCGATGAGTGCAGTGCCACGGCGATGAAGAGCCCGCTGCGTCGACCGGTCACGGTCTCGACGCGTTCGTGGCGGAAGTCGGGCAGTGGCAGGCTCGCAGACATTGTGGTCCTCGTCGATCAGCCGCTCGTGTCTTCGTGGGACGCGAGGCGTGTGCGTGTGCGATGCGCGTTATCGCGACATCCCTTCTATTGCACCATTGCCCGGCCGATTGTTCAACGTCCCCGGCCGCAACTGAGCAGACT
>NZ_DATMIO010000146.1:0-6293 GCF_035554235.1 Microbacterium sp. | reverse complement strand
GCCGTGAGCAGGGTCGACGCCTCGACGGCGATGCGTGCGAGCGCGGCATCCCGTTCACCGATTCTCGGAACGAGAGCCGCCCGGATGAGGCGACCGCTGGGCAGCACGAGGGCGACTATCAGCGCGATGACCGGCAGCACGACTGGGGACCCGCTGTCGACGAGCACCTGTGCGCCGAGGCAGACGGCCACAACCGCGAGCGACGGCACCAGTACCGCGGCTGCCATGAGGCGAAGCGGGATGCCGAGCCCTTCCCGCTTCGTGGCGACCAGGGCGAGCGCGAGAAGGAAGATGAGGCCCGTCGACAGGGCCGTCCATCCGCTTCGCTCGAACACCACTTGCGCGACGCCGATCAGAAACGGCACGGACGTGACCGCGAGGATGGCCCGCCAGGAGTTCGCCCCCACCCCGGGGAGGAACGTCGCGACGATCGCGACCACCGCGCCGGCGGACGTCGTGAGACAGACCAGGGCGGCGCCGCCGATGCCCTGCTGCGAGAGCGAGGTGGCGAACACCACCAGCGCGTAGGCGTACCCGACGCCGACATACAGGAAGCGGATCGGACGCGGCATGGCACAGGCCAGAGCCGCGAGGGCGGCCACCACCGCGAGTCCCATCGTGGTGGAGAGGCCGGGTTCGCGCCAGGAGACGATCGCGGCGAACAGCACCAAGAGGTGCGCACCGACCACGAGCGGCACGCGGACCGCCGTCGAGGCGTCTCGCATTCGCGGCAGGAACGCCACCGCGAGACTCGCCGAGGCACCGAGCGCGAGGCCGAGGGCGACTCGCCCCGCGGGCACGATTCCGGGGACGCTGAGCAGAGTGAGGGCCGCGAGCGCCGCGAACCACAATCCGAGGTGACCGACCCAGCGCATGCCGAGCGGGACCGGCGCATCCTGTTCGACGACGACCGGGCGCAGTCGCTCGCGGAGGAACGCAAACAGTCCGAGCCCCGCCCCCAGCGCCCCCAGGGCGATCACCGCTGCGACCGCGAGCTCCGACGGGCCATTCAGGTCGCGGGAGGAGAGCACGGTGTAAGCGCCGAGCAGCATCGCGAGGGCGGTGGGGGCGACGGCGGTGACGGCGACGACAGTGAGTGCGCCGCCGGCGAGAAGGCCCCGACGAACCGTGTACGGGACCGGCGACAGCACCCCCCACGCGATGGCGCCCACCACGGCCGAGGCCGGGATGATCGCCATTGCCCACACCACCCCGAGGAGTGCGGGCGCGAGAGCGAACGGGAGCGTCGCGGCCGCACTCACCCCGAACACGCCCGCCAGGAAGCTCCACAGCCCGGAGGCGGGGTGGCGGGTCGAAAAGAGCGCCAGCACGGCCGACGCGGCGAGGGTCACGCACAGAGCGACCCAAACCGGATCGCTCGGGAACTCCGCGAACACCCAATTCTGGGCCAGCGCGGGACTCTGGACCAGGGCGACCGCGATCGCCAGCAGCTCGATGAAGGTCAGCGTCACGCGCTCTCCGCGCAGGGAAGCCCCGAACCGCTGCGCGAAGGCAGGCGTCGCGGCCAGGAGCACGAACGCCCCGACGGCCGTCCCGAGGTGTCCCAGCACCCGGGTGTCGGTGGCGAAGCCGATCATCGCCGGAACGAACGAAAGCCCGACGAGCGAGAGCCACAGCCAGACCCGCACCCGCACCCGCAGAGCCACCACGGTCATTGCGATGCCCGCGACGAGCGTCGAGGCGGCAGCGATCGCCCATGGGTCCCGCGGCGCAAGGGCTGTGAGGGCATGGATGTCGAGCCCGAGGAACACCATGCCGAGCGCACCGACGGCTTCGGCCGAGAACTGCAGGCCCCGACGGGCAAGCACCCACGCGCCCACGAGGAATACACCGGTGACGCCGCCCACGAGCAGACCGCGCACGAGTGCGTCGGTCACCTCGGGATTGAAGAAAGTGAACACGATCGCCGCGACGGCGACGAGGCCGGCACCCGCAACGGCGAGCACGGACTGCACCGTGGCGCTCGACCGCGGCGGACCGAAGAAGATGCCATCGGTGCTGGTCTCGGCCGCGCTCGCCGGGCCGCCTGCGGGAACGGGGGCGGCCGCCGTCTCGACCGCACGAATCTGCACGCGGTCAAGCACCGCCTGCCGCGCCTCGAGGGCTGCGACCGCCGCCCGCGAGGCATCCCACAGCTCACTCCCGATCTCGCCGCGATAGTCCGCGCCGCAGCGCGGGCACCGCTGGCCCTCGACTGCCTGCGTGCACAACGGGCACGACGATGCGTCGCGCAGCTGGGCGATGGCTGTCTCGCTCCACGGGGGCACCCGCGTCGCCATGGTGTTCACAGCGCCTCGCCCGGGTCGGCGCGACCGTCGTCGTCCACCCACACGAGGATGTCGCCGGGCTGGCAATCGAGCACACGGCAGATCGCGTCCAGCGTGGTGAAGCGGATCGCCTTCGCGCGGCCGTTCTTGAGCACGGAAACATTGGCCGGCGTGATGTCGATCGCGGCCGCGAACTCGCCGACCGACATCTTCTTCTTCGCGAGCTCGACGTCGAGGTTGATGACGATCGACATCACACGACCTCCGACAGGTCGCGTTCGAGCATCCACGCCTTGCGGAGGAGCCCGCGCAGCACGACGATGAGGAGCGACAGCCCTGCGCCGACCACGATCCCGAGCACACACAGCAGGAGGATGGACGGCGTCATGACCCCGGAGAGCGCCAGGGTCACCAGGGTGACCGCGACGAGGAGCGTCGCCGCAACCACCGCGCCAAGGCTCACATCGACGCCGGGGAACGCGCTCTCGCTGAAGATGCCGTCCGCGCGCACGAGCGACAGGAGCCTCCATACACAGACCAGCACGACCTGCACGCACAGCAGGAACAGGATGCCGATCACGATGCCCGGAACCTGAAGGTATGCGATCTCGTGGTACCGCCACGCCGACTGGGCAGCAACGCTGGGGATGACGAAGACCTGGCATGCGAGCAAGAGAGCCAGCAGGACGGCTATGAGCGACTTCAGGACGACGATTGTTGAACGTTGCATTGAGAGCCTATCGATATTCGGCAGTGATCTATCGATAAACAATATACTTCGATCAACTTTCGACACAACAGGCGCCGGGTGCGGTTGTGCCACGACCCCATTCTGGGCCGACCCGCACGGCGCCAGCCGCCCCAGCACGCGGTCGGAAATCAGGGGATCGCGGCGACCGCGTCGATCTCCACGAGGGCCCCCGGTCGCGCCGGGGCCACCGCGACGACCGTGACGGCGGTGCGCCGGTTGCCCCAGACCGACGCCGTCGCGGCGTAGCCGTCGGCGGGGTCGACCGAAGGGTCGAGGTAGATCGTCAGCTTGGCGACGTGTTCCGCATCGGTCCCGGCCTCGGCGAGCACGGCGAGCAGGTTGCGGAGGGCCTGTTCGGTCTGCGGCCCGAGTCCGTCGAGCAGTGTGCCGCTGCCGTCGGCCCCGTTCTGGCCGCCGACGTACAGGGTCCGGCCGGCGGGCACGATCATCCCTTGCGTGAAGGCGGGGTTCTGATGCAGCTGGGGAGGGTCGACCGGCGTGGGGTGAGTGTTCATCGTGTAGTGCTCCTTCCGTGAGAACCTCCTCGAGTGTCGCGCGGGCCACCGACGCCCTGCAACGCCCGGGACACCGCCCCGAGACTGCTCCCCGCTTGCGCGCGCCGACTTCGCGTGCGAGACTGGCTGGAAAGCGTTTACCCGAATCCCGGGACATCCACGAACGCACCGAGCGAAACGGAACGACCGTGTCAGAGACGACCACCCTCGCCCCGGCCCCGGCCGCGGCATCCCCCGCCCCGCGCGTCCGCGAGATCGGGATCATCATGAACGGCGTCTCTGGACGCATGGGATACCGCCAGCACCTGGTGCGCTCGGTCCTCGCGATCCGTGCCCAGGGCGGCGTGGTCCTGCCCGACGGATCCCGCGTCACGGTGCGACCGCTCCTCGTCGGCCGCAGCGAGGCCAAGCTCGCCGAGCTGGCCGAGAAGCATGGCATCGAGGACTACACGAGCGACCTCGACGCCGCCCTCGCCGACCCGCGCTGGGAGATCTACGCCGACTTCCTCGTCACGAAGGCGCGTTCCTCGGCCCTCCGCAAGGCGATCGCCGCCGGAAAGACCATCTACACCGAGAAGCCCACCGCCGAGACCGTCGACGAGGCCCTCGAGCTGGCCAACCTCGCGGCCGCAGCGGGCGTGAAGACCGGCGTCGTGCACGACAAGCTCTACCTGCCCGGCCTGCAGAAGCTCAAGCGCCTCATCGACTCCGGCTTCTTCGGCCGCATCCTCAGCGTCCGGGGAGAGTTCGGCTACTGGGTCTTCGAAGGCGACTGGCAGCCCGCCCAGCGCCCGAGCTGGAACTACCGCACCGAAGACGGGGGCGGCATCATCGTCGACATGTTCCCGCACTGGAACTACGTGCTCGAGAACCTGTTCGGCGCGGTCAAGACGGTCTACGCACAGGCCGAGGTGCACATCGCCGACCGCTGGGACGAGAACGGCGAGCACTACACGGCCACGGCCGAAGACGCCGCCTACGGCATCTTCGAGCTCGAAGGCGGCACCGTCGCGCAGATCAACTCCTCCTGGACAGTGCGCGTGAACCGTGACGAGCTCGTCGAGTTCCACGTCGACGGCACGCACGGTTCCGCCGTCGTGGGCCTGTTCGGCGCCAAGATCCAGCCGCGCAATGCCACGCCCAAGCCCGTCTGGAACCCCGACCTGGCCGATGACCACGACTACGACGCGGACTGGATCGACGTTCCGACGAACGAGGTCTTCCAGAACGGGTTCAAGCAGCAGTGGGAGGAATTCCTCGTCTCGTTCGTGCTGGGCACCGACTACGAGTTCGACCTGCTCTCGGGCGCCCGCGGCGTGCTGCTCGCCGAGGCCGGCCTGCAGTCGAGCCGCGAGGGCCGCAAGGTCGAGCTGCCGACGCTGAGCCTGGGCTGATCCCGTGCAGAGCTCAGCAACCGACGCCCTCACGCTCCTCGAGGCCTCCGGCGCGACATCCCGCGTCGAACTCGCCGGCGCGCCCTCCTTCGCGAAGCCGACCGGCCCGCTGCAGAGCCGGGTCGCCTACGCGGCGGCGCACGTCGTGCCGGTCGTCTGGGGCGACAACACGCCCGGGAGTCCCGCCGACATCGACTGGGACGCGACCCTCGCGTTCCGCCGCCACGTGTACTCGTGGGGACTCGGCGTCGCCGACGCGATGGACACCGCGCAGCGGAACATGGGCCTCGACGCGGCGGCGACCCGCGAGCTCATCGCCCGCAGCGCCCAGGTCGCCCGCGAAGAGGGGGGCTCGGTCGTCGTCGGCGTCAACACCGACCACGTCGAAGAAGAGTGGATCAACCTCGACGCGATCATCGACGCCTACAAGGAGCAGCTCCACTTCACCGAGGAGCAGGGGGCCGGACCCGTCCTGATGGCGAGCCGCCACCTCGCCCGGGCCGCGACGTCGGCCGAGGGCTACCGCCGCGTGTACCGCGAGGTGCTCGCAGCGGCCACAACGCCCGTCGTGCTGCACTGGCTCGGCACGGCCTTCGACCCGGTGCTCGCCGGTTATTTCGGCTCGACCGACTGGCCCGCGGCATCCGACGTGCTTCTCGAGGTGATCGCCGAGAACACCGACAAGATCGCCGGCGTCAAGATGAGCCTGCTGGATGCCGCGGCCGAGGTGTCGGTGCGCGAGCGCCTCCCCGAAGGGGTGCGGATGTTCACGGGCGACGACTTCAACTATGTCGGCCTGATCGGCGGCGACGAGAGCAACGGCGGCCACTCCGACGCCCTGCTCGGCGCATTCGCCGCGATCACGCCGGTCGCCTCCGCGGCCATCCAGGCGCTCGATGCGGGCGACCCGGCCGGGTACCTGAACCTCCTCGGCCCGACCGAGCCGCTCAGCCGCCAGGTCTTCGCCGCGCCGACGTTCTACTACAAGACCGGCGTCGCGTTCCTGTCGTGGCTGAACGGCCACCAGCGGGCGTTCCAGATGGTCGGCGGCCTGCACTCGGCCCGCAGCCTGCCCCACCTCAGCCAGATCGTCCGGCTCGCGAACGCCTCGCAGGCGCTAGAGACCCCCGACCTCGCCGCGGAGCGCTGGCACGGCCTGCTGCGCCTGAACGGAGTCGACGCATGACCGCCCTCAGCCCGGTGAGGGGGGGCGACGGCGGAACGGCGACGCCCGACCCCCGGCTCTCGATCAATCAGGCGACGATCAGGCACGCCGACCTCGCGACGACGCTGCGGGTGACGGCCGAGGCCGGCGTGCAGGCGATCGGCCTGTGGCGCGAGCCCG
>NZ_DATMIO010000145.1:0-7501 GCF_035554235.1 Microbacterium sp. | reverse complement strand
GGCTCTCGCGATCCTCTGTGCGCTGGTGGTCCCGAGTGCCGTCGCGATCGCGGTCGGGGAGGACGGGCGGACGGCGTCGTTCGCGACGTGGTACATCGGCGGCATCGGTGCGGTCATGACGATCGTCATGACACGCCGGCGCCCGTGGGTGGCGTGGTCGGGCACCGTGCTGCTCGCAGCGGGGTGCGCGCTGTGGATGAGTCTGCCCGTCGCGCTCGCCCTCGGCCTCGTCGGGTCGATCGTGTGGGTGGGCCTCGCCCAGCTTCTCGTGCGCTCGATGGATCGCGCGGCACGGGACACCACGAAGCTCGCGGAACTGCAGCAGGCCGCATCCGGCTGGCAGGCGTCCCAGGGAGTGCGCCAGCGGGAGCGGCGAGTGCAGGTGCAACTCGCCCTCGCGGTCGCCGGTCCCGTGCTGACGAAGGTGGTCGCCCACGGTGGTGTGCTCGAGGACTCCGATCGTCACGAGGCGCGGATCGCCGAGGGGCGCCTGCGCGACGAACTCCGGGGCGCCCGCATGCTCGATGACGACGTGCGCGCGGCCATCGACGCCGCGCGGCGGCGCGGCGCGACCGTCACGGTCTACGACGAGGGCGGGCTGGATGATGTCGCCGCCGAGCCGCTTCGGGTGATCAGGGCGGAGCTGGCCGACGCCCTCCGCGAGGCTCGCTCCGAGCGCCTGATCATCCGCACGTCTCCGCACAGCGACGTGGCTGTCACGGTGGTGGGTCGCTCCGGCGGCACCCACGGGCTCACCGACGAAGACGCCGTCGACCTGTGGCGCGAGATCCGGCACCCGGCGGGCTGAGCGCGCACCTGAGTGGCCGGCGGCCTGAGTGCCAGGGCGGAGCGCGAGCCTCCAGCCCCGCCGGCCCTGCTGGGGGAGGGTCCGGCGAGCGGAGGAGGCGAGGGGCGGCGAAGCCGCCCGCCCCTCGCCTACAGCGGAGCGGTTACCCGAAAACCGTCCGCAGACGGCCGACCCAGACCGTCTGAGACGGTGAATCGGCCGAACGCAAAAAGCGTTTCAGCTCCTTCAGTATGCGCGGGGCCGTCGCGGGGTGTATGTAGGCACTTTGGGGGACAGTTCGCGCGGCGCCCGATGTGGTTCAGCCCGCGAAGCGCCCGAAGGGGATGTCGCGGCGCAGCGGCGCCCTGAGACGCCGCTGTGTTCGGGTCCACGCGGATGGCCCGGCCGCGTCATCCACCACTGCCGCGGCGGCTTCGCGCTGGTACGCCTCGCTGACGACCGCCATGAGCGCGGCGAGCTCTTCCTCGGTGGGCGCGCCCCGCGCCACCTCGATCGTGAGGGCGTCCCGGTCGGGCGTGGTGTCCGTCACAGCGGGATGTTTCCGTGCTTCTTCGGGGGAAGTTCTGCCCGCTTGCCGCGCAGCGAGCGGAGCGCCTTGGCGATCGCGACGCGTGTCGCGGCCGGCTCGATGATGCCGTCGAGCTCGCCGCGCTCGGCCGCGAGGAACGGCGATGCGACGTTGTAGGTGTACTCGTTGGCCAGACGCGTGCGCACCGCCGCGACATCCTCGCCCGCATCCTCGGCCTTCTTGATCTCGCCGCGGTAGAGGATGTTCACCGCGCCCTGCCCGCCCATGACGGCGATCTCGGCCGTCGGCCAGGCCAGGTTGACATCGGCGCCGAGCTGCTTGGATCCCATCACGATGTACGCGCCGCCATACGCCTTGCGCAGGATGACGGTCACCAGGGGCACGGTGGCCTCGGCGTACGCGTAGAGCAGCTTCGCCCCGCGGCGGATGACCCCCGTCCACTCCTGGTCGGTGCCCGGCAGGTAGCCCGGCACGTCGACGAGCGTCACGATCGGCACGCTGAACGCATCGCAGAAGCGCACGAAGCGGCTGGCCTTCTCGCCGGCCTCGATGTTGAGGGTCCCGGCCATCTGCGACGGCTGGTTCGCGATGATGCCGACGGTGCGGCCCTCGACGCGGCCGAAGCCGATGACGATGTTCGGTGCGAACAGCGGCTGCACCTCGAGGAAATCGCCCGCCTGCCCTGAGCTTGTCGAAGGGTCGACGAGGTGCGAGATGACCTGATGGATGTCGTACGGCTGATTCGCGGAGTCCGGGATGATCGTGTTCAGCACGCGGTCGGAATCCGTCGTCTCGAACTCGAAGTCCGTCTCGTACACGGGGATCTCGGCGAGGTTGTTGTCGGGCAGGAAGCCGAGCAGCGTGCGCGCGTAGTCGATCGCGTCGTCCTCGTCTTCGGCGAGGTAGTGGGCAACACCCGAGCGCGTGTTGTGCGTGTAGGCGCCGCCGAGCTCCTCCATGCCGACATCCTCGCCGGTCACGGTCTTGATGACGTCGGGACCGGTCACGAACATCTGGCTGGTCTTGTCGACCATGATCACGAAGTCGGTGAGCGCGGGGGAGTACACGGCGCCGCCGGCGGCGGGGCCCATGATGAGGGAGATCTGCGGGATGACGCCGGAGGCGTGGGTGTTGAGGCGGAAGATCTCGCCGTACTTTCCGAGGGCGACGACGCCCTCCTGGATGCGGGCGCCGCCGGAGTCGAGGATGCCGATGATCGGCATGCCGCCACGCAGCGCGAACTCCATGACCTTGATGATCTTCTCGCCGGCGACCTCGCCGAGCGAGCCGCCGAACGTCGAGAAGTCCTGGGCGTAGACCGCGACCGTGCGGCCGTGGATGGTGCCGACGCCCGTGACCACCGAGTCGCCGTAGGGGCGCGACTTCTCCATGCCGAACGCCGTGGTGCGGTGCCGCACGTACTCGTCGAACTCGACGAAGCTGCCCTTGTCGACGAGCAGCTCGATGCGCTGCCGTGCGGTCAGCTTGCCCTTGGCGTGCTGCTTCGTCTGCGCCACCTTCTCGGCCGCGACGACCGCTTCGGAATAGCGGGTGCGCAGGTCGGCGATCTTGCCGGCTGTTGTGCTGAGGTCGGGCTGATCGGTCACGCTTTCCACCCTATCGGCGGGTCCCCCGCGCCGGTTGGAGGGTCGGCACAAGTCGTTCGCGATCGGCCTGTGGCTTCCCGCATCCGTCCGTGCGCGGCATCCTGGGCGCTCCTGACCTCATAGAAGTGGCCGTTGTGGTCGCTTCGTGGGGGTTGATGCGGCACTTCCTTCCACTCGAGCGCTCGGTGTGCCGGGTCGGGCGTGGCGAGGTGGTGCGGGTGGTCGCTTTGCGGGGTTTGATGCGGCACGACCTGCCACTCGAGCGCGACCCCGCACCTCAGCGGCGCAAGGGGATGCTGCGGCGAGGGCGCCTCGCGTAGGGTGGCGCCATGCCCATCCCAGAAGACGGCTACCCGCGCGCAGCCGGTGTGAGCCCCCGCCTCCAGGTCTCGGAACGCACAGGGTCGACGAACGCCGACCTCGTGGCGGCCGTCTCGGAGGGCGCGGCCGCGGACTGGCCGCACCTCGCCGTGCTTCTCACCACCGACCAGACGGCGGGACGGGGGCGCCTCGACCGCTCGTGGACGACACCGCCGGGAACGGCGCTCGCCGTCTCGGTGCTCGTCCGCGTCCCCGGCATCCCCCCGGCCGCACGGGGCTGGATCCCGCTCATCGCCGGCGCCGCGATGACGCGCGCCATCGATGTGCGCCTCGTCGGCAGCGGACGCAGCGCCCGGCTCAAGTGGCCCAACGACGTCCTCGTCGACGGGCTGAAGATCTGCGGCATCCTCGCCGAAGTCACGGCCGATGCCGACGCCATCGTGATCGGTGCAGGGGTGAACACGTCGATGACCCGCTCCGATCTGCCCGTGACGACGGCCACGTCGTTCGGGGCGCTCGGCATCGAGGTCGACGACGACGCCCTGCTCGCCGACTACCTCTCGTCGCTCGACGAGCAGCTCGCCGCGCTCGCCGGCGCCCACGGGAACGCCGATGTGGCCGGGGTTCGGGCAGAGGTCGAGAAGGTGTGCGTCACGCTCGGACTCGAGGTCGCGGTCGCCCTGCCCGACGGTACGACCCTCGAAGGCGTGGCCGAGCGCATCGCCCCCGACGGCCGTCTCGTCGTCGCCGGGCGCGCGGTCTCGGCCGGCGACGTCGTGCACGTGCGCTGACGCTTGCCCCACATGCGTTGACGCTGTGCCTCACGTGCGCTGACGCGTGCCGCCCGTGCGCGGACGCCGCCCCACGTGCCCGGGCCGCGTGGGATGCGGCGGACGTCGGCGCGCGGGGTCACAATGGAGGGGTGACTCAGCCGACGACTATCGGGGGGCGTCCGCAGATGCCTCCGCCGGGCGCACCCGCGCCCGAGATGCTCGTCGCGAAGTTCCGTGGGCACGCCCGCCGGCTCGGCTGGTCGGCCGTCGCGCTCGTCGCCGTCGCCGGCGCGTGCGGCTACTTCTACGACAACCTTCCCGCGCCATTCGAGAACTGGATGCTGCTCGCCGCGGCGGCCGCGATCGTGCTGCTCCTCGTGCTCATCCCCTTCCTGGTGTGGTGGTCGCGCACCTACACGATCACGACCCGCCGCGTCATCGCCCGCAGCGGCGTGCTCGCGCGGCGGTCGCGCGAGCTCCCGCACGCCCGGGGCTACTCGATCGATGTGCGTCGCGGCATCCTGCAGCGGATGTGGGGCGCGGGCAACCTGACGCTCTCGAACGGCGTCGACGAGCCGCTGCGCATCGTGAACGTGCCGAGCGTCGACCTCGTGCACGAGGCGCTGGTCGATCAGGTCGAGGTCAGCCAGATCCTGGCGCACCGCGACGCGCAGGGCTTTCCGCATCCCGCCGGCGACGTCCCGGGCTGACCCCGGCGCGCCCGTGCGCGAAGATGGATGCATGGGACATGTCGTGGGCGTCATCGGCGGTGGCCAGCTGGCCCGGATGATGATCGCACCGGCGGTGGAGCTCGGTGTCGAGCTGCGCGTGCTGGCAGAAGAGCAGGGAATGTCGGCGGCGCTCGCCGCTACGGGCGTGGGCGACTACCGGGATCAGGACGTCGTGCTGGCCTTCGCGCGCGAGGTGGACGTGATCACGTTCGACCACGAGCACGTGCCGCACGATGTGCTGCGCGCGATTCTCGCGGCGGGAGTGCCCGTGCATCCCGGACCCGACGCTCTGCAGTACGCGCAGGACAAGCTGCTGATGCGCGCGAAGCTCGAAGAGCTCGGGATGCCGCAGCCGGCGTGGGCCGCGGTGCACGACGAGACCGAGCTCCAGGCGTTTCTCGACGAGCACGGCGGCCGTGCGGTCGTCAAGACCGCCCGCGGCGGCTACGACGGCAAAGGCGTGCGCGTCGTGTCGGCGCCGACCGAGGCCGAGGATTGGTTTGCGGCGCTCGCCGAGTTCGGCGACGGCGCCGGGTCGCGGGGTGGGGCGCTCCTGGCCGAGGAGCTCGTCGATTTCACTCGCGAGCTCGCCCAGCAGGTCGCCCGTCGCCCGAGCGGGGAGGTCGTCGCCTGGCCGGTCGTCGAGACGGTGCAGCGCGACGGCGTCTGCGCCGAGGTGATCGCGCCCGCGCCGTACTCGAGCGAGAAGCTCATCGAGGTGGCCGCGCGCATCGGCGTCGAGATCGCGACCGGGCTGGGTGTGACCGGGATGCTGGCGGTCGAGCTGTTCGAGACATCCGATGAACGCATCCTCGTCAACGAGCTCGCGATGCGGCCCCACAACAGCGGGCACTGGACGCAGGACGGCGCCAGAACGAGCCAGTTCGAGCAGCACCTGCGGGCGGTGCTCGATCTTCCCCTCGGCGACACGAGCCCCCGCGAGGAGTGGTCGGTCATGGTGAACATCCTCGGCGGACCGGCCGAAGGGGCGCTCGATGACCGCTTCGCGGCGGCGATGGCGGCGCATCCATCGGTCAAGATCCACACCTACGGGAAGGCGCCGCGTCCTGGCCGCAAGGTGGGGCATGTCAACGCGGCAGGCGATGACCTCGACGACCTCGTCTACCAGGCGCGCGCCGCAACGGCTTTCTTTCAGTGAGTGCCCATAGCCTGGACCAGTGACTCGAGCTCTGCACTCCTCTGACGCGCCCCTGGTCGGCGTCGTCATGGGTTCTGATTCGGACTGGCGCGTCATGAGCGACGCGTCACAGGCTCTGATCGACTTCGGCATTGCGCACGAGGTCGAGGTCGTGTCGGCGCACCGCACCCCCGACAAGCTGCTTCGCTACGGCCGCGAGGCGCGTGCGCGGGGGCTCAAGGTTCTCATCGCCGGCGCCGGGGGCGCCGCCCACCTGCCGGGCATGCTCGCGTCGGTCACGGCGCTTCCGGTCATCGGCGTGCCCGTGCCGCTCGCCTACCTCGACGGCATGGATTCGCTCCTCTCCATCGTGCAGATGCCCGCCGGCATCCCGGTCGCTACCGTGTCGATCGGCGGGGCGAAGAACGCGGGGTTGCTCGCGGCGCGCATTCTCGCGGCATCCGACCCCGCTCTCGCCGATGCCGTCGAGGCCTACGCGCGCGATCTCGAGGCGATGGTCGAGGAGAAGAACTCCCGGCTCAAGGACTCGCTGTGAGCGTCGCGAGCCCGACCCTCACGCGTCCCCCCGCGAGCGCGCGATCATCCGCGTTCGAGACCCGCCCGCTGCGCTACCCCGAGACGGGGTCTCGCGCGGTGATGACGCGCCGGGGCTGGTGGCTCGTGCTCCTCAACTTCCTCGTGCCCGGATCGGCGCAGTCGCTCGCGGGCAACCGCCGGCTCGGCCGGATCGGGCTCGCCTCGACGCTCACCCTGTGGGCCATCGTCGTGGTCGCGCTGCTGTTCGCGCTGCTCTGGCCGACCGCCGGCCTCAGCATCCTGACCGGCGCGTGGCTCCCGGACTGGCTCAGCCTGCTCCGGCCCCTCCCGTTGTTCCTTGCCCAGGGGCTGCTTATCGCGTATGCCGTCGTGTGGGTCGTGCTGGCCATCGACACGCTGCGCCTCGTGCGGCTGGTGAAGACCGGCAGCTCGGCTCGCTTCGGGATCGCCCTCGGCGCAGTCGTTCTCACCGTGGTCGCCAGCGGAACGGCCGCGTATGCCGCGTCTTCGGTCGGCGCGGCGCGCGAGACCCTGGGCTCCATTTTCCAGGCGACTGGACCAGTCGTACCCCCCAGCGACGGGTATTACAACATCCTGCTGCTTGGCGCGGACAGCGGCGAGGGCCGCGACTCGATGCGCTTCGACAGCATCTCGGTGGTGTCGGTGAACGCCACGACCGGCGCGACGACGATCACCGGCATCCCGCGCGACATGCCCAACGTGCCCTTCTCCGCCGGGCCGATGCAGGATCGCTACCCCGAGGGGCACACGGGTCACGCCGACCCCACGTGCGGGTGGGGGAGCGGCATCAACCAGCTGCGCACCGAGGTCGAGGTGTGTCAGGACGGCAACGCGCTCTACCCGGATGCGGAGGCCAACGGCTCGGAGCCGGCGATCGAGGCGACGAAGGATGCCGCGGAGGGCGTGCTCGGCATCGAGATCCCTTACTACGTCTTCGTCGACATGCACGGGTTCGCCGCGCTCGTCGACGCGCTCGGCGGGGTCGACATCACGGTCGAGCAGCGCCTGCCCAAGG
>NZ_DATMIO010000144.1:0-22854 GCF_035554235.1 Microbacterium sp. | reverse complement strand
CGTACCTCGCTCCGCAGGGTCGGTACTCCTACACCTCGGGCGCGTTCGCCTCGAGCGTGACCAGCGGTCCACTCACCGCAGCCTCCCCGGAGAACGGCCGCTACAGGTACGGTGCCGGCGGAGTCATGCCGACCTCGTCCTGGCAGTCCACCAACTACTTCGTGGACGTGGAGTTCGTTGCGGACGAAAGCGCTCCGATGGTGGTCGAATCGGTCAGCCCGTCGCGAGATTTCGCCGCCGCCCCGCTATCGGCGAAGGTGACCGCGACTCTCAGCGGCGACGCCGACGGTCGGTCGGTGACTGTGGCGCTCGCAGGCCCCGGGGGTGCTGTCGCGGGCTCGTCCGCCTTCGACGCGGCGACAGGAGTCGTCACGTTCACCCCGTCATCCGGCCTGTCGTTCGGGACCGCATACACGGCGACGGTGAGGGTCAACGGAGCGGCGCTGGAGTTGTGGTCGTTCCGGACCGCGGACGCCGTGCAGAACCTGTTCGGTGCGACCGAGCCCACGGTCGCAGCGGCCACGGACGGGAACCCCATCGAGGTGGGCACGGCGTTTGCCGTATCAGAGCCGGGGAACGTCACGGCGATCCGCTTCTTCAAGGGATCCGAGAACGTCGGCAGTCATCGCGGTACCCTCTGGGGCCCGACCGGCGACGTGCTCGCACGCATCGACTTCGTCGACGAGACGGCGTCGGGCTGGCAACGTGCCGTGCTGAGCGAACCGGTCGCCGTCGTCCCAGGCACGACGTACACGGTCTCGTACTTCTCCCCGTCGGGGCACTACGGCTACACGAGCGGGTACTTCGACCAGGCACGCGTTTCCGGTTTCATCACCGCTCCGGCGACCGAGAACGGGCGCTTCGCGTACGGGTCGGATGGCGGCTTCCCGACGACGTCCTATCGCGCGAGTGCGTACTTCGTAGATGCGGAGATCACGTTCGGTGAGTCACCGGCACCGGCACCGACTCCTACTCCGACGCCCACCCCGACGCCGACGCCGACGCCGACTCCGACTCCGACGCCCACGATCACCGCGAAGACTCCTGCTGCCGACGCATCGAACGTCGACCCCGTGACCGCGAGCATCACCGCGACGCTGACGAATGCGTCGACGGCATCTCTGGCTGTCACGTCCGAGGGTGCAGCGGTGGCCGGGACCTCGAGCTTCAACGCGACCACGGGAGTCGTCGCCTTCACGCCGACGGCGGCGCTGCAGCGCGCTAAGACGTACGCCGTGACCGCGACCGCCGACGGCGCGTCGGTCGCCGGAGGCAGCTGGTCGTTCACGACGCTGCCCAATCCGGCGCTGACAGCCACGACGCCGGCCGCCTCGGCGACGAATGTCGACCCCGTGACCGCGAAGATCACGGCAACGCTGACCAATGCCTCCACGGCGACACTGGCGGTCACCTCCGGTGGCGCAGCCGTCGCCGGAACGTCGAGCTTCGACGCGTCCACGGGTGTCGTGACGTTCACCCCGACCCCCGCGCTCGAGTGGGCGAAGACCTACTCCGTCACCGCGACCGCCAATGGGGCATCGCTCAGCGGGGGCACCTGGTCGTTCAGCACCCTGCCGAAGGCGACGTCGACGGCGCGGACCCCGGCTTCCGGCGCGACGAACGTCAACCCGGCAACGGTCTCGATCACCTCCACGCTGAACACCGGCGTCACGGCATCCATCGCGCTCACCCTGGGCGGCACGGCCGTTCCCGGCACGTCGAGCTACGACGCGACCACGAGAGTCGTCACCTTCACACCGACCGCAGCGCTGGACTGGGCCAAGACCTACTCCGCCACGGTCACGGCCAACGGCACCACCGTGACGAATGGCACGTGGTCGTTCACGACGATGGCCAAGCAGGATCAGGTGAACCTCTTCGGCACGACTGCGACGCCGGCCAACGCGAACACGACGACGGTGCTCGACATCCAGGTGGCGACGAGGTTCAAGACCTCGGCCGCCGGTGTCGTGACGCACATCCGCTTCTACAAGGGCACGTCCAACACGGGAACGCACACGGGCTATCTGTGGAGCTCGAACGGAACGCGGCTCGCACAGGTGACCTTCGTCAACGAGACGGCATCCGGTTGGCAGACGGCCATCCTCGCGACACCCGTCCGCCTGACGGTGGGTGCCGAGTATCGCGTCGGCATGTACAGTACGTCCAACCGCTACCCTGTCACGACGGGTGGGCTGGCCTCCGTGGTCACGTCCGGCCCGCTGTCGACGATCGCAACGGGTGGGGCGTCCACGTACTCCCGCAACTATCCCAGCACGACCTCGACGAACAAGTACTGGATCGACGTGACATTCGATCCCGACAACTGACCCGGTTCGTCGTAGCATCAGACATCTAGGCCGTGCGGGGGCGCGGCTGAGAAGGAGAGTGACTTCAGCGTGTCAACACGACTGAGTGTGGCGGTGATCGGCGCGGGCTATTGGGGGCCGAACCTCGCGCGCAACTTCCGGGCGAGCCCGGACTGGCATCTGGCTGTGATCTGCGACCTCGACGCGGAGCGTGCGCAGCGCGTCGCTGACAGCGTCGGCGGCGTTCCCGTCTCGACCAGTCTCGACGACGTGCTGGCCGACCCGTCGATCGATGCGGTGGCGGTCGCGACTCCGGCTCGCACCCACCACCCGATCGTCCTCGCGGCCCTCAAGGCGGGCAAGCACGTCATCGTCGAGAAGCCGCTCGCGGACGAGCGCGAACGCGGGGCCGAGATGGTCGCCGAGGCTCGGGCGCGCGGCCTCGTGCTCATGGCCGACCATACCTACTGCTACACGCCCGCCGTGCTCAAGATCCGCGAACTGATCGCCGATGGGTTCCTGGGCGACATCCTGTTCGTCGACAGCGTGCGCATCAACCTGGGCCTCATTCAGCCCGACGTCGACGTGTTCTGGGACCTCGCGCCGCACGATCTGTCGATCATGGACTTCATCCTTCCCGGTGGGCTGAATCCCGAGACCGTCGCCGCGCACGGCGCCGATCCCCTCGGCACGGGAAAGTCCTGCATCGGATATCTCGCCATGCCGCTGGCGGGTGGAGCGATCGCGCATGTGCACGTGAACTGGCTGAGCCCCACCAAGATCCGGCAGATGGTCATCGGTGGCACGAAGCGCACGCTCGTGTGGGACGACCTCAACCCACAGCAGCGGCTGAGCGTGTACGACCGAGGCGTCGATCTTTCGCTGCAATCCAAAGACACGGCCGCCGACCCGCGCGCAGCGAACATCTCCTATCGCCTCGGTGACACGTGGTCGCCCGCCCTTCCCGAGCGCGAGGCGCTCGCCGGCGTCGCCGTCGAGTTCGCCGCCGCCATCCGCGAGCACCGCGAACCCCGGACGAGCGGTGGCTCCGGACTGCGCGTGCTGTCGGTGCTCGAGGCCGCTGCCGGCAGCCTTCAGAACCTTGGCGCGCCCATCCGAATCGATGTGACCGAAACCAACGCAGAGGTAGAAGATGTCAAAGCTTGAGAACGCCAATATCCTCGTCACGGGTGGCGCGGGCACGATCGGGTCGACGCTCGTCGACCAGCTGCTCGACGCCGGCGCGGCACACGTCGATGTGCTCGACAACCTGGTCCGCGGCCGCCTCGCCAACCTCGAACCGGCCCTGGCCTCCGGACGGGTGAGCCTGATCGATGGCGACATCCGCGACGCCAAGCTCGTCGATGAGCTCACCGCAGGGAAGGATGTCGTCTTCCACCAGGCGGCGATCCGCATCACGCAGTGCGCGGAAGAGCCCCGGCTCGCCCTCGAGGTGCTCGTTGACGGCACGTTCAACGTGGTCGAATCGGCGGCGAAGCACAAGGTCAAGAAGCTCATCGCCGCATCGAGCGCCTCGGTGTACGGCATGGCAGAGGCGTTCCCGACCGACGAGCGCCATCACCACCACAACAACGACACCCTCTACGGTGCGGCGAAGTCGTTCAACGAGGGGCTCATCCGCAGCTTCCGCGCGATGCAGGGCCTCGACTACGTCATCCTGCGCTACTTCAACGTCTATGGGCCCCGGATGGACGTGCACGGCCTGTATACCGAGGTGCTCGTCCGCTGGATGGAGCGCATCGTCGACGGCAAGCCGCCGCTCATCTTCGGCGACGGCCAGCAGACGATGGACTTCGTGTGCGTGCCCGACATCGCCCGCGCCAACGTGCTGGCCGCCGAGAGCGACATCGTCGAGGGTGTCTACAACATCGCGAGTGGCACCGAGACGAGCCTCCTCGAACTCGCTCAGGCCCTGCTGCGGGCGATGGATTCCGACCTGAGCGTCGAACACGGCCCCGAGCGCGCCGTCAACGGCGTCGTTCGCCGGCTCGCCGACACGCGCGCGGCCAAGCGCGACCTCGGCTTCGAGCCGACGATCGGTCTGGAAGACGGCCTGCGGGAGCTTGTCGAGTGGTGGCTGCCGCAGCGCGACGAGATCGCCGCAGGCCGGACGGTCGCCGCGTCATGAGCGAGCGCATCAATGTGATGGTGCCCTGGCTGGGTCGGGAAGAGGCAGATGCCGTCGCCCAGGCCATCGCCTCCGGCTGGGTCGCACAGGGCCCGCGCGTGGCGCGATTCGAGAAGGAGTTCGCCGCCTTCGTCGAGGCGCCCTTCGCCGTTGCGACGACGAGCTGCACCACCGCGCTTCACCTGGCGCTCATCGTCACGGGCGTCGGCCCCGGAGACGACGTCATCATCCCGTCGTTCTCGTTCGTCGCGACGACGAACGCCGTGCGGTACGTCGGCGCGAACCCCGTCTTCGCGGATGTCGACCTCGAGACCGGCAACCTGACGAGCGCAACGGTCTCCGCGGCGCTCACGCCGGCCACGAAGGCCGTCATCGCTGTCGATCAGGGCGGCGTGCCCGTCGACCTCGGCGACATCCGCTCCGTGACCGACCCGCTCGGCATCGTGGTGGTGGAGGATGCCGCGTGCGGCGCCGGCTCCACGTACCGCGGGCGGCCAGTCGGTGCGAGTGCCGAGATCGCCGCCTGGTCGTTCCACCCGCGCAAGCTCCTGACGACCGGCGAGGGCGGCATGCTCACCACGACCCGCGAGGACTGGGCGGCGCGAGCCAAGCACCTGCGCGAGCACGCGATGAGCGTCTCCGCCGCGGACCGCCACCGGTCGGTGCTGCCGCCGGCCGAGGAGTACAGCGAAGTCGGGTTCAACTACCGGATGACCGACCTTCAGGCCGCGGTCGGCATCGTCCAGCTCGGGCGCCTCCCCGAGATCGTGGCGCGTCGACGCGAGATCGCCGCCACCTATCGGGCGGCGATCGACGGCATCGAGGGGCTCCGCGCGGTCCGCGACCCCGAGCACGGCACCAGCAACTTCCAGTCGTTCTGGGTGGAGGTGCTGCCCTCGTACCCGACCGATCGCGAAGGCCTGCTCGAGGCGCTCGCCCTCGCCGACATCTCCGCGCGCCGGGGCATCATGGCCGCCCATCGGCAGCCTCCGTATCGCGACCTCACACCCGAACGCGGTTTGCCGGTCACCGAGCGGCTCACCGACAACACGCTGATCCTGCCCGTCTTCCACGCGCTGTCCGACGGCGATCAGCAGCGCGTCATCGACGTGCTCCGCGCATCCGGCGGCGTCTCGCCGTGACCGAGGGACTGCTGCTCGTGGGGGCGAGTGGGCTGGCTCGCGAAGTACTGGCCGCGGGCATCACCGGCGTGGTCGGCATCCTGGACGACGATGTCGAGCGTCATGGAACGGAAGTAGACGGCGTCCCCATCACCGGCCCGGTCTCCGACGCCGTGCGCAGACGGGAATCGCTGCTCGTCTGCGTCGGACCGAGTGCCGGTCGTCGCAACATCGTACGGCGGCTCGCGAAGGTCGGCGTCGCGCATGATCGGTATGCCACCTACGTCGCGCGCTCGGCGCGCATCGGAAAGACGGTCACGATCGGTGCCGGCAGCATCCTCCTCGACGGCGTCGTCGTGACGGCAGACGCCGCGATCGGGTCTCACGTCGTCATCATGCCCAACACCACGGTCACGCATGACGACGTGCTCGCCGATTTCGCAACGCTCGCGGCCGGTGTGTCGTTGGGGGGCGGGGTTCACGTCGAGGTGGGTGCCTACATCGGCATGAATGCCAGCATTCGTCAGGGGCTGCGCGTGGGAGAACATGCCGTCGTCGGCATGGGCTCCGCAGTTCTCACCGACATCCCCGCCGGGGAGACATGGGCCGGTGTGCCCGCACGACTATTGGGAGTGAGCACGTGAGCATGAAGGTTCCGTTCCTGGATCTGGCCGCCCAGCAGGCCGAAGTAGCCGATGAGGTTCTTCCGGTCTGGGAGACCCAGCTCGCATCGGCCGGTTTCATCGGCGGACCAGAGGTCGACGCATTCGAGCGCGAGTACGCCGACTACATCGGGGTCTCCCACGTCGTGGGCGTCTCCAACGGCACGGATGCGCTCGAGCTCGCTTACCGCGCCGTCGGCGTGGGACCCGGCGATGAGATCATCATGCCGGCCAACACGTTCATAGCGACCGCAGAAGCGGCGTCGCGGATCGGGGCGATTCCGGTCTTCGTCGACGTTGACGACGCGTACCTGCTCATCGACCCCGAGGCCATCGAGGCCGCCATCACCGAACGCACGCGCGCGATCGTGCCCGTGCACCTGTTCGGGCAGACCGCACCCACGGAGCGCATCACCGAGATCGCCGCCGCCCACGACCTGGTCGTGATCGAGGACGCCGCGCAGTCGCAGGGAGCCACATCGACGGCCGGCCGGGCGGGCGGGCTTTCGCGCGTCGCCGCGACGAGCTTCTATCCGGGCAAGAACCTCGGCGCGGCCGGCGACGCCGGTGCCGTGATGACGGATGACCCCGATGTCGCGGCGCTCATCCGCACCCTCGCCGCCCATGGCAGCTCCGTGAAGTACGTGCACAGTCACGCGGGCATGAACGCTCGTCTCGACGCGATCCAAGCGACGGTGCTGCGTGCGAAGCTGCGCCGCCTCGACGGCTGGAACGCCGCCCGCCGCGCCGCCGCAGACCGGTACGCGCAGCTGCTGGCCGACGTCCCCGGCGTGCGTCCGCCGCAGGTGCGCCCCGGCAACGAGGACGTCTGGCACCTCTACGTCGTTCGCCTCGAGGAGCGCGACCGGATGATGGCCGAACTCGGAGCGGCGGGCATCGGCGTCGGCATCCACTATCCCACCGCGGTGCATCTCACCGAGGCGTACGCGCATCTCGGATATCGCGCGGGACAGTTCCCCGTCGCAGAATCCGCGGCCGAGAGCATCCTCTCGCTTCCGATGTTCCCGCACCTGACCGAAGAGCAGCAGGTCGCCGTCGTGGAGGCGATCACGGCCGCGCTCCCGGTGCGGGTCGAAGGATAGGAGTGGACGATCGCCGCGCGGGCTCGGGCGCGCCACCGCGCCGACTCCGCATCATGGTCTGCCCGCACGAGCTGGTGACCGGTGGCAGCCAGATTAACGCGATCGATCTCGCCTCCCGTCTGCAGGGGCTGGGGCACGACGTGGAGGTGTTCGCACCCCGCGGCCCGCTCGTCGCCCGTATCGCGGCGCTGGGGCTGCCCTATCGCCCGGCCCCGCCGCGGCGCGGCGAACACGATACCGCCACCGTGCGCGCGTTCGTCAAGGAGATGCGTCGATTCAGGCCTGACATCGTGCACACGTACGAGTCCCCACCCACGATCTCGGCGGCCATCGCGGGCGCGGTGCGCCCCTATCGCGGTGTGGTCACGGTGATGTCGATGTCGGTGCCCGACTACATTCCGGAGCACATTCCGCTCCTCGTCGGGACGGGTGAACTGGCGGCCCCCCTCGAAGGCCGGATCGGCGGTGTCCATCTCATGGAGCCGCCCATCGACACCGATCACGATCAGCCGGGCGACACTGCCTCGGCGCGTGCGGCGCTCGGAATCGAGCTGGACGCGTTCGTGGTCTCGGTCGTCGGCCGGCTGTCGGCAGAGCATCACAAGGCCCGGGGCATCGCCGATGCGATCGACCGGCTCACGGCGCTCCCGCTCGCGGTGCCCGTGATCGTCCTCGTCGCCGGTGATGGCGACGAGGCGGATGTCGTGCGCGCGGCCGCCGAGCGGGCGAATGCGGGCGGCGTGGTCACGGTTCGGATGGAAGGCAACGTGGCCGATCCCCGCGGGATCTACGACGCCGCGGACGTGGTCTTCGGGATGGGCGGCTCCGCCCTGAGGGCGATGGCGCACGGGAAGCCGCTCATCGTCCAGGGCCGGGAAGGCTTCTGGCAGCTGCTCTCGCCGGCGAGCGTCGACAGGTTCTTCCTCCAGGGCTATTTCGGCATCGGTCCATCCGGTGGCCCGGCGTTCGACGACCTCGTGCGCGAGCTGGCCGCAGACCCCGGGCTGCGCCGGGAGCTAGGCCGGTTCGGGCGCTCGCTCGTGGTCGAGAGGTACTCGCTCGACGCCGCCACCCGCCAACTGGAATCGATCTACCTCGACGAGGTGGACGTCGATCGCGGGTGGGCCCAGCGCGCGGGATCCCTTGCGCGCTCGTATGGGCGCTATGCGAGGTTCCGGCTTGCGGTCGCGGCGCCGGGGCTGCGTCGCTCGTACAGGGCACTGGTGCGTCGAAATGACTGAGTCGACATCACTGAATGCCCGGGCGGCGCGCGGCGCCGCCTGGAGCGGTCTGAGCACCATCATCCTGCGGCTCGGGGGACTGGTCGTGGGGATCGTGCTGGCGCGCATCCTGACTCCCGAGGAGTTCGGCATCTACGCGGTCGCGCTCACCGTGCAGGCGATCTTGATGACGGTCGCCGACCTGGGGCTTTCGGCAGACATCATCCGCTCCGATGACCCCGAGAAGGTCGCGCCGACCGTCGCAACGCTGGGGCTCATCACCGGCACCGTGATGACCGTCATCACCGTTTCGACGAGCACCGCCCTGGCCGATCTGCTGGGAAGCCCCGATGCCGCACCCGCGATCTCGGTGCTCGCGTTCACCCTCCTCCTGGCCGGGATGACCGTCGTGCCGTTCGGGATGCTGCAGCGTCGATTCCAGCAGCGGGAGCTGTTCATCGTCGGCGTCGTGGACTTCGTCGTCTCCACCACTGTGACGCTGACCCTCGTCGCGCTCGGGTTCGGCGTCCTCGGCCTGGCGATCGGCCGTGTCTCCGCCCAGCTCGTGTCGACGGTGCTCCAGTTCTTCCTTGCGCGAATCGTGCCTCGGTTCGGCATCGACCGAAAGCAGGTGGGGCCTGTTCTCGCGTTCGGGCTCCCCATCGCCGCAGCGAACCTCCTGTCGTGGGCGTTGCTCAACGTCGACAACATCGTCCTGGTGCGAGTCGCCGGTGCGACCGCGCTGGGCTACTACGTGCTCGCTTTCAACATCTCGAGCTGGCCGATGAGCGCGCTCGGACAGGTCGTCCGCTCCATTTCCCTGCCGTACTTCTCGCGCAAAGGCGCCGGCAGCGACGGCCTTGCGGCGCTGACGGCCATCGCGTGGGCGGGCGCGCTTCCTGCCGGTGCCGTTCTCGCCGCCCTGAGCGCCCCGCTGATCGAGGTGGTCTATGGGGAGAAGTGGCTGCCCGCGGCGCCGGTGCTGGCGGCACTCGGACTCTATGGAAGTCTCCGCGTGGTCTTCGACATCTTCGCCGGATATCTCTACGCGCGGGGACGCTCACGGCCTGTGCTGTGGGTTCAGATCATCTGGCTGGTCGCGATCGTCGTCGGCATGATCTTCGCCACGCGCGCGTACGGGATCATCGGGGCCGCGTGGGTCCACGTGGTGGTCGCGGTCGTGGTGATACTCCCCGCGTACACGGTCGTGCTCACACTCGCGGGGGTGCACGTCCGCGAGATCTTCGAGGCCGCGTGGTGGCCGACCGTGGGCACCATCCCCGCGGTGGCCGTCGCCGTCGCAGCCAATATGCTCATCTCCAACCCCGTGTTCGCGCTTCTCGTCGGCGGATTCGGCTCCGTTCTGGTCTACGTCGCCGTGATGTTTCCCTGGGGGCGCAAGCACCTTCGCGGGCTGCGGGCCGATCGCGGAACAGCCGGGGAGGTGATCGAATGAACGATCGACGGCGTGGTCGTTCGTCGGCGGTCCGCTACGAGCCCCACGACGGCCGCGAGGGCGCGACGGTCACCGTCGTGATCCCGTGCTTCAACTACGCGCGGTTCCTCCCGCAGGCAGTCGATAGCGTTCTCACCCAGGAGGGCGTCACCGTCGACGTCATCGTGGTCGACGATGCGTCCACCGACGAGAGCGTCAGCGTTGCCGAACGGCTCGCGGCGGCCGACCCGCGCGTGCGCGTCGTGAAGAACGAGCGCAATCGGGGTGCGGTCGAGACGTTCAACCGCGGTCTTGCCGATGCTCGTGGCGAGTTCCTCGTGCGGCTCGATGCGGACGACATGCTGACCCCGGGCTCACTGCGACGCGCTGCGGCGGTGATGCAGCGTCTCCCGGGTGTCGGTCTCGTCTACGGGCATCCGATTCACTTCGAGGGCGACGCTCTTCCCGCTCCCCGGATCGTCGCGAGGTCATGGACGGTGTGGTCGGGGCGGGACTGGCTGCAGGCTCGATGCGTCGACGGGTCCAACGTGATCACGTCGCCCGAGGTGCTGATGCGTCGCAGCGTGATCGATGTCGTCGGTGGGCAGCGACCGCTGGCGCATACGCACGATATGGAGATGTGGCTTCGGATCGCCGCACACTCCGACATCGCCTACATCGTCGGCGCCGACCAGGCCTGGCACCGCGATCACGCAGACAGCCTCTCGACGAAGGCGGAGCACCCGCTTCTGATCCTCACCGAGGTGCGCGACGCCTTCGACGTGCTCTTCGACGGACTCGGTGCGGACTACGAGGGTGCCGATGAGCTCCGCGCACGGGCGCACCGGGCGATCGCACTGGAGGCGCTCGCCCATGCCAGCCGAGACCTCGATCGCGGGCGCTCGTCCGGCGACGTCGACAAGCTCCTGCGCTTCGCGGACGAGACCGATGCGACCATTGGGGAGACGGCCCTGCGGAGGCGCCTCGAAAGAAGGACGCGATCGGATCGCGGGCTGCCGTCGTTCGTCATCGCAGCGACAGGCATCTTCCCGCGGCTCCGTCGCCGCATGCGTCAGCGCGTCCGCGATCGGCGCTGGAGCGCGACGGGCGTGTACGAACCGCTGACGATTCGGTCGGCCGCCGCGGGCGACGAGGGGTACTCACGATGAAGGCTTCTGCTCTGGGCAACCGCGCGAAGCGCCTGAAGACCGGCATCGTGAAGGGTGCGAGGATCCTCCGGCAGGAGGGGCCGCGGGCATTCGCGCAGCGTCTCGCGCGCGTCGCCTACTCCAGACTGGATGCCGGTTCCCTTGATGAGCCACTGCTCGACGGCGACATCGCGGACTCCGCGCAGCTCGACCTGGCGCTCCCCGCGAGCCATCTCGTCCGCGGCACGCCCGCCCGCATCGGCTGGGTGACGGTTCCCCCGCGCGCCGGGTCGGGTGGGCACACGACCCTCTTCCGCATGGTCGAGGCCGTCGAAGCGGCCGGGCACGAGTGCGTGCTGTTCCTCTACGACCGCTACGGCGGCGACGTGCTTGCTCGCGAAGACGAGATCCGTGCGTGGTGGCCGAACATGCGGGCGAGCATCCGTGATGCCAAGGACGGCATCGCGGATGTCGACGCGTGCGTGGCCTCCGGGTGGGAGACCGCGCACATCCTGGCTCGCCGCGGCACCTCGCCGATGCGCCGCCTGTACTTCATCCAGGACTTCGAGCCGTACTTCTACGCCCGGGGCTCGATGTACTCGCTCGCCGAGGACACCTATCGCTTCGGGCTGCGCAACATCGCCCTCGGCGAGATGGTGGCGAGAGCCCTGCGCATCGAAGCGGACGCTCCCGCCGATGTCACCGAGTTCGGGTGTGACACATCGGTCTATCGGCTCCTTCATGACCGCGCGCGCACGGGCGTCGTGCTCTACGCCCGGCCCGACGTTCCGCGGCGAGGGTTCTGGCTCGCGAGGCTCGCGCTCGCCGAGTTCCATCGCATGCACCCCGATGTCGACATCCATCTCTACGGCTCGGAGGTGAAAGGCCTGCCGTTCCCGGCCACCCAGCATGGCCGGCTCACACCCACCGAACTCAACGAGCTCTACAACCGCAGCATCGCCGGCCTCGCCATGTCGTTCACGAACATCTCCCTCGTCGCCGAGGAAATGCTCGCCGCGGGGGTCGTCCCCGTCGTGAACGACTCGGTTCACTCCCGCGCAGACCTGGCCAATGACCACGTCGCCTGGGCGCGTCCGACCCCGCACGGCATCGCCGCTGCCCTCAGTGAGGTTGTGACGCGCCAGAATCGGGACGAGGAGGCCGGGGCCGCATCGGCATCCGTGCGGCAGTTCGGATGGACGAAGGCGCAGGCCGATCTCGTCCGGATCATCGAGGACGAGGTGTACGGATCGTGACCCCGAGAACGGACGACGCTGTGACACGCACGCGGACGAACGCCCATCATCTGCTCAGCCACACGGCAGCGGTCAGGCCCGACGCGCCGGCGCTGAGCTACCGCAACGAGACGATCTCCTATGGCGAGGCGTGGGAACGCGTCGGTGCGGCGGCGGCGCAGCTGCGCACGCTTGGCCTCGAACGCGGCGATCGGGTGGCGATCTACCTCGAGAAGAGGTTCGAGACAGTCGTCTCGATCTTCGCGGCGTCGGCGGCGGGCGGTGTGTTCGTGCCGATCAATCACGTGCTCAAGCCCGTGCAGGTCGGCCACATCCTCGCCGACAGCGGCGCGCGCGTCCTCATCACCTCGGCCGATCGGCTGGGTCAGCTCGCCTCGCTGCTTCCCGAGACCGAGATCGACGACGTCATCGTCGTCGGCTTGCTCAAGACCGAGACCGAGGCCTCCGGCGTTCGGCTGCACGAGTGGGCGTCGACCGACCTCCCCGGGGACGCCCTGCCGGAGCCCGCGGCGGTCGACATCGATCCCGCCGCCATCCTCTATACATCAGGCAGCACCGGCAAGCCCAAGGGCGTCGTGCTCAGCCACAGAAACCTCATTGTGGGGGCCGAGAGCGTCAGCACGTACCTCGAGAACACGAGCGACGACGTCATCCTCAGCGTGCTCCCGCTGAGCTTCGACGCCGGGCTCAGCCAGGTCACGACGGCGTTCTCCGTCGGCGCGCACTGCGTGCTCATGAACTATCTGCTCGCCCGCGAGGTACCCAAGCTGTGCGATCAGTATGGCGTGACGGGCCTGACGTGCGTGCCTCCGCTGTGGCTGCAGGTGGCCGAGCTCGACTGGCCCGAGGCCGTCGCCGGACGCCTCCGGTACTGGGCTAACACGGGCGGGCGGATGCCGCGCAAGACCCTCGACCGCCTTCGAGGTGTCTTCTCCGAGGCGAAGCCGTACCTGATGTACGGCCTCACCGAGGCATTCCGCTCCACGTACCTCGACCCTGCGGAGGTCGATCGTCGCCCCGACTCGATCGGCAAGGCGATCCCGAACGCCGAGATCCTCGTGCTCCGGCCGGACGGCACGCGCTGCGCGCCGGGGGAAGAGGGAGAGCTCGTGCACCGGGGTGCGCTCGTCGCCCTCGGATACTGGAACGACCCGGCACGGACCGCCGAACGATACCGGCCGGTCGACCACCCCGGGCAGGAGTGGCGCGCGCCCGAGCTCGCCGTGTGGTCGGGTGACACCGTGGTCGCGGACGACGAGGGCTTCCTCTATTTCGTCGGCCGCAAGGACGACATGATCAAGACCTCCGGGTATCGGGTGAGCCCGACCGAGATCGAGGAGGCGGCCTACAGCACCGGCCTCGTCGGGGATGTCGTGGCGATCGGCGTCGACGACGCCGCCCTCGGCCAGCGGATCGTCCTGAGCGTGACGGTCACGGAGGCCGAGGTCGACGAGGCCGCCATCACGGCCGCGCTGAGACAGCGACTCCCCCTCTACATGGTGCCGTCCTCCATCGACATCCGAGACGAGCTTCCGCGCTCACCCAACGGCAAATTCGACCGCAACCTGATCAAGGCCGAGGTATCCGCATGAAACCCCACGAGCACATCGCCGACTTCGGCACCGTCGACGGCGAGCTCCGCGTCGGAGGGATGCCGCTGAGCAGGCTCTCGGCACGCGTCGGATCGACACCGTTCTTCGCCTACGATCGGGGCCTTCTGGATGCACGGGTCGACAGGTTGCGGTCGGCGCTTCCCTCGAGGATCGAGCTGAGCTTCGCGATGAAGGCCAATCCGATGCCGGCGGTCGTGCAGCACCTTGCGCGTCGCGTCGACCGGATCGACGTCGCCTCGGGGCTCGAGATGCTCACGGCGCTCGACACGACGATGCCGGCGGACCGGGTCAGCTTCGCCGGCCCCGGAAAGGCGCCCGCCGAGATCCGGCAAGCCGTCGCCGCGGGGATCATCGTCGAGGTCGAATCGACCACCGAGCTCGGCCGGGTGATCGCGGCAGGTGACCAGCTGGGCATCACCCCGAACGTCGCGATCCGAGTCAATCCGGACTTCGCCGTCAAGGGATCGGGCATGCGGATGGGCGGCGGCCCGCAGCAGTTCGGCATCGACGCCGAGGTCGTGCCCGACGTGCTGCGCGAGTACGCGGCATCCGGCGTCAACATGCTGGGCTTCCACGTGTTCGCGGGCTCGCAGAATCTCAACGCCGAGATCATCGCCGAGGCGCAGCAGCGCACCGTCGACCTCGTGAGCTCCCTTGCCGAAGCGCTGCCGACCGAGCTCAGGTACATCAACCTGGGCGGCGGCTTCGGCATCCCGTATGTCGATCGCGACCGGCCCCTGGATCTCGACGCCGTCGCGGGCAGTCTGCACGAGCTCGTCGACGGGCCCATCGCCGAGCGGTTCCCGACTGATGCCAGCGTCGTCATCGAGCTCGGCCGCTACCTCGTAGGGGAGTGCGGCGTCTATGTCACCCGGGTGCTCGATCGCAAGGTGTCGCGCGGCAAGACCTACCTGGTCGTCGACGGCGGCATGCACCATCAGCTCGCCGCATCGGGCAACTTCGGTCAGGCGATCCGCCGCAACTATCCCGTCGTGGTCGGCAACCGCGCCGACCAGGCCACGGAGGACAGCGTGACCGTCGTAGGATGCCTGTGCACGCCGCTCGACCTGCTGGGGGACGACGTCGAGCTGCCGCCGGCCGACATCGATGACCTCATCGTGATCTTCCAGGCGGGCGCCTACGGCCTCACGGCCAGCCCGACCGCCTTCCTCGGCCACCCCGCCCCCGCCGAAGTCCTCGTCTGAGATCCAGGAGCCAGCAATGCCCGATACCGTCGATTCCGTCCGCGCCGTCCTCATCGAAACCCTCGAGCTTCAGCAGTCTCCCGAAGACCTTCAGACAGACACGGCGCTGTTCGGTGCGCTGCCCGAGCTGGATTCGTTCGGTGTGGTTCAGCTCGTCGCCGCGATCGAAGAGCGCTTCGACATCACGATCGACGACGACGAGTTCGGGGCGGAGCTGTTCGAGACCCTGGGCAGCCTGACCGAATTCGTCGACTCCAAGCTCGCGGCCGCGTAGCGCGGCGGCGTTCGCCGCCGCGCGGCCGCCGGCTTACCAGCGGACGAGGACGAGCTCGCTGTACAGGTAGTCCACCGTCGCGGGGTCAAGCCGGCTGCCCCGGAACATCTTCGGTCGCGGGTTCCTGAGCTCCCGACCGGGAGCCTTCGGCGTGAAGCCGAGCACCCGTCGTTCGGCGAGGGTCGCCAGCATCCCGTGGTGGAGGAGCAGGTGCGACGCCACGCCCGCCCAGGAGGCCTCCAGCAGCGCATGATCGCCGCCCGCATAGAGGGGTGTCGCGAAGACAGGTACGCGCTTGCGGCGATCCTTGCGGAACACGAGGTACGCATACACGCCGCCCCGTTCGATGAGCAGGTGGTTCGCGGCGGCGGCGTCGCGATGGTCGCGGTAGATCGCCGCATCCTGCCCACGCAGTGTGGTCTCCAGGGCCGCCGGGTCGGATGTGACCGTGGTCCGCCGGCCCGACGACCCGGGAAGGTTCACCGCCAGCTTCGTCGCGGTGTCGAGCCTCGTGAACCCGAGCCGCTCGTTCATGGCGACCACGTTGCCGCTGGGTGAGAGGTCGGTGAAGTCGAACCCCTTCTGCCCGAGCAGGGCGCGGATGAGCCGCAGGCTCTGAGAACGGTGAGATTCGAGCACGCAGAAGGCGGCGAGGTTGCACACGGCCACCGGCGCTCCCTCCACGCCGCGCGTCGAGTACACGGCAGCGTAGACGCCCACGATGCCTTCCTCGCCGACGAGCTGGAAGCCATGGTTCGGGGCATCCGACTTCCACGGCGGGCGGATCACGTCGGACCACGCCTCGGCCGTCACGCCGGCGTTCAGGTGCTGGTTCAGAAAAGCACCGACGGCACCGGCATCCTCCGCGCGAATCGGCTGCAACGCGACGGCCGGTCCACCCATGAGGCCAGGGTACCGGGTGCTGGGCCGTCAGAAGCTCACGAACGACCGCCGTCGCGATCGCAGCTCTACCCCGAGGACGAGGGCCACGGTCGCCGCGACACCGAGTAGACCCGTCATGCCGAGGGTGCGGATCGTGCTCCCCGTCAAGTGATGAACGACGACGGATTCCGGTGCGATGGTGATCGTGATGTCGTTGACGGGATCCACGTTGTACTCTCGCTGCAGGTCGTAGAGTTCGGTTCTCACTCGATCCACGACCTCGGCTCGAGTGGCCTCGGCCTCCTCGACGGTGTCGCCGACGACATCGAGCAGCAGCAACTGGTCGCCGAAGTTGGGAGCCCACTGGCCCCCAGAATCGGGCAAGCGGAGCCAATAGCTGCCGCCGCCCGGGATACCGATGAGGTCGACCTGCGGCGAGGCGAACTTCAGGGGACGATCCGGCCCGACGACGAGCTTCCCCACGATGCCCGCGGTGATGATGAGGTCTTCGGAGCGGGTCTTCAACGAGTTGGGGAACAGGGTGCTCGAAGGCGCCATGAAGACGACCTCGGAGCGCGACCAGTAGGTGCCGTCGTCCCGGGTCGCGACGACGCAGAGGACGGTCGTGCAGAGTGCACCGATGAGAACAATCGGCCACCTCCGGATGAGGGCACTGAAGAAATCTCGCAGCGTCACGGTGTCTCGAAGCTGATCATGAGCGGGCGAAGGAGCGGGCGCGTCCTCCCGCCAGAGAATACTCGCAGGGGCTGAGCATTCCATGAGGGTGATGCCCGCCCTCGCACCAACCTCCCAGCGATCCGGGTGCGGCGGCTGATAGCCTGGACCGTCGTCAACAGGCTCGGGGGAAACATGACGTTCAAGGGTGTGATGAGCGCGCTCGGGCGTCGCTGGTACATCGTGCTCGTGGGCCTCCTGATGACGGCCGCCCTCGGGTATGGGGTGATCAACATCAGCCCCCCGAACTACACCGCGCGGGGGCTCGTGCTCCTGCTCCCGCCCCTCGACCCGAACGTCGAGACCCCGGCCGGCGAGAACCCCTTGCTGAGTCTCAGCGGACTTGACCTGCCCGCCCGTGTGGTCGTCGCGTCGTTCTCCAGCAATGCCGCCCAAGAGCGCATCGCGAAACTGCACCCGGACGCCGAGGTGTCGGTCGAAATGGAAGAGTCCACCCGGGGACCTATCATCTCGATCGACGTCACCGATTCGTCACCGAAGGGGACGATCGCAACCCTCGATTATGTCGCCGGCTCCGTCGCCACCAGTCTGCAGAGCCTCCAGGACGAGATCGGCGTGCCCGCCGAGGCGATCGTGAACTCCAAGCCACTGACGATGGATACTCTGGCCGAGGCCGACTACGGAGACCTGGTCCGTCTGCTCATCCTCGCCGCGGGGGCGGGTCTCGTGGTGACGGTGCTCGCCGCCTACGTCCTCGACGGCATCATGGCGCGCACGGTCCGCCGTGGCCGTGGCCGTGGTCGCCGGGGTGGGAACGATTTCGACCTCTCGGATGACTTCCCCACGACCGAGGCGCCGCAGATCGCGCGGAGGGTCTTTCCCGCGGATCCCATGCCCGCGGCGCCCGCGCGTCGTTCGACGTCCGGGTGACGCCGGTGGCGTGGGCGAGTACCGACTCCAGCGTCGCGCGGGTCGAGCCTCTCTCGCCCGACGGCGCCCGGGGCGATTTCGTCACCGCGTGCCTCACGGTGTACATCGTCGTGCTGTTCGCCGTTCCGTCCCGCCTCGTCGTCGGGCCGCTCGGGAGTGCCGGTTCCATCTCCATGCTCCTGGGCCTCGTGAGCTTCGGGCTATGGGTCGTGCTGCTCCTCGTCGGGTTCGGGCGCGTCATGCCCCCGACGGCGCGACCCCTGCGCTGGGCGCTCGGTGCATTCGCCTTCTCTGTCGGCGTGTCCTACGTGCTCGCCATGTCGCAGCCGATCAGCTCCGACGAGATCAGCCCGGCCGATGTCGCGATCCTCTCGCTCACGTCGTGGGCGGGCATCATGCTGCTCTCCCACGACGGAATCACGAGCTCGCGGAAGCTGGGCACCGTCCTCTGGCGGTTCGTCTTCTGCGGCGGGCTGCTGGCGCTCCTCGGGATCGCTCAGTTCGCGACCCGGCAGGCGATCGTCGATCTCATCTCCATCCCAGGGCTGACATCCATCGCCGACGCGACGCTCTATAACCGCAACGGACTAGTGCGACCGGCGGGCACGGCGATCCATCCGATCGAGTACGGCACCCTGCTGTGCATCCTGCTTCCGCTGGCGCTGCACGTTGGTCTTCACTACCGGGAACGCCCTCCCGTGCTGCGGTGGTTCCCGGCCGTCGCGATCGCCGGCGTCATCGCGATCTCGTCATCTCGGTCGGCCTATCTCGGCGCCGTGCTCGGCGTGGTGATCTGCATGGTGGCCTGGACCTCGAAGCAGCGCCGCATCCTGATCACCATCGTCGCCGTCGGCTTCGCCGTGGCGTCGATTGCGCTGCCGCGGCTCATCACGTCGATCACGAACCTCTTCGTCGGTGTCGAGGAAGACCCGAGCATCGCGTCGCGCACCGACAGCTTCAGTTTCGCGTGGGCGTTCATCGCCGAGCATCCCCTGTTCGGGCGCGGCCTCGGCACGTTCCTGCCCAAGTACCGCATCTTCGACAATCAGTACCTAGGGATGCTGGTCACCATCGGCGTCGTCGGCGCGTTGGCGCTCGTCGCCATCGGGATCGTCGCCATGTCGCAGCTGATGCGCGTCTACCAGGTGGTCGAAGACCCCCGCACGTCTGATCTTTCCGTCTCCCTGGTCGCCTCGGTGGCGGCCGGTTTCGTCAGCCTGGCCTTCTTCGACGCCTTCGCCTTTCCCATGACCATGGGGACTCTGTTCCTCGTGCTCGGTCTCGTCGGCGCGTTCAGCCGGCTGAGCCTGCGGGATGCGGCGGGCGAGCGTCCGTCGTTCATCACCACGCCGTTCTGAGGCCGCGGTTGCTCCGGTAACGTGTGATCGGGGAGATCATGCGGATCAGGATGACCGCATGCGGAAACTCGTGGGGGCGAGATGTCAAGTGTTGTGATAGCGGCGCACAACGAGGAGGCCGTCATCGGCGCGTGCCTCGACGCGCTCCTCGGGCAGACGACATCGGAGCCCGTCCACATCGTCGTGAGCGCCAACGGGTGCGTCGACAAGACCGTCGAGATCGCGCGCCGGTACGCGGTCACAGTGCTCGATCGGCCGGAGCCGGGAAAGGCCGCCGCACTCAACGCGGGCGACGATGCGGCCGAGGGCTTTCCCCGCATCTACCTCGATGCCGACATCATCGTGCCTCCCGGCGGGCTCGAGGCCGTGCTTCGTCGCCTCGGCCCGGAAACGCTCGTCGCCGTGCCCGCGCGACGCCTCGACCTGCGCGATCGCGCGTGGCCGGTGCGCGGGTTCTACGCGATCAACGAGCGCCTGCCCGCATATACGAACGGCCTTTTCGGTCGGGGCATGATCGCCGTCTCGGCCGACGGCCGCGCGCGTTTCGGCCGCTTTCCCCACGTGGTCGCCGACGACCTCTTCCTCGACTCGCAGTTCTCCGACGCCGAGAAGGGCGAGGCGAGCGATGTGGCCGTCGTGGTCGAGGCGCCCTACACGACGCGCGACCTGGTTCGCCGGCTCGTCCGCGTGCGGCGGGGAAACGCCGAGATGCGTGCCGCGGGTGGAACCGGCGAGATCGAGGTGAACGTGCGGCGGGCCGATCGCTGGGCGTGGCTCCGCGACGTCGTTGTGCCGCACCCGCGGCTCGTCTTCCCGGCGGTGCCCTACCTGGCGATCACCGTGTGGGCAGCCCTGCAGGCCCGCCGCTCGCGCACGCGCGCGGCGCAGTGGGGCCGCGACGAGAGCACGCGCAGGATCGCCGCGACGGATGGCGGAGGAGACGCCTCGTGAACATCAATATCTGCTTCCACGGGATCGGTGTCTGCACCAACGAGCGCGAACCGGGTGAGGCGGCCTACTGGGTTTCGGAGGACGTCTTCCTGGGCATCCTCGACGCCGCGCGGGAACGACCGAGGGTGCGACTGAGCTTCGACGACGGCAATCGGTCCGACGTCGAGGTGGCACTTCCGGCCCTTCGGACGCGCGGGTTGGATGCCGAGTTCTTCGCGCTCGCCGGTCGCCTGGACGACCCCGCGAGCCTGAATCCCGCCGACCTCCGGTCGCTGCGCGCCGCGGGCATGCGGATCGGCAGCCACGGGTGGGCTCACGTGCCCTGGCGCCGCATGAGCGCGGGCGAGGTCCGGCGGGAACTCGACGAGGCGCGCACCACTCTCGCGGCGGCGAGCGACGGCGAGATCGACACCGCGGCCTTTCCGCTGGGACGCTACGACCGACCACTGCTCGGCAACCTGAAGAAGCGCGGCTACACGACGGTGTATTCGAGCGACAGGTTTCCGGCGCGGTCCGAATCGTGGCTGCAGGCGCGGTACAGCGTCACGGCGGGCGACACCGTCGAGTCGGTGCGGCGGATCATGGATCACACCATCGGCCTCGGCGACGCGCGCAACGTGCTCGCGAGCGTCGTCAAGAGGCTCCGTTGAGCCGCCGGGCGAGCGCCTCGCGCTCCGGCGAGAGCGCCGCGCTCTCCGCGCGAGGCCATTCTCTGCACGCGAACGGGGGTGCCGTACGATGAACTCCGTGCCGAACGATGTCGCCGCTGTCGTCGTGACCTACAACAGCGAGAGGCACATCGCCGAACTGCTCGACAGCCTTCCCGCATCGATGGGCGATCTGTCGTATTCCGTGGTGGTCGTCGACAACGGCTCGTCCGACGGGACGCTCGCCCTGCTCGACGCGCGGTCTGACTGCCTCGTCGTGCGTTCCACCAACGTCGGGTATGCGGGCGGCATGAACCGCGCGGTGCGAGAGTCACCCGCGCACTCGACCGTGCTCATCCTGAACCCGGACTCGACGCTCGATCCTGGTGCCGTGCCGACCATGCTCGAAGTGCTCCGCCGCACCGGCGCCGCCGTCGTGGCACCGCGGGTCCGCGAGGAGGACGGCAGCCTCTCTCCGACGTTGCGGCGAGGGCCGACGATGGGTCGTGTGGGCGGCCTGAGCTTCACCGGCCTCCCGGCCTTCACCGAGCGCATCGAGGACGCGCGCGAGTATGACACCGAGCACGAGGTGGAGTGGGCGGTCGGTGCGATCCTCCTGGTCGACGGTGAGCTGTACGCCTCGCTCGGTGGCATGGACGAGTCGTACTTCCTCTATTCGGAAGAGACCGACTTCAGCCTCCGTGCGAAGGATGCCGGCCTGCCCACCGTCTACACGCCGGCCGCGGGAGCGATGCACGTCGGGGGCGGATCGGGCGAAAGCGCGACGACCCACACCATGAAGATCCTGAACCGCGTGCGCCTCTACCGACGCCGCGCCGGCACGTTCCGCGCGTCGATCTACTTCGGGATGACGGTGCTCGTAGAGCTGCGGCGCGCCGTGCTGGGACATGACAAGTCGTGGTCGACGATGCGCGCCCTGCTGCGGCCGTCCCGGCGACCGGCGGCGCTCGGCGCCAGCGACTCGCTGCTCCCGCGTTAGACCGCGTCGGCTGAGGGGAGAGGGGATCCCATGCGGAAGGTTCTGATGGTGGCGCCGGCGTGCGACGGCGAGGACACCGGGGAGTCCTGGGTCGCATTCCAGTGGGCACAACTCGCCGCGCGGAGATTCGATCTCACCCTGCTGACCACGTACAAGGCCGGCCACACACCGCCGTCCCAGCAGCTCGAGGGCGCTCGCGTGATCGAGTGGCCCGAGCCGCCCCTCGTGGGCCGGTTCGAGCGCCTCAACAGCCTCCTGCAGCCCGGGTACGTTCCGTTCTACCTCCGGGCGCGGCGCTGGATCAAAGGTCGCCTGGCAGCCGGCGAGCGCTTCGACGTGGCACACCAGAGCGTTCCCGTGGCGATGCGGTACGCGTCGCCCGCCGCTGCCCTCGGCATCCCCTTCGTCATCGGTCCGGTGGGGGGAAGCCTGGAGTCGCCGGCGGCGTTCGTCGCGGAGGAGGGCGCGACCCCGTGGTACCAGAGGATGCGCTCCCTCGACGGCTGGCGCATCCGCCGCGACCCGCTGCTGCGGCGCACGTACGAGTCGGCGGACTGCGTGGTCGGTGTCGCGCCGTACGTGCAGGATTTCCTCGCCGGCCTCACGCTCAAGCGGTTCGAGCTCATGAGCGAGACCGCCGTGCACGAGATTCACCCGCCCGTCGACCGTTCCGGTCGCACGGGGCCGGTGCGTCTGCTCTTCGTGGGTCGCATCATCCGCACGAAGGGACTCCGCGACGCCCTTCGCGCGCTGGGGTCGGTGCCGGACCTCGACGTCGTGCTCGACGTGGTCGGCGACGGCAACGACCGAGAGGCGTGCGAGGAGCTCGTGCGGGAGCTCGGCCTCGAGTCGAAGGTGGTCTTCCACGGGATCATCCCGCGCGCCGACGTCGACG
>NZ_DATMIO010000143.1:0-26879 GCF_035554235.1 Microbacterium sp. | reverse complement strand
CGTCTTGCCGGTGCCCGTCTGCGCGAGACCCACGACATCGCGGCCCGCGAGCAGGGTCGGGATGGTCGCTGCCTGGATGGCAGAGGGCGTTTCGTACCCGACGTCGCGGAGCGCCTTGAGCACCGATTCGCCCAATCCGAGGTCGGAGAAGGTCATCGCGGGGGGCTCCGCGGGAGCCTCGGCTTCGACGGGAGCATCAGTGGAAGTCACGCTTCAGGGTAGTGCGTCCGTCCTGTGAGGCGACAGGATGCCCCGCGGCGGCGCGATGTCGGAGGCATGGTGTTGTGACACCGATGAGGCGCAGGACCGGGTCGGTCATCGCGCGGCCTGCGTTTCGTCTCGCTTCGCCCGCTCAACGCCCGAGTCTTTCGCCGGCCGCCCGCGCTTGGGCCGCTCGGTCGAGAGCTCGAGGGCCATGGCGTGCTGGGGATGCAGTGCGAGGCGCTGCTCGGTGTGATCGAGCCACCGCACCTCGGCCTCTGCCTGGAAGATCATCGAGTCGACCACGAGCGACCACGCGAGCTCTTCGGGGCCGTCGGCCCCCGAGTACTTCGCGCGGTTGAGCGACTGCAGCTGCGCAAGCGACGACCTCCGCTGCGCCTGGATCACCGCTGCGACATCGACGCCCGGCAGCGTCGCGGCGACCGCGAGCTTGATCGCGAGCTCATCTCGGGTGCCCTGGCCGCGGTCGACGGGGGTGTCGAGCCAAGCGGCGACCTCGGCCGAACCGGCATCCGTGGTCTCGTAGTACACGTGCCCCCGTTCGTCGGTCTCGCCCTTCTCGATGAGTCCGTCGCGCTCGAGCCGTTCGAGGGTGTTGTAGATCTGACCCACATTGAGCGGCCAGGTCGACCCGGTGCGGCGGTCGAATTCGGCCCGCAGCTGATAGCCGTAGCAGGGGCCCTGATCGAGAATCGCCAGCAGGCTCTGTCGCACGGACATCGCGGTCTCCCATCCTGCGCATCCCATAAATAGGATGCTGAGTATCTAAGTGCCGAGTATATACATACTCGGCAACGTGAGCCCGGCTCGGGTGACGTCACAGCCCACTCCAAGGTCACGGACGGATAACATAGGCAGGTATGCCCGGCGTCAGCCGGCGGCACCGGTGCCCCGTGCGCCGCACCGATAGATGGAGATCCACACGTGGCCAATCCCCTGGAGAAACTGCTCCGCGCCGGCGAGGGACGAATCCTCAAGCGGCTGCAGCAGGTCGTCAAGGCCGTCAACGCCCTCGAAGAGGACTACGCACAGCTGACGGACGAAGAACTCCGCGGCGAGACGGCGGAGCTTCGTGCCCGCCACGAAGCGGGGGAGACCCTCGACAAGCTGATGCCCGAGGCGTTCGCGGCGGTCCGCGAGGCCGCGAAGCGCACCCTCGATCAGCGTCCCTACGATGTGCAGGTGATGGGCGGTGCCGCACTCCACCTCGGGAACATCGCGGAGATGAAGACCGGTGAGGGCAAGACCCTGACCGCCGTCTTCCCGGTGTACCTGAACGCTATCGCCGGCAAGGGCGTGCACGTCGTCACGGTCAACGACTTCCTCGCCACCTACCAGTCCGAGCTGATGGGCCGCGTGTTCCGCACGCTCGGCATGACGACCGGCGTCATCGTCGCGGGTCAGACCCCCGAGGTGCGCCGGCAGCAGTACGCGTGCGACATCACGTATGGCACGAACAACGAGTTCGGGTTCGACTACCTCCGCGACAACATGGCGTGGCGCAAGGAAGACCTCGTGCAGCGCGGCCACTTCTTCGCGATCGTCGACGAGGTCGACTCCATCCTCATCGACGAGGCGCGCACGCCGCTCATCATCTCGGGCCCCTCATCGGGCGAGGCCAACCGCTGGTTCGTCGAGTTCGCCCGCATCGCCAAGACGCTCGAGCCCGGCGTGGACTACGAGGTCGACGAGAAGAAGCGCACCATCGGCGTGCTCGAGCCCGGCATCGAGAAGGTCGAGGACTACCTCGGCATCGACAACCTCTACGAGTCCGCGAACACCCCGCTCATCTCGTTCCTGAACAACTCCATCAAGGCCCTCGCGCTGTTCAAGCGCGACACCGACTACGTCGTGATGAACGACGAGGTCATGATCGTCGACGAGCACACCGGCCGCATCCTGGTCGGACGCCGCTACAACGAAGGCATCCACCAGGCGATCGAGGCGAAGGAGGCCGTTCCGGTCAAGGCCGAGAACCAGACCCTCGCCACGGTGACTCTGCAGAACTACTTCCGCCTCTATGAAAAGCTGTCTGGCATGACCGGCACGGCCGAGACGGAGGCGGCCGAGTTCATGTCGACCTACGAGCTGGGCGTCGTGCCGATCCCCACGAACAAGCCGATGATCCGCAAGGATCAGGCCGACCTCGTCTACAAGAACGAGGCCGCCAAGTTCACGCAGGTCGTGGAAGACATCGCGACACGGCACGCGAACGGCCAGCCCGTGCTCGTCGGCACGGTCAGCGTCGAAAAGAGCGAGCACCTTTCGCGCCTGCTGTCGAAGAAGGGCATCAAGCACGAGGTCCTGAACGCCAAGAACCACGCGCGGGAGGCCGAGATCGTGGCCCGCGCGGGCCGTCTCGGAGCCGTGACCGTCGCGACCAACATGGCCGGCCGCGGTACCGACATCATGCTCGGCGGAAACGCCGAGTTCCTCGCGGTGCAGGAGATGAAGGCCAAGGGTCTCGACCCCGTCGAGACGCCCGACGAATACGACGCCGAGTGGGAGTCCGTCTACGAGGGGATGCGCGACATCGTCGCGACCGAGGCGGCGAAGGTCGTCGCGGCCGGCGGCCTGTATGTGCTCGGCACCGAGCGCCACGAGTCCCGCCGCATCGACAACCAGCTGCGCGGACGCTCCGGCCGTCAGGGCGACCCGGGCGAGAGCCGCTTCTACCTGTCGCTCACTGATGACCTGATGCGCCTGTTCCAGTCGGGAGCGGCCGAGGCGATCCTCGCGCGCACGAACTTCCCCGACGACGTCGCGATCGAATCGACGATGGTTTCGCGCGCGATCAAGAGCGCGCAATCGCAAGTCGAGGCACGCAACGCCGAGATCCGCAAGAACGTGCTCAAGTATGACGACGTCCTCAACCGGCAACGCGAGGCGATCTACTCCGACCGGCGCCACATCCTCGAGGGCGACGACATCGCCGACCGGGTGACGCACTTCATCGAGGACGCCATCACCGCAGTCATCAAGGACCACACCGGCACGGGCCACAACGAGAGCTGGGACTTCGACGCCCTCTGGACCGAGCTGAAGACCCTCTACCCCGTCGGTGTGACGATCGACGAGGTCGTCGCCGAGGCGGGCGGCAGGAAGGGCGGCATCTCGGCCGAAGGGCTGGGTCGCGAGATCCTCTCCGACGCCACGATCGCCTACCAGCGCCGCGAAGAGACGCTGGGCGCCGCCGCGACCCGGGAGCTCGAGCGGCGCGTCGTCATGCAGGTGCTCGACCGCCGCTGGCGCGACCACCTCTACGAGATGGACTACCTCAAGGACGGCATCGGCCTTCGTGCCATGGCCCAGCGTGACCCGCTCATCGAGTACCAGCGCGAGGGGTACCAGATGTTCCAGGCCATGATGAGCCAGATCAAGGAGGAGTCGGTCGGCTACCTCTACAACCTCGAGGTCGAGGTGCGCCGCGCCGGCGAGGGTGACCAGGCCGCTCAGGTCGAGGCCAAGGGCCTCGCCGCCGCACCGGTCGACGGGCAAGGACTCCAGTACTCCGCGCCCAACGACGCCGGTGAGGTCGAGGTCCGCAACGACCGCGGCCAGGTGCAGCAGGCGGCGACCGCGCGACTGCGCCAAGCCGCTACGACGGCCGCGCAGGGCGCCCCCGGGCAGCCGGTGCCGGCCGAGCCGCCCGCGGTCGTCCGCGGGGCGTTCGGCCAGCGGACAGAGGCGCCCGAAGCGTCCGACGCGGCCCCAGCGCAGCCCGCGCCGCAGAACCGCGCCCAGCGCCGAGCCTCCGGCAAGCGCAAGTAGCTCGCGGGCGCGTTGACGGGGGCGTTGACCGGATCCTCCGGCCGCGCCTACCGTGAGGCATGGCGAGCGAGGATTTCCGGTACCAGCCGCCGGCGGCGAGGACCGTGCTCCTCGTCGCTCCCTCGCTCGCGGTCGCCGATCTCGTGCTCGTCGTGCTGTTTCCGCAGCAGCGCGACATCCCGCTGTTCCTCCCCGTGATCGGGCTGGGCGGCTGGCTGGCGTGGATCGTATGGGGATACCCGATGCTCACGGTGTCGGACGCCGCCGTGACCGCCCGCAACACGTGGTTCACGCAAGTCATCCCGCTGGGGGCGATCGAGGCCGTCTCCGGCGGCAAGCGGCTGACGATCCGCACCCGCGACCGGCATCAGCACATTCCGGCCGCGGTGCCGGGGGCCGGGCCGTTCCTGGCCGCCGCGGTGCGGCGCACCGATGCCTACGGGAGCTTCGTGACGCCCGTCGTCGGGGTGGACCGGCTGCGCATCGACGCCGACGCGGAGCGCACCGCCGCGACGGTCGTCGCCCAGGTCATCCGACGGCGCCTGGACAATCTGCCGCCCGGATCGGTGCGCGACGCGCGGGTCCCCTCACCGGTGATCAACATCCGCGTGGTCTACGCCACGCTGGGCGTGGGAGCGGCCTGCGCGGCGCTGTTCCTGGTGCTCGGCTGACGCAACGGGCCACGTCCGGGCGATTGGCCGCATCGGGCCGGGGATATCCTGATCCGATGAGTCCCCTCCGCCCGCTCGACCAATCGTCGAAGCTGAAGAACGTCCTGTACGAGATCCGCGGGAACGCCCTCGTCGAGGCCGCCCGGCTGGAGTCCGAGGGGCACTCGGTGCTCAAGCTCAACACGGGCAACCCGGCGATCTTCGGGTTCGAGGCCCCGTTCCAGATCGTTCGGGACATGATCGCGTCGGTTCCTCACGCGCACGGCTACTCCGACAGCCGCGGCATCCTGCCCGCCCGCCAGGCCGTCGTGTACCGCTACGAGGAGACGCCCGGGTTCCCCCGTGTCGATCCCGACGACGTCTTCCTCGGCAACGGCGTCTCCGAGCTGATCACGATGACGATGCAGGCACTCCTCGATGAGGGCGACGAGGTGCTGATCCCCGCGCCCGACTACCCGCTGTGGACCGCGATGACGAGCCTCGCAGGAGGCACGCCCGTGCACTACCTGTGCGACGAGGACGACGGCTGGCAGCCCGATCTCGAGGACATCCGGTCGAAGGTGACGCCGAAGACCAAGGCCATCGTGATCATCAACCCGAACAACCCCACGGGGGCCGTGTACTCCCGGGCCGTGCTCGAGGGGATCGCCGAGATCGCGCGCGATAACTCGCTGCTGCTGCTCGCAGACGAGATTTATGACCGCATCCTCTTCGACGACGCCGTGCACATCCCGATGGCGACGGTCGCCCCCGACCTGCTGTGCCTCACGTTCAACGGCCTCTCCAAGACGTACCGCGTCGCGGGCTATCGCTCGGGCTGGCTGGCGATCACCGGCCCGAAGGGGCACGCCCAGGGCTTCCTCGAGGGCATCAATCTGCTCGCGTCGACGCGGCTGTGCCCGAACGTGCCCGCGCAGCACGCGGTGCAGGCGGCGCTGAGCGGCGCGCAGTCGATCGACGCCCTGATCGCCCCGGAAGGGCGGCTCCACGAGCAGCGGGATGCCGCCTGGGCGGGCCTCGAGGCGATCCCGGGCGTCTCGTGCCACCGCGCCCAAGGCGCCCTCTACGCGTTCCCGCGCCTCGATCCGAACGTCCACGAGATCCGCGACGATGCCAAGCTCGTCTACGACCTTCTGGTGAGCGAGCACGTACTGCTCGTGCAGGGCACCGGGTTCAACTGGCCGACTCCCGACCACCTGCGCATCGTCACCCTGCCCGAGGCCCGGGTGCTCACCGACGCGATCGAGCGGCTGGGCAACTTCCTCTCGGGCTACCGGCAGTGAGGCCGTAGCCCGCCGACGGCGCCCGTGCAACCCCCTGTGCGCGCGCAGGCGCGCGGCGTAGTTTCTGGCGCATGGCGATCGAACTGAATGAGCCCGCTCTCCGCCACGCCCGCGCTCTCGTCCGCGAGGGCAAGCTCGTCCGCGACGAGCGAGACGACTGGTCAGAGGCGGCGCCTACGGCGGACGAAGAGAACGCCTTCATCGAGCGTGAGGGCTGGACGGAGTACTCGCACTGGCACCTCGGCATCGACAAGTCCGAGAACGGCCGGACCAAGCAGGCCTACAGCTTTCCGTTCGGGGATTTCCGCAAGGTGCACCGGTCGGGGGTGATCGCGGGCGAAAGCCGCGCGGGCCAGCACGACCACGCGGAGGTCAGGGACGCGCTGAAGAAGCTGCTGGAGCTCATCGACTCGGAGGGATGAACGGGGCCGGTCGCGTCGTTGAGACCGGCCCGGGTTCGGTGGTCTAGAGGAGTGCGAGGGAGGTCGCGCGCCAGCGCCTGTCCATTCCCTCGAGGCGGATGGCGACGGCACGGGTGCGTGCCTGCCCCGCCACGATGACCACGGCCTCGACCACGCCGTCGGCAGGGGAGGTGTGGCGCACCGAGAGGATCGCGTGCTTCGGGCGCGACGCGGGCACGCCGCGCGCGCTGCGTGCTCGCGTGGCGAGGTTCGCGCGGGTGACGAGCTTGCGGTACGCGTCTTCGGTGAGCCAGCGGGCGAGCTGATCGACCTCGCGCACCCCCGCCAGCACCTCGAGCACACCGCGTGTCAGGTTGGTGAGGAGCGGCTCAGGATCGGGCAGGGCCACGGACGGCGTGTGCTGGTGCGCGAAGAACTCGTGGAGCGCTGCGGGATCGCCGGAGCGGAGAGTTCGGGCTGCAGAGCCCCCAGGCTGCGTTGCCATCGGTACCAATCTCGACAAGACGGAATGTTGTTTCCGAAAGTACAGCACATCACAGGGCATTCCCAGGAATCGAATACCCCGCTGTGGATAACTCCTGGCGGTGCCGCGACGATCTGCCCTAATCTTCCTGCGTGCGATGGGATCTCTTCTTCGAGGACCTCGAGGACCAGCTCGCCTCCGAGTGGGAGGCCGAACGCGCCGCGCTGGACACCGAAGCCGAGCGCCTGCGCATCTCCCGCGTCGAGCTGAGATCGCGGCTGGCGACGCTCGTGGGCAGGGAGGCCAGCGATGGCGGTCCCCCGCCGTCGTTCGAGCTGGCCGACGGCACGACGCTTTCCGCTGCCCTCCGCGCCCTCGGTGCCGATTGGGTCGGCGCCGGTCCCGGGTCCGGGACGCGCGGCGGGCTGATCATCGTACCGTTCGCCTCGATCCGCGCGATCGCGCTTCCCCACGCCGATGTGCTCCGCACCGCGCGCCCGTCCGAGCGGATCGCGGGACTCTCCGACCGCATGACCCTCGGGTTCGTGATGCGGGATGTCGCGCGCCGCCGTCTGCCCGTCTCGCTGGGCCTCGCGTCCGGTCGAGTGTTCACGGGCACGATCGACCGGGCGGGGGCAGACCACCTCGACCTCGCGCTGCACGAACCGGGCGCGCCCCGCCGGGGCGGGGACGTGACGGGGTACCGCCTCGTCCCCTTCGCGGGGATCGCCTGGGTGCGGGTGGAGGACGGGAGCGCCCTGAGCCTCGCGTAGCGCGTGCCGGCACCCAGAGCGCGATGCCGCCCGGCGATGCTCGGGTCAGTCGCCGCGAGCGGTGCGCGAGCCCCAGATCTCCGGAAAACTCGCGGTGTTCGACTGGTTCCACAGCGCCATGCGGCGCGACTCCTCGACCTGGGCGTCGAGGTACTCACCCACGCTCGCCTCCTCGACCCGCCAGCGGGCAGGGGCGCCGAGACGGGCGCCGCGCAGCCGGGCCTCGAGCACGAGCGCGACGACCTCGTCGACCGAGATGCTGAGCAGCTCGGCGACTTGCGCGGGCGCCAGGTAGCGCACGCCGGAGGTCGGGTCTTCGGGCATGCTCCCATTATCGTCGCGGTCCGCGTCGCAGGCCGGTGGGCGCGGCAGGCTGTGGATAACCTCCGGCGCCCTTCTTCGAGCTTTGCGACCATTGGCGGCATGACGACTTCGCATCCGGTCCGGCGCCGCGCGTTCCGGGGCGACGCCCGGTTCTTCATCGGCATCCTTCTCATCGTCGCCTCGATCGCCGGCGTGTGGTTCGTCGTCGCCGCCGCTCGCCAGACGGTGCCGGTGTACGCGGCCGATCGCACGATCGTCGTGGGCGAGACGGTGACGGCCGCGGAGCTGCGGGTGGTGGATGTCGCGCTCGGCCAGGTCGGGGAGTCCTACCTCACCCCCGACAGCCTCGGCGAAGGGCTCATCGCGGCGCGCACGATCCGAGAAGGCGAGCTCGTGCACTCGAGCGCGGTCGACGACGCGGCGTCGACGCAATCGACGACGATCGTGATCCAGAGCGCGGTCGATGTGCCCCAGGCGATCGAGGCGGGATCGACCGTCGAGCTGTGGACCGCGCCGCTCGTTGACCGCGGCACGTATGACACGCCGCGCATCCTCATCGCCGACGCCACGGTCGCCGCGGTGACCCGCGACGAGACCATGATCGGAGGCGGCTCGGCGATGCTCGAGCTCGTCATCCCGCGCGCCGACGTCGCCGACGCGCTCGCCGAGGTGGCCGCGGAGTCGGCGCTGTCGGTGATCCCCACGGGCGGGGTGGGTGCGTCGTGAGCTGGGGTTCACCGGATCACCGCACGCGCATCGTCCTCGCGCACTCCCGTGCCGAGTCGATGCGCGAAGACCTCGAGGCCGAAGGGCTCGAGGTCTTCGCGGCGGTGTCGCCTGCCGACCTCGTCGAGGCTGCGGCGGACGCGGCGCTGGGATCGGACGCCACCCGCATCTGGGCTGCCCTCGCCGAGGCCGACGCCGTGGTGCTGGAGGCCTCGCGGGACACCGTCACGCCCGCGGTCGTGGCGGCGTGCGACCGCCTGGGTGTCCGCATCCTGCCTCTCGTGGACGGGCCCGCCGCCGAGCACCTCGCGCGGTCGTTCGGGCTGGGTGAGTCGCTGCCGCCGGATGCCGAGGCCTGGCGCGTCGCGCGGGCGCTGGCAGCGGCATCCGTTCCCACCCCGCCCACCGCCGGGGCGCCTCGTCCCGCCCGCGTGATCGCCGTCTGGGGACCGCATGGCGCGCCCGGGCGATCGACGGTCGCCGTGGAGCTCGCGGTCGAACTCGCCCGCGGCGGACGCCACGTCGGCCTCGTCGACGCCGACACGCACGCGCCCTCGCTCGCGCTCGCGCTCGGGCTCGCCGACGAGGGCCCGGGCTTCGCAGCCGCGTGCCGGCAGGCGGAGCTCGGCGGGCTGGACGCACGCGAGCTGACCCGCATCAGTGCACCCCTGCCGCACGCCGAGGGGCGGGTCGACGTGCTCACCGGCCTCAACCGCCCGAGCCGCTGGCCCGAGCTCAGCGACCGGCGCGTGAGGGCCGCGCTCGCGGTGTGTCGGGAGTGGGCCGACTACGTGGTCGTCGATGTCGCCTCGGCGCTGGAGCGCGACGAGGAGATCGTCAGCGACCTCGACGGCCCGCGCCGCAACGCGGCCACCCTTGCCGTGCTGGGCAGTGCCGACCTCGTCGTCGCGGTCGCCTCCGCCGACCCGCTGGGCGTGTCGCGGTTCCTGCGCGGCTACGGCGAGCTGCGGGCCACGGTCGGCGTGACCCCGGTGGCGGTGGTCGCGAACCGGCTGCGCCCCGGCGCACTCGGCATCGACGCGCGCGGGCAGGTGCGTCGCACGCTCGAGCGGTTCGCCGGAATCACCGACGTGACGTTCCTGCCCCTCGACGCCCGCGCGGCCGACGCCGCGATGCTGTCGGCCCGACCGATCGCCGACGCCGCCCCGCGTTCGCCCCTCACCCTGGCGGTGCGGCGGCTCGCGGGGGAGCTCGTCGGCCCGGCGGCGGCGCCATCCGGCGCGCGCGTCGCGAGGCGTCGACGCCGTGAGCCGCACTCCGAAGAGGCGCTGCGCACCGCCTAAGCTGAGACGGTGTCGACCCTCAGCGATCTGGTCTATGCGCAGGGGCGCTCCAGCGAATCCGATGTCGAATGGCTGCATCGGCTCGCCGGCGACGGCCAGCTTCTCGCCGATCTGGCGTTCGCCGACATCGTGATCTGGGTGCCGACGGCCGACGACTCCTTCGTCGCCGTCGCGCACACGCGCCCGGGCGGAGCGGCGACGCTCTTCTACCGTGACATCGTCGGTGATCGCGTGCGACCGCAATGGCGCACGCAGGTGCATGACGCGTTCCACGGCGCCAGGATCGTGGACTCCGCCTCGCCGGATTGGTTCGAGGAGACCCCGACGCGTGTTCGCGCGGTGCCGATCGTGCGCAGCCACACCCGAGACGAGGCCGCCGGTCCCCTCGTGATCGGCGTGCTCACCCGGCACACCAACCTGGGCGAGACACGCACCCCGTCGCGGCAGCAGATCACCTTCAACGACTGCGCCGACGACCTGTTCGGGATGGTGGCCTCGGCCGATTTCCCCGACCTCTCCGCCCCCACGGCGCCGCGCCGGGGAGCCCCCCGCGCATCCGACGGCCTCATCCGGCTCGACGTGGAGGGCATCACGACGTTCGCGAGCCCCAACGCGCTGTCGGCCTTCAATCGGATGGGGTTCGAGGACGAGCTCGAGGGAGAGTCGCTGCTCGAGGTGACGAGCGGCATCCTGCCGGCAAGCCGCGAGATCGACGAGTCGCTCCCCGTCGTCGTGACGGGTCGCGCGCCGTGGCGCACCGACATCGAGGCGCGCGGGGTCACCGTCTCGCTCCGGACGATCCCCCTGCGCGACCATGGCAATCGGATCGGCGCCATCGTGCTCTGTCGCGATGTCACCGAGCTGCGGCACCAGGAGCAAGAGCTCATCACCAAGGATGCGACGATCCGCGAGATCCACCATCGTGTCAAGAACAACCTGCAGACCGTGGCCTCGCTGCTGCGCATCCAGGCGCGCCGCACGCACTCCGAAGAGGCACGCGACGCCCTCACGCAAGCCATGCGCCGCGTCGCGGCCATCGCCGTCGTGCACGACACGCTCTCGGAGGGACTGGCTCAGACGGTGGACTTCGACGAAGTCTTCGACCGGGTGCTGCGGCTCGTCGCCGAGGTCGCCGCGGCACCGAACACCCGCGCGCAGACCCATTCGACGGGCGCATTCGGCGTGCTGCCGAGCGAGTACGCGACACCGCTCGCTCTCGCCCTCACCGAGCTCGTGACCAACGCCGTCGAGCACGGCCTCGCCGGGCGCGAGGGTCAGGTCGAGATCGCGGCCGAGCGCTCGGAGGACACCCTCGAGGTGAGCGTGCGCGACACCGGCATCGGCCTTGCCGAGGGCCAGGTCGGCCGGGGTCTGGGCACCCAGATCGTGCGCACCCTGATCCAGGGCGAACTCGGGGGCACGATCGACTGGCACACGATCGTCGGCAGCGGAACCGAGGTCACGATCGAGATCCCGCTGCGCTGGATCGAGCGCACACCGAAGTAGCGATCGGCTCGGTGGCGCGCCGATTGGCGGCCCGCATCGGCCAGGGGCCCGCGCGTCCGCGGTCGGGGTCCGCTACGCGGGCGCTACGATGCGCGGCGTGCGCGGGCGGCACGGCGCTTGAGGGCGCGACGCTCGTCCTCGCTGAGCCCACCCCACCCGCCGGAGTCCTGACCGGACTCGAGGGCGTACTGCAGGCAGATCTCGGTGACTGTGCAACGGGCACAGACGGCTTTCGCCTTCTCGATCTGGTCGACCGCGGGGCCCGTGTTGCCGACCGGGAAGAACAGCTCGGGATCGACGGTGAGGCAGGCCGCTTTGTCGCGCCAGTCCATGGTGATGCTCCTTGTGTTGCGAGGGGGAATGAGCGACTGCTCAGAATCCTGTCGGGTCGGATACCCTGTGAGTGATGCGAGCGATTGCTCGCCCCACGCCGCTGTGGGAGCACATGGCTTGGACCATCGTCCCACAGCGCCAGTGTTCAATCAAGGGATGACCTGCGCCTTTCTGTGCGATTTGCTGAGCATTCGCCCGGAGGCCTGGAGCTTTCCGACAAGCGGGGATGCCGTGAAGGAGCACAGTCGAGCATGCGAACCAATGCGCCGTCCGTCGTCGCCGCGATCATCATCGCCCTGGAGGGGCTCGGCCTGCTCGCGCTCGCCGGCTGGCAGCTCGTCGCGCTGGTCTCGGGCGATGTCGACTCAGCCCCCAGCGCCCTCGCGCTTCTCGTGCTGACGCTCGTCGGTGCGGCCGCGGTGGTCGCGTTCGCGATCGCCGTCGCCCGCCGCCGGTCGTGGGGTCGTTCGGGCGCGATCGTGACGCAGGTGCTGATTCTCGCGGTCGCGCTGGGCGCTGTCACCGGCGCCTACGCGCATCCGCTGCTCGCCGCCGCGCTCGCCGCGCCCGCCGTCGCCGCCCTCGCGTTCCTGATCGCCGCAGCGCGGCGCGCGGCGGCCGAGGAAGGTCGACCCGACGCTTCCTAGACGGGCAGTCCGACCAGGCGGCGGATGCGCTCGACGTGTCCGGTGGCCTTCACGTTGTACAGGGCGTGCTCGATCACCCCGTCTTCGTCGATCACGAACGTGGAGCGGATGACACCCAGCACGGTGCGCCCGTAATTCTGCTTCTCGCCCCACACGCCGTACGCCTCGTGCGCCGCCCGGTCGGGATCGCTCAGCAGGTCGAACGTAAGACCGTCGTTCTCGCGGAACGTGCGCAGCTTCTCGGGCAGGTCGCGCGAGATGCCGAGCACGGTGTAGCCGGCGCCCTGGAGCGACGAGAGGCTGTCGCGGAAGTCGCACGCCTCGGTGGTGCAGCCCGGCGTCATCGCCTCGGGGTAGAAGTACACGATGACGCGCCGGCCGCGAAGATCGTGCAGCGACACCTCGCGCTCATCCTGGTCGAGGAGGGTGAAATCGGGTGCGGGGGAGCCGGGCTCGAGTTGCGTCGTTGTCACCCCACCAGCCTACGACCGTGTGTCGCGAGACTCGAATGTGAGGAGGAGCCGCTGGAGCGAATCCAGGCGGGCCGCGCCCCGTTCGCCGAGCTTCCCCTCCTCGACGGCCTCGATGATCGCGCAGTCCGGCGCGTCGGGGAGGTGGGTGCAGCCGCGCGGGCACTCCTCCGCCACTTCGGCGAGGTCGGTGAAGGCCGCCAGGATGTTCGCGGGGTCGATGTGGCCGAGGCCGAACGACCGCACACCGGGGGTGTCGATCACCCATCCGGCGCCGTGCGCGCCCGCGTAGCGGTAGGAGACGGTCGAGGATGACGTGTGCCGTCCGCGCCCCGTGACGAGGTTGACATGCCCCGTCGCGCGCAGGGCGCTCGGCACGAGGGCGTTCACGAGGGTCGACTTGCCCACGCCGGAGTGCCCTACGAAGACCGTCGAGTGCCCGACAAGCGCGGCGCCGATGCGATCGAGGGGCATCTCCTCCTGCGCGCTCGTGAAGACCTCGAGATCGAGGCCCTCGAAATGGTCGAGGAACACGGTCGGGTCGGCGAGGTCGGTCTTCGTCACGACGAGCAGTGGACGGATGCCGGCATCGAGCGCCGCGATGAGATAGCGGTCGACGAGCCGGGCGCGGGGCTCGGGGTCGGCCGCGGCGACCACGACGAGCATCTGGTCGGCGTTGGCGACGATGACCCGCTCCACGTTGTCGGTGTCGTCGGCGCTGCGCCGCAGGAGCGATGTGCGCTCTTCGATGCCGACGATGCGCGCGAGCGTGCCCTCGTCGCCGCTCGCGTCGCCGACGACCCGCGCGCGGTCACCCGTCACGATCGCCATCTTGCGGAGCTCACGGGCACGCGTGGCGAGCACGCGGTGCTCGTCGGGGGTGTCCTCGCCGACCAGCACGTTGTAGCGGCCGCGGTCCACGCCGAGCACACGGGCGATCTTCGCGTCGTCGTGCGCGGGGCGGCGCTTGGTGCGCGGCCGGTTCGCCTTCGGGTTCGGTCGAGCCCGGAAGTCGTACTCGGGTTCGTCGTCGTCGTCCGCCCCGTCGAGCCAGCTCATGATGCGACGTTGCGCGGGCTCTGCGGATCGGGGGCGGTCTCGCCGGAGGTGTCGGTTCGCATGCGCTCCCAGAGCTGGGTGAACTGCGGCAGTGTCTTGGCGGTGGTGCCGATGTCGTCGATCTCGACGCCGGGCACGGCGAGGCCGATGAGGGCTCCGGTCGTCGCGATGCGGTGGTCGTGATGCGCGCGCCACAGACCGGCGTGCAGTGGGCGTGGGACGACGCGAATGCCGTCCTCGAGCTCGTCCGCCTCGCCGCCGAGGCCTTCGAGGCCCGTGCGCAGAGCCTCGAGCCGGTTGGTCTCGTGGCCGCGGATGTGACCGATGCCGTGGAACGTCGACGGAGAGTCGGCGAATGCGGCGAGGCCGACGAGGGTCGGCGTGAGCTCGCCCACCGCCGAGAGATCGAGGTCTACGCCGTGGATGCCGCCGGTTCCGGTCACGGTCAGCGCCCCGCCGCGGCGGGTGACGCGGGCGCCCATGAGGGAGAGGATCTCGGTCAGCATTCCGCCCGGCTGCGTGGAGTGCGCGGGCCACGCGGTGATCGTCACCGAGCCGCCGACGAGCATGGCCGCGGCGAGGAACGGTGCCGCGTTGGAGAGGTCGGGCTCGATCGCGACGTCCTTGCCGCGCACCGGGCCGGCGCCGACGACCCATTCGCCATGGGCCGGGCGTTCGACGCGAACGCCGCGGTGCGCGAGGGATTCGACGGTCATATCGATATGCGGGATGCTCGGCAGTCGCGACCCGGTGTGCACGAGGTGCAGCCCGACGTCGAGGCGGGGGGCGGCGAGCAGGAGTCCCGAGACGAACTGGCTCGAGACCGAGGCGTCGATCGACACCTCGCCCCCGCGCACGTGGCCCCGACCGCGCACGGTGAAGGGGAGCGCCCAGTGGCCGCCGTCGTCGATGTCGACCCCGAGGTCGCGCAGCGCGTGGATCATGACGCCCATCGGGCGGTGCAGGGCGCTCTCGTGCGCCGTGACGCGCACATCGCCGCGAGCGAGCCCCGCGAGCGGCGCGACGAAGCGCATGACGGTGCCGGCCTGGCCGCAATCCACCGTGCCGCCGCCCGTGAAGGGTGCGATGGGCCGGACCAGCAGATCGTCGCCATACTCGCTGTCGCCGGGCTCCAGCTCGATGCCGACACCGAGCGCGCGCAGGGCATCGATCATCCGCGCGGAGTCATCGGAGTGCAGGGGGGCGATGATCCGCCCCGGGGCATCGGCCAGCGCGGCCAGCACGAGCTCGCGATTGGTCAGGGACTTCGAGCCGGGAATGGTCAGGGTCGCCTGAAGCCGGCCCACCGCCTCGGGAGCGCGCCAGGCGGTTCCGGTCGGAGGGCCTGAGGCGTCCGTCTTCGGGACGGGGGAATACCGGTCAGCACTCATCGGGTTCTACCCTACTGAACCCGCGAAAGGAGTCCGGTGATCGCGACCATGGAACGGCCCTCGGCGTCTGCCGAGACGGCGACCGTAGACTGGCCCGTGATGAACGACGAGGCACAAGGCGCGCAGAGCGCGATAGCGGACGCCCGCACCCAGTTCGAGGAGCAGGCGCTGCCGTTCATGGATCAGCTGTACGGCGCCGCGATGCGGATGACGCGCAACCCGGCGGACGCCGCGGATCTCGTTCAGGAGACGTTCGTCAAGGCGTTCGCGTCGTGGAAGACGTTCCAGCAGGGCACCAACCTCAAGGCGTGGCTCTACCGGATCCTGACCAACACGTACATCAACACCTACCGCAAGAAGCAGCGGGAGCCCTATCAGGGCACCATCGACGACCTCGAGGACTGGCAGCTCGGGGGAGCGGAATCGACGACGGCCACCAGCAGCCGCTCGGCGGAAGCCGAAGCGATCGACCGGATGCCCGCATCCGTCGTGAAGGAAGCCCTCCAGGCGATTCCCGAAGATTTCCGGTTGGCGGTGTACCTCGCGGACGTCGAGGGCTTCGCCTACCAGGAGATCGCCGACATCATGAAAACCCCCATCGGCACAGTCATGAGCCGCCTGCATAGAGGCAGGCGGCTGCTGCGTGAACTGCTGGCCGACTACGCGATCGAGCGGGGCATCACCCCCGCTGCGACGAGGAGCACGAAATGACCGATTGCGGCTGCGAAAAGGCAAAACGCGACCTGGAGGAGTACCTGCGCGACGAGGTCTGCAAGACCAGGCATTCCGACATCCAGGAGCACCTCGAGCACTGCCCGTCATGCCGTGACGAGGCCCTCGTGGCGCGAACGCTGACCGACGTGGTCGCGCGGGCGTGCCGGGAGACCGCGCCGGAGGTGCTGCGCGACCAGGTGCTCGCCCGGCTGCGCTCGGCTCACGCCGCACACTGACTCGGCGACCACCACGCACCGCCCGACGGGAGCATCCGCGCGCTGTCGCGGGCCCTCGCTAGGGTGGACGGATGCTTCAGCACACCTGGAACAGCCTGCCCGCCGATCGGGATTCGATCGACGCCGTAGCCGCGAACGGACTCGAGTACCGGGTCATCGACACGGGTGACGCCGAGGTCTTCGACCCCTACCTGCAGGCCGAGATGCGGGGCTTCCTCGGCCCCGAGCAGAGCGTCGAGCGGCTCGGCGCGCTGCGCGACGGCCTCGCGTTCCGCCGCTTCACCGGCGTCTACGACCCCGCTGCCCTCGAACCACGACAACCCGTCGGAACCGTCAACTCGTGGATCACCGAGGTCGCGCTGCCCGGCGGAGGCATCCCGCTGTGGGCCATCAGCGGGGTCACGGTCTCGGGAACCCACCGGCGCAAGGGCATCGCCCGCGCGATGCTCGAGGGTGAACTGCGCACCGCCGCGGCCGCCGGTGTCGCCCTCGCCGGGCTGACGGTGTCGGAGGCCACGATCTACGGGCGCTTCGGCTTCTCGCCCGCCACGTTCGGAGACGACTGGACGATCGACACCAGGCGCGCGAGATGGATCGGGCCGCGCCCGGACGGTCGGCTCGACTTCATCGCACGCGACCGGGCGCGCGACGAACTGGCCGAGCTGCACGAGCGCGTACGGGCCACTCGTCCCGGCGAGATCGCGGTCTGGCCCGGCTTCTGGAGCCGTCTCACGGGTACCGCCCCGGGCATCGAGGGCGCCGAGAAGATTCGAGCGGTTCGGTATGCCGACCCCGCGGGCATCACCCGGGGGATCGCTCTCTACCGGCTCTCGGACGAGGGTCCCGACTTCACCAAGCACGAACTGTCGCTGCTCTACGTCCTGACCGAGACCCCCGACGCCTACGCGGCGATCTGGCGGTTCGTCCTGGAGCACGACCTGGTGTCGGTCGTGAAGGCGCACCTGCTCTCGGTCGACGAGCCCGTGCGCTGGATGATCGCCGACCAGCGGGGCGCGACGGTCGAATCGAGCGAGCATCACTGGCTGCGCGTGCTCGACGTGCCCGCCGTGCTCGCCGCGCGGACTTATTCGGCGCCGGGGGTGTACACGCTGCGGGTGATCGACCCGCTGGGCTTCGCCGACGGCGTGTGGCGGCTGACGATCGATGACACGGGCGCGGGCGAGGTCGTCGCGACGGATGCCGAACCCCGGGTGACGATGACGGTCAACGCGCTGTCGTCGCTCGTGCTCGGCGGTGTGCGCGCCGCGAGCCTGCATGCGGCGGGCCTCGTGGACGGCGACCCGGACGTTCTCACACACCTCGACAGGTCGTTCGCGTCGGCCCGGACGCCGTACCTGGGCCTCTGGTACTAGCGGGCGGCATCCGCCGCTGATATCCGCCACGGGCATCCGCCGCTGACATCCGCCCCTACAGCGTGAGGGCCTTCTTCATCAGCGCGGCATGCTCGATCGCGTGCACCTTCGGCGACCCGGTCGCCGGCGACGCGGCGGCGGCACGGGACACCCGGCGGATCGTGCGCCCGTGCAGGTGCTTGACCACCTCGAGAGCGATGAACGGCCAGGCGCCCTGGTTCTCGGGCTCATCCTGCACCCAGACGAGCTGGGCGTTCGGGTAGCGGTCGACGACCGCGTTGAGCTCGGCGACAGGAGCCGGGTAGAACTGCTCGAGACGCACGAGGGCGATCTCGGGGTTCGGGTTCTTCTCGAGCTCGGCCTTCAGGTCCCAGTGGATCTTGCCGGAGTGCAGCAGCACCCGCTTGACGGCACTTGCATCGAGGCTGCGAACGTCGTCGAGCACCGGCTCGAAGCGGCCCGACGTGAAGTCCTCGACGGGGCTCGTCGCCCCGCGCAGGCGGAGCATCGCCTTCGGCGTGAAGACGACGAGGGGCCTGCGGGGGCGTGCGTACGCCTGACGGCGCAGCAGGTGGAAGTGCGAGGCGGGCGTCGAGGGACGCGCCACCGTCATGTTCTCTTGCGCGCACATCTGCAGGAAGCGCTCGATGCGTGCCGACGAGTGGTCGGGTCCCTGACCCTCGTAGCCGTGGGGCAGGAGCAGCACGACGCTGGATTGCTGACCCCACTTCTGGTCGGCCGCCGAGATGTACTCGTCGATGACCGACTGGGCGCCGTTGGAGAAGTCGCCGAACTGGGCCTCCCACAGCACGAGCGCGTCCGGCGCCTCGACGGAGTACCCGTACTCGAAGCCCATCGCGGCGTACTCGGAGAGCAGCGAGTCGTACACCCAGAAGCGTCCCTGGTCATCGCTCAGGTTGTGCAGGGGCAGCCACTCCTGGCCGTTCGCGCGGTCGTGCAGCACCGAGTGCCGCTGCACGAACGTGCCGCGCCGCGAGTCCTGGCCGGCGAGGCGCACGGGCTTGCCCTCGAGCAGCACCGATCCGAACGCGAGGAGCTCGCCGAAGGCCCAGTCGATGGAGCCGTTGCGGCTCATGTCGAGGCGCTTGTCGAGCAGCTGCTGGATCTTGGGGTGCACGGCGAAGCCGTCGGGCTTGTTGACGAACGCGTCACCGATCTTGTGCACGACCTCGAGCGAGACGGCCGTGCTCTCCACGGCGCCCCACTCGGCCTCGGCGGCGGGGGCCGTCGGTTCGACGACGTCGTGCGTCCCGGTCTCGGCGGCGTGCGTCTCGGCGAACGCGATCTCGAGCCGGTTCTGGAAGTCGCGCTTGGCCTGCTCGTACTCTTCCTCGGTGATGTCACCGCGGCCGACGAGCGCCTCGGTGTAGAGGCGGCGCACCGAGCGCTTCGCCTCGATGAGGTTCGTCATGAGCGGCTGCGTCATCGAGGGGTCATCGCCCTCGTTGTGGCCGCGGCGACGGTAGCAGACGAGGTCGATCACGACATCGCGATCGAACGCCTCGCGGTACTCGAAGGCGAGCTCGGCGACGCGGACGACGGCTTCGGGGTCATCTCCGTTGACGTGGAACACCGGCGCCTGGATCGTCTTCGCGACATCCGTGGCGTATACCGAGGAGCGGCCGTCGTGCGGTGTCGTCGTGAACCCCACCTGGTTGTTGACGACGACGTGGATCGTGCCGCCCGTGCGGTACCCGCGCAGCCGCGACATCTGCAGCGTCTCGACGACGACGCCCTGGCCGGCGAACGCCGCGTCGCCGTGGACGAGCACGGGCAGCCAGGAGTACGTGCCGATCGGCTTGCGGTCCTGCTTCGCGCGAACGATGCCCTCGAGCACGCCGTCGACGGTCTCGAGGTGCGACGGGTTCGCCGCCAGGTAGACGGGCAGCTCCTGCTTGTTGTCGGCGACGAACGTGCCCTCGGTGCCGAGGTGGTACTTCACATCACCGGACCCGCGCTTGTTGCCGAGCGCGACGCTGCCCTCGAACTCGCGGAAGACCTGACCATAGGTCTTGCCCGCGATGTTGGTGAGCACGTTGAGGCGACCGCGGTGGGCCATGCCGATCGCGGCGCCGTCGAGGCCGGCCTCGGCCGCGCCCTGCAGGAGCTGGTCTAGGAGGGGGATGAGCGACTCGCCGCCTTCGAGGCTGAAGCGCTTCTGTCCGACGTACTTGGTCTGCAGGAAGGTCTCGAAGGCCTCGGCCTCGTTGAGCTTGCGGAGGATGCGCAGCTGCTCGTCGTGCCCGGGCTTCTGGTACTTCTGCTCGACCTTGTCTTGGAACCACTTGCGCTGGGCGGGGTCTTGGATGTGCATGTACTCGATGCCGGTCGTGCGGCAGTACGAGTCGCGCAGGACGCCGAGGATGTCGCGGAGCTTCATCTGGCGCCTGCCGCCGAACCCGCCCGTGACGAACTCGCGGTCGAGGTCCCAGAACGTCAGGCCGTGCTGCTCGATCTCGAGGTCGGGGTGCGTGCGCTGGATGTACTCGAGGGGGTCGATGTCGGCCATCAGGTGCCCGCGGACGCGGAACGAGTTGATGAGCTCCTGCACGCGCGCGGTCTTGTCGACGCGCTCGGCGAGGTCGACGTTGATGTCGGCGGCCCAGTGGATGGGCGCGTAGGGGATGCGGATGGCCGCGAAGATCGCGTCGTAGAAGCCCCGCTGCCCGATGAGCAGCTCGTGCACCTTCTTCAGGAACTCGCCCGAGCCGGCACCCTGGATGACGCGGTGGTCGTACGTGCTCGTCAGGGTGATCGTCTTGCCGATCGCGAGCTCGTTCAGGGTCTTATCGCTCGCGCCCTGGAACTCGGCCGGGTACTCGAGGGCACCGGCGCCGATGATGCAGCCCTGGCCCTTCATGAGCCGGGGCACGGAGTGCACCGTCCCGATGCCGCCGGGGTTGGTCAGCGACAGCGTCGTGCCCTGGAAGTCGGCCGCGGTGAGTTTGTTGGCGCGCGCCCGGGTGACGAGGTCTTCGTACGACGCGAGGTACTCGCTGAAGCTGAGCGTGTCGGCGCGCTTGATGCTCGGAACCATGAGCGCCCGCGTGCCATCGGGCTTGGGAAGGTCGATCGCGATGCCCAGGTTGATGTGGGCGGGCGCCACGACGGAGGGCTTGCCCTCGATCTCGGCGTAGAAGACGTTCTGGCTGGGGAACTCCTTCAGCGCCTGGATGAGGGCCCAGCCGATCAGGTGGGTGAAGCTGATCTTGCCGCCGCGCGTGCGCGACATGTGGTTGTTGATGACGATGCGGTTGTCGATCATCAGCTTGGCCGGGATCGTGCGGACGCTCGTGGCGGTCGGCACCGTGAGCGACTCGTCCATGTTGGCGGCGAGGGTCTTGGTCATGCCGCGGAGGACGGTGACCCGGTCTTCTTCGGTCGATTCCGCGGACGACGACGCCTTGGCGTCGGGCGCCTGCGCGGGGATGGGCTGCGGTGCGGCGGGCTTCGCGGTCGTGCGCGCCACCGGCTGCCCGTTCTGGATCGCGACCGGTGCGGTGACCGGTCGCGGCTCGGCCGGGGCGGGCGGGCGGGCGGAAGGCGCGGGCGCGGGGGCCTGCTCCGCTGCGGGGGCGGATGCTGCCGCAGGGGTCGCCGCGGGGCTGCCCTCGCCCTCGACATCGACCGGGTGGTAGGCCTCGAGAATCGGCCACCAGGCCTTGTCTACGGAGTTCTTGTCGACCTTGTACTGCTCGAATAACTCGTCGACAAGCCACTCGTTGGCTCCGAACTCCCCGTCGCTCGAAGCACCGACGCCTGTCACCTGGCTCGACACAGTCGATCGCCCACTTTCCTCGCTGAAGTTATGAATGCTCACGCGGCAGGAATGTGCACACGCGCACAACTGTTAAGCGTAACCCAGTTGGCGACCTCGATGCGGGCGGCAAAGCGTATGGGGCCCACATCTGTGGTCACCGATGAGTGCGGTGGATAGCGTAGACGGCATGGAGTTCTACGGGGACCAGCCCAGCGTCGATTTGACCTATTCGGACGTCTTCCTCGTTCCGAGGCGGTCGAGCGTGACCAGCCGGCTCGACGTCGACCTGTCGCCGGGGGACGGCACGACGGCGACGATCCCGATCGTCTCGGCGAACATGAACTCCGTCACCGGCGCGCGGCTGGCGGCGACGCTCGCCCGTCGCGGCGGCCTCGGCGTGCTGCCGCAGGACATGCCCCTGCAAGAACTGGATGCCGCGATCCGCTGGGTCAAGGACCAACCCGTGCCGTGGGACACCCCACTCGTGCTCCCGCCGGAGGCGACGGTCGCCGACGCCTCTCGTCTGCTCCCCGCGACCGACGGCCACGGAATCGTCGTCGCCGCGAGCGCCCGGTCATTCAGCGACCGGGCCGTGGCGGGCAGCGCGGCGCTCATGCTCGAGGAGATCCTCGGCATCGTGCCCGCTTCGCGGCTCGGGACAGCGCTGCCCGACGCGCGCCTCGGCGACCTCGCGCGCGGGCGCACGCCCTCGATCGACGCCGACGACGTCGTATCGGCCCGCCACGCGTTCGACCTCATCGTCGCGGCGGACGCCGACATCGTGTGCGTGCTGCACCACGGCGCCGTCGTCGGCACGCTCAGCCGCCGCAGCGCCCTGCGCTCCACGCTCTACACCCCGGCCGTCGATGCGTCCGGCCGGCTCGTCGTCGCGGCAGCGATCGGCATCAACGGGGATGTCGCGGCCAAGGCACGCGCGCTCGCCGCCGCCGGGGTCGATGTGCTCGTCGTCGACACCGCGCACGGGCACCAGGAGGGCATGCTGCGCGCGCTGCGCACCGTTTCGGAGCTCGGGCTCGACATCCCGATCGCGGCCGGAAACGTCGTCAGCGAGAAGGGCGTGCACGATCTCGTGACCTCCGGTGCCGACATCGTCAAGGTCGGTGTCGGCCCCGGCGCCATGTGCACGACCCGCATGATGACCGCGGTCGGCCGCCCGCAGTTCTCCGCGGTGCTCGAGACGGCCGATGCCGCGCGGGTCATGGGCGCCCACGTGTGGGCGGACGGAGGCGTGCGCTACCCCCGCGACGTCGCGCTCGCGCTGGCCGCCGGCGCGGCATCCGTCATGATCGGCTCGTGGTTCGCCGGAACCATCGAGTCACCGGGCGAACTGCAGGTGGACGCATCGGGTCGCACGTTCAAGGAGTCGTGGGGGATGGCCTCGACGAAGGCCGTGCACGACCGCTTCGGCCGGCTCGACCCGTACGAGCTGGCCCGCAAGGAGCTCTTCGCCGAGGGCATCTCGTCGTCGCAGATCTACCTCGACCCCCTGCGCCCCGGGCTCGAGGACCTGCTCGACATGATCACGTCGGGCGTCCGCTCGTCGTTCACCTACGCCGGCGCCACCTCGGTGGCGGACTTCCACGACAAGGCGCTCGTCGGCCTGCAGTCGGCCGCCGGATACGACGAGGGCAAGGCGCTGCCCGTCAGCTGGTAGCCGGGAGCGCGGCCGCGACGGATGCCGCGAGCGCGAGGCGACGGGCGGGCACCGGCAGGCGGACACCGGCAGGAGGGCACCGGCAGCGGCCATCGGGCCCCGGCATCCGGCCGGCGCCGCGGCGTGCTCCGGTAACATGGACCGCACGATGGACGACCCTCCCCCTTGCAGACGTTCGCCCCACAGCCCGTCTCCCCGCGAGGGAGGTGACGTGTGATGGATTACGTCATGTTGGGTGTGGGGCTCCTGCTCACCGTCGGAACCGGCCTGTTCGTCGCGAGCGAATTCGCCCTGGTCAATCTGGACCGCGCCGATCTGGAAGCGCGTCGCGAACGCGGTGAGACGCGACTCGAACTCACGATCCGTGCACTCAGGATCACCTCGACGCATCTCTCCAGCGCGCAGCTCGGCATCACGCTGACGACCCTGCTCACCGGCTACGCACTGGAGCCGGCGATCTCGAACCTGCTGCGGCCCGTGTTCGCCGCGTGGGGGATGACGGAGGGGTTCGTCTCCCCGATCGCGGTGTTCGTGGCCATCACGGTCGCGACCGTCGTGTCGATGATCCTCGGCGAGCTCGTCCCCAAGAACTTCGCGCTCGCCCTTCCGCGTCAGACCGCCAAGCTCGTGCTCCCGTTCCAGGTGGCGTTCACCGCGGTCTTCCGGCCGGCGGTCGTCGTTCTCAACGGGAGCGCCAACGGCGTGCTCCGCGGGATCGGCATCGAGCCCAAGGAGGAGCTCTCCGGTGCCCGCACCGCCGAGGAGCTCTCCTCGCTCGTGCGCCGCTCGGCCAGCGCCGGCGTGCTCGAGGAGGACACGGCATCCCTCCTGAACCGCAGCCTCAACTTCTCGCGCCTGAGTGCCGCCGACGTGATGACCCCCCGCCCGAGCGTGCATGCGGTGGCGGCCGGCGATTCGGCGGATGACGTCATCCAGCTGGCCCGCCGCACCGGCCACAGCCGGTTCCCCGTCTACGACGACTCGATGGACGACATCGTCGGGGTCGTCCACCTCAAGGCCGCGGTCAGCGTGCCGCGCAAGCGCCGCCCCGACGTGCCCGCGGCGGCGCTCGCGAGCGAGCCGCTGCGCGTGCCCGAGACCGTGCACCTCGACGCCCTGATCGCCGAGTTGCGCGCCCGCGGCTACCAGATGGCGATCGTGGTCGACGAGTACGGCGGCACGGCCGGCGTCGTCACCCTCGAAGACCTCGTCGAGGAGATCGTCGGCGAGGTCTCCGACGAGCACGATCGCAACCGGGCCGGAGTGGTCCGCGGGGCGGATTCGCTGACGTTCCCGGGCGAGCTGAGGCCCGACGAGCTGCTCGACCGCACCGGTGTGCGGGTGCCGGAGGGCGATGTCTACGACACCGTCGGCGGCTACATCATGAGCGTGCTCGAGCGCATCCCGGTGGTGGGCGACGCGGTCGAGCTCGAGGACGGCACGCTCGTCGTGCAGCGGATGGAGGGTCGCCGCGTCGACCGGGTGCGGTTCACGCCGACACCGCTGCCCCGGGGCGCCGAGGCGGGCGAGCGCCATGAGTGACTGGGCCGGAATCGCCTGGCTGGTGGTGCTGCTCGCGTTCAACGCGTTCTTCGTCGGTGCCGAGTTCGCCGTCATCTCGGCCCGCCGCTCGCAGATCGAGCCGCGCGCCGAGAGAGGATCGCGCTCGGCGAAGACCGCGCTGTACGCCATGGAGCACGCGACGCTCATGCTCGCGACATCCCAGCTCGGCATCACCATCTGCTCGCTGCTGATCCTGAACGTCTCCGAGCCCGCGATCCACCATCTCCTCGCCGAGCCGCTGGCGCTGACGGGTCTTTCGGAGGGCGCGGTCGATGTGATCGCCTTCGTCGTGGCGCTGCTGGTCGTGTCGTACCTGCACGTCGTGTTCGGCGAGATGGTCCCGAAGAACCTCGCCTTCTCGGTGCCCGATCGCGCGGTGCTGATGCTCGCGACACCGCTCGTCTGGGTGTCGAAGGTCTTCCACCCCGTCATCTGGCTGCTCAACTGGATCGCGAACGCCGTGCTGCGCCTGTTCCGCGTCGAGCCGAAGGATGAGGCGGCGTCGACGTTCACCCTCGAAGAAGTCGCGACGATCGTCAACCAGTCGCGCATCGAGGGGGTGCTCGACGATGTGTCCGGCACGGTCGCCGCGGCCGTCGAGTTCACCGACAAGAAGGCCCGCGACATCGCGGTGCCGCTCTCGCAGCTCGTCACCCTGCCCGAGTCGACGACGCCCGACAAGATCGAGCGGGCGGTCGCGAAGCACGGCTACTCGCGCTACGTGATCGTGGATGCCGCGGGCATGCCGATCGGCTATGTGCACCTGAAAGACATCCTGCGCGCCGCCGAGGGGCCTGGCTCCGACGCCACGGTCGCAGCGCCGCTGCCGCCGAAGCGCATCCACCACATGGTGCCGGTGCTCGAGACGACCGACCTCGAGGACGCGCTCGCGCTCATGCGCCGCGCCGGCCGGCACCTGGCGCGGGTGAGCGACGAGGCGGGCGAGACCACGGGGGTGCTGTTCCTCGAGGACATCATCGAGGAACTCGTCGGAGAGGTGCAGGACGCCACGCGCCGCGGCGCACACAGGCGGTAGCCCGCGGTTCGTCGGGGGCGGATGCCGCGCTCAGCGCCGGCGCGCGCGGATGTACTGCGGCGGCCACAGGGCGGCCGCGTCGTCGATGCCGAGGTCCTCGGCGGCGCGAAGCCCGAAGTGCGGGTCGCGCAGCCATTCGCGCGCGGCGAGGATCGCATCGGCGCTGCCCGATTCGAGGATCGATTCGGCCTGGGCGCCGCCCGTGATGAGGCCGACGGCGGCGACCGGGAGTCCGGCCTCGCGGCGGACGTGCTCGGCGAGCGGCACCTGGTAACCAGGGCCGATCGCGATCTGCTGGTGTGCCACGAGTCCTCCGCTGGAGATGTCGAAGAGGTCGGCGCCGGCATCGGCGGCCCACGCGGCGACGGTCGTGGTCTCCTCGACACCCCACCCGCCCTCCGCCCAGTCGGTGCCCGAGAACCGCACGAAGACGGGCGCGGCCGGGCCCGCGGCATCCCGGACCGCACGCACCACCCGCAGCAGGAGGCGCGCCCGGTTCTCGAGCGAACCGCCGTACTCGTCCTCGCGCAGGTTGCTCAGCGGCGAGAGGAACTGGTGCAGCAGGTAGCCGTGCGCCGCGTGCACCTCGAGCACGTCGAAGCCCGCCTCGACGGAGCGCCGCGCGGCGGCGCCGAAGGCCTCGACGATCTCGTCGATCCCGGCGGCATCGAGCGCGGCCGGTGCCGCGATGCCCTCGAACGGCACGGCGGAGGGGGCATCGGTTTCCCAGCCGCCCTCGTCGACGTCGACACTGCCGTGACCGCGCCCCGCGAAGGGCCACCACGTCGACGCCTTGCGTCCCGCGTGGGCGAGCTGGATGCCGGCGGCCGCGCCGCGCGCGTGGATCGCGGCGACGATCGGCGCCCAGGCATCCCGCTGCTCGTCGTTCCACATGCCGGTGTCGCGCGGCGAGATGCGCCCATCGGGCACGACCGCGCTCGCCTCGGCGATCACGAGCCCGGCGCCGCCCGACGCGAACTGGGCGAGGTGCACGTGGTGCCAGTCGTTCGGCACCCCGTGCTCGGCGCTGTACATGCACATCGGCGCGACCCAGAGGCGATTGCGCACCTCGAACTCGCGCACGGTCAGAGGGGAGAAGAGGATGCTCACGGGACTCCGGGTTCGAGGACGGGGGG
>NZ_DATMIO010000142.1:0-5388 GCF_035554235.1 Microbacterium sp. | reverse complement strand
AGAACATGTTCACGAGCATCTCGAAGCCCGGCTTGATCTTGCCCTCCCAGAGGCTGTCGAGCCACTTCATCGAGTAGGCCGCGATCGGGGCCATGATCATCGCACCGATGAACTGGTGGATCTCTGGGATCGGCGGGTTGCCTGCCGCCTCAGCCGCCGCGTTGTAGTGGGTGACGAGGAGATCCGACCCTGCGATCACGCCGAAGGTGCCGATGACCGCGACCACGCCTCCGCGGATTCCGTAGACGATGCTGCCGCCCGTGTACGCGATCAGGATCGGCAGCGCGTAGTGGATGAACGGTCCGACGATCGTCGCGAGGTCGGCGTTGGGCGTCCATCCGACATCGATGAAGAAGGCCGTGAAGATGCCCCACGCGATGAGCGCGGGGATGTTGGGCATGATCATGCCCGACAGGTACGTGCCGAAGCGCTGGACTCCGACCCGTGCCTTATTGGTGCCCTTCGCGGGCGTCGACGCCGTTGTCATTGCAGTCTCCCTTTGTTCAGGTTTTCAGAGCCGCTCGTGCGGCCTATCGGGCTGCGGCGGCGCGCGCCGCGTCTCGGGCTGAGGTCGCGTCATCCGCGGCCAGGGCGGCCTCGGCGATGCGGCGAGCATCATCGAGGGAGTACTCGAGCAGCGACGCCCGCACGTCGGCGAGGGCGGTCGGCGCCATCGACAGGCTCGTCGCGCCGAGCCCGACCAGCACGACCGCCAGCAGCGGGTCGGCCGCGGCCTCGCCGCAGATCCCCACCGGCTTGCCATGGGCCTGCCCGGCCGCGCCTACCTCGCGCACGAGGCGGAGCACGGCGGGATGCCACGGGTCCTGGAACGACGCCACCGAGCCCAGCAGGCGGTCGGCGGCGAGCGTGTACTGCGTCAGGTCGTTCGTGCCGATCGAGGCGAAGTCCGCGTGCTTCAGCACGCGGTCGGCGAGCAGGGCGCTCGAGGGCACCTCGACCATGACCCCGGCGGTCTTGATTCCGTAGTCGCGGGCGAGGGCGACGAAGTACGCGGTCTCCTCCACAGTCGACACCATCGGGGCCATGACCCACAGGTCGGCACCGCCTCCGTTCGCCCGGGTGGCGGCATCCGCCTCGGCGAGTGCGGTCAGCTGCTCGCGCAGGATGTCCTCGCTCGCGCGCAGCGCGCGCAGCCCGCGCAGCCCGAGGGCCGGATTCTCCTCGTGCGCGTCGTTGAGGAACGGCAGAGGCTTGTCGGCACCGGCATCCAGCACCCGCACCACGACCTTCTTGCCCGGGAACGCGCCGAGCAGCTTCTCGTACGACACGCGCTGCTGCTCGATCGTCGGGGCCTGGCTGGAGCTCAGGAACAGGAACTCCGTGCGGAACAGCCCGACCCCCTGGGCGCCGAGGGCGACGGCATCGGCAGCACCGTCCGGGTTGCCGAGGTTCGCGAGGAGCGGCACGTCGGTCCCGTCGGCGAGGGCTCCGTCGGTGATGGGGGCGGATGCCGCGGAGGCCCGCGCCTGCGCGCGGGTCTGCGCCCGCTCGAGCTCCTCGGCCGTGGGCTCCGTCGTGACGACGCCGCTCGCGGCATCCACGATCACCGTCTCGCCGTCCCGCAGCCCCTTCGCGTCGACGACGCCCACGAGCGCCACGATCGACTTCTCGCGGGCGAGGATCGCGGTGTGCGAGGTCGGTCCGCCCTCGGTCGTGATGAGCGCGAGCACTTTGTCGAGGTCGAGAAGGGCGGTATCGGCCGGGGCGAGATCCTTCGCCACCAGAATGAACGGATGCCCCGGGTCGGGCACTCCCGGGGCGGGGACGCCACGGAGCCTCGCGATGACGCGCTGGGCGACATCGTCGAGGTCCGCAGCCCGCTCACCGAGGTAGCCCCCCATCGCGGTGAGCGTGTCTCTGAACGACGCGAAGGCGTCGTGCACGGCCCATTCGGCCGTCTTGCCCTGTGCCAGGCGGGCGTCGATCTCGGTCTCGAGCGACGGGTCCTCCGCCATCATCGCCTGAGCCTCGAGCACGTCCTGGGCGGCACCGCCGGCCAGCGCTCCGCGCTGCTCGAGTTCGCGCGCGACCGCCGAGACGGCTTCGCGCACGCGCGTGGTCTCGTCGTCCGCGGTGCGCTCGCTCGGGGCGTCGCTCGGCGCGGGAAGGGGCTCCGCCATTCGGGCCACCGGGCCCTGGGCGACGCCGAGGCCGATGCCGACACCTCTCAGTTCTGCCATATCGGAACCCGCTTCACTCGGCGTCGTGGTCGGTGGTGAGCAGCTCCGAGAGCCGGTCGAGCGCCGCCTCGGCGCCGTCGCCCTCCGTGCTGAGGGTGACGTAGTCGCCCTGTTCGACGCCGAGCGAGATGACACCCAGGATGCTCGCCGCGTTCACGGGCTTTCCGGAATCCTTGGCGACCGTGATCGTCAGCCCCGAGTCCTTGGCCGCCTGTGCGAAGAGCTTGGCGGGGCGGGCGTGCAGTCCGTGCGAAGAGCCGATGCGCACGGTACGGGTGACGGCGGTCATGAGATTCCTTTCGGTGATTCGGTGAGGTGCTGCGGGCGGTGCAGCTCTGCTGAGCTCGTCGAAGCATCCCCGTCCGCTTGAACAGCCGCGCGCACCAGCGCCAGCGTGCGCGTGCCGTCGAGGTCGGTGAAGATGTCGTCGGGCAGCAGCACGACGGTCGCTCCCCGCCACTGCGCGTCGTGCCGGATGCGGTCCATCGCGTGGGCCAGGTGCGGCCCGACGAGCACGACATCGGCCGAATCGAGGTCGATGGGAAGCGACTGCTCGGTGCCGGCGGAGGCGACGTAGGCGAGTCCCTCGACCTGGGCGGCGTGGCGCACGCGCTGCGCCACGAAGGTGCTGGACGCACCGGCACCGCACACCACCAGGATCCTCATCGATCGCCTTCCCACTCGTGGCCATTCTTGTGAAATCGCTGAGAGGGAACAACCACGCCTGTTTCCGCGGGGGCGGAAAGGCGCGGGCTCGGCCGGTGGGCCCGCGCCCGCCGGACCCCCGTCATCCACCGCCCGTCCCGCATCCACCGCCCGTCAGGGCCCCCGTCATCCACTGCCCGCCCCCGCGCATCCCCTGCGTGGTTGACTGGCAGCACGCGAGCGTCGAGGCCCGCCGAACCGATGCAAGGGAACGCCCGTGACGAGAGCGCGACAGGACCGGCTGCTCGGTCTGCTCGTGCGCGACCCGGAGTGGGTCACGGCGGCGACCCTGGCCGACGCGCTCGGGGTGACCCCGCGCAGCGTGCGATCGTACGTCACCGCCGTCAATGCCCGGGTGGCGCCCGGGGTCGCGATCGAGTCCGGGCCGCACGGATATCGCGCCGGAGCGGATGCGGCGGGTGCCCTCCGCGTGGCGGCGACGGATGCCGGAACCCCGCGCGACCGGCTGCACACGCTCGTGCGGTCCCTCCTCGACGAGCCCGAGGGCATCGACACGTTCGAGGTCGCCGACCGGCTGCACGTGAGCCAGGCGACCCTCGACGCCGACCTGTCCCGCGTGCGGGGACTGCTCGGCGGCACCGACCTGGTGCTCGAGCGCTCCGCGTCCCGCGTGCGGCTGCTCGGGTCGGAGTTGGCGCAGCGGCGCCTTCTCAGCCGCCTCGCGCACGACGAGATGGATGCCGGATCGTTCGACATCGTCGCGCTCCGCCGCACCCTCGGCGAAAACTCCGTCGGCGCTGCCGCGTTCGGGCCGTTCAAGTCCGAACTCGTCGCCGAACTGGGCGCCCTCGGCTACTTCGTCAACGAGTTCGGCATCGCGGACGTCGTCATGCACATCGCGATCGCGGCCGACCGGGTGTCGCAGGACCGCGGGCTCGAGAGCGCCGCACCGGATGCGCGCCCGGCACGGCAGGAGATCGCGGCGATCATCGGCCGCCTCGCCGAGCGGCACCTCGGGGTGCAGCTCGGGAGCGTCGACCTGCAGCACCTCGCCACGCTGGTGCTCACGCGCGTGGTCGCCCCGGGAACCCAGACGCCGGCGGAGCACGCGCGCTCGCATCTCGATCCCGAGGTCGAGGCCGCCGTACGCGAGGTCATCACGATCGCGTCCGCCGAGTTCCTCGTCGATCTCGCCCACGACGAATTCATCCTCCGCCTCGCCCTCCACGTGCAGAACCTGCAGCATCGGGCGCGCGATCAGGCGTGGTCGCGCAACCCCCTGACGCGGTCGCTCAAGTCGACGTACCCGATGATCTTCGAGGTCGCCGTCTTCATCGCGAGCCGCCTGCAGGTGCGGCTCGGCATCCCTCTCCCCGATGACGAGATCGCCTACATCGCGATGCATGTCGGCGGTCGGCTCGAGCGCAGCCGCCGCGCCGACCAGCTGCTCACCGCGACCATCGTGCTGCCCGGGTACTACGACCTTCACGAGCTCCTCCGCTCCAGCGTCGACCGCTCGCTCGGGCAGGCCGTCGAGGTCGTGGGCGTCGAGACGCGGGTCGACCCCGACTGGGATTCGATCGACACCGACCTCGTGCTCACGACGATCGACCCGCCCGTGCACAGCGAGCGGATCGTGCGGATCCAGCCGTTTCTGACCGACGCGGATGTCGAGAAGGTCACCGCCGCGGCCGCCCGGGTGCGCCGGGGTCGCCGCCTCGCGCGGTTGCGTGCGGAGCTCGAGCGCTATCTGGATCCCTCGGCGTTCGTGCGCGGCCTCGACGGCACGGCGGGGGAGGAACGGGTCATCCGCCACCTCGGCGGCCTGCTCGTCGCCCAGGGCGTGATCGACGATGGCTACGTCGAGCGGACGATCGAGCGGGAGCGGATGTCATCCACGGCCTTCACCGACGCCCTCGCGGTTCCGCACGCGCTGGGTATGACGGCGACCCGGACGTCGATCGCGATGGGGATCGGCGAGCAGTCGATCCCGTGGGGCGAGGGCCGCGTGCAGGTCGTGGCGCTCGTCGCGTTCAGCGAGAGCGACCGGGCGGCGTTCCAAACGGTCTTCGAGCAGTTCGTCGAGGTCTTCTCCGAGCGCGAGAGCGTGCAGCGCATCGTGCGCCGGGGCGTCGACTTCCCCTCCTTCCTGGACGAGCTCGTGGCCGTGATCGACGACTGAAGCGGCCGTGATCGACGACTGAAGTGGCCGTGATCACGCTGAACTCGCCGTAGATCGACGACTGAAGTGGCCGTGATCGACGCTGAACTCGCCCGGCCGGCCTGACGCGCCCCGCGTGCCGGGTTTGGGGCGCGATCCCTCCCTCGGTCCGGGTTTGGGGCGCGATCCCTCCGTCGGGGCGCGATTCGTGCGCCCCGATGTCGCGGATGCGCCCCGAACCCGCGGACGGGGTCGGGGTCACGACGTGGGCGGTCGTGACGGGCCGGGGTCACGACGTGGGCGATGACGACGGGGCGGGCTCACGACGTGGGCGATCGGATGCCTGTCGTGCCACGGGTT
>NZ_DATMIO010000141.1:0-7234 GCF_035554235.1 Microbacterium sp. | reverse complement strand
CCCCGCCCTGCTCCTGAGGGGGATCCAGTCGTGATCCGGTTCGAGTGGCCGCCCGCGCGCATCGTCGGTGGGACCCTCTACGTCGCGGCCCTGGTGCTGGTGGCCGCCCTGGCGGCGTGGCCGATCTACCGATCGAACTGGTTCCTCGTGGTCGTCGGCGTCGCGGCGCTCGCCGCCGCCGTCGTCGCGGCCGTCTCGCGCCTGCGATCGTGGTCGGCGCTCCTCACCGCCGCGGTCGCGGCGGGCGCGACGATCCTGCTGGGCGCTCTGGTGCTGCTGGCAACGCGACCCATCGGGCCGGCCCAGGTGCCGACCGCGCTCGGCGACGCGCTGCTCGGGACGGTGACCGGGTGGAAGGACCTCATCACGGTCGATCTCCCGGTGGGCACCTACCGCAACCTGCTGATGCCCGCGATCGTCGTCTTCCTGGTGGGAACGCTGGTGGGACTGCGATTCGCGTGGTCGAGGCAGCCCGCGTCGGCGGTGGCCGCGGTCGTCTGCAGCGGGATGGTGTTCTTCGGCCTCGCCTTCGGGCGCTCCGTCACGAGCGAACCTCTCGCCCTCGGCCCCTGGACGATCCGGGCGCCGCAGGAGACGCTGATCGGGGCGGCCACGCTGATCCTCTCCCTCGTCTGGCTGGCGTGGCGGTCCCACAATCAGCGTCGGCAGGCGCTCCGCCGGGCGGCCGTCGCCACGGGCGTGCGCATCTCGCGCCGTCGCACGGCTTCGGACCGGCGGGGCATCGTGCTCGCGGCGGGAATGCTCGCGGTCGCCGCGGTCGCCGCGGCGGCACTGGGGCCACTGGCCGCGCAGGGCATGACACGCGACGTGCTGCGCTCGAGCACGGGTCCGGAGCTCGTCATCACGAGAGCGACGAGCCCGCTGTCCGAATACCGCGCGCACTTCGCGGACGACACCGTCGACGACGTGCTGTTCCGCATCGAGGCGCTCGGCGCGATGCCCGACCGCATCCGCATCGCCGCACTCACGTCGTACGACGGGGAGCGCTACCGGGCATTGGATGTCGAATCGAGCACGGCCGACGCTCGATTCACGCGCGTGCCGTCTCGGCTGACGGCTCCGGCGGGCGAAGAGATCGACGTCCGGATCACCATCGAGACTCTCGGCGGCATCTGGATGCCGACCGTCGGTCATCTCGAGGAGGTGACGTTCGAGGGCCCCGATGCGACCGCCCTTCAGGACGCCTTCTACTACAACAAGGCGACCGCAGCTGCGGTGGAGACCGCGGGAGCAGGGCTCGCTCCCGGCGACGGCTACGTGCTCGAGGCTGTCGTCCCCGAGGTGCCTGAGCTCTCCGAGATCTCCGCCCCGGGAGCGCCCGGCCTCGATTTCGATGTGCCGGTGAGCCTTGCCGGGTGGCTCGATGAGCAGGGGGTCAGCGCGGACGGCGCGGGTCTTGCGGAGGCCATCTCCCGGCTGCGCGCCCGCGGGTACCTCAGTCACAGCCTCGCCGCCCCCGCCGACGCCGCGCCCGCCTGGGCGAGCGACCTCGGCGACTACATCTTCCAGCCGAGCGCGGCCGGGCACTCGCTCGCGCGCATCGACGCGCTGTTCCGGCAGCTGCTCGATCGCAGTGCGGATGCCGCGCCCGATGGGCCCGACGCCTCCCTCGTCGCCGGGGTCGGCGACGACGAGCAGTTCGCCGTCGCGGGTGCGCTCATCGCGCAGCAGCTCGGCTTTCCCTCCCGGGTCGTGGTGGGGGTCCGGCTCGCGCCCGAGGCCGGCGTCGTGACGTGTCCGGAAGGTGCCTGTCGCGGGCGCGACCTCTCGGCCTGGATCGAGGTGCAATCTGCGGACGGGGTCTGGGTGCCCGTCGATGTGACGCCCCAGCACGAAGAGCCCATCGACAGCGACGCGCGTCGCCAGCGCGACCCGGAGAATGTCACCGAGGTGCGCCCCGAGACCGCCGAGGAGATCAGCGCTCCCGACCCCGCGCAGCGCGACACCGTGAACGACGAAGCGCCGGAGGACGTGCCGCTCGACTTCTCCGCCTTCTGGGCGGTGATGCGGGTGGTGGCGGTCGTCGGTCTCGCCCTGGCGGTGGGGCTCGGGCCGTTCCTGGTCGTCGTGGGCGCGAAGGCGGCGCGCCGCCGGTCCCGCCGGCGAAACGGCGATGCCGCCAACCGCGTCGTCGGGGGATGGGACGAGTACGTCGATGCCGCGGTGGACCACGGCCGGCCCGCCCCGCGCGCGGAGACGCGCACCGAGCTCGCCTCGCAGTACGCGACGCCCCGTGCGGCGACCATGGCATCGAGCGCCGATCGCGCGGTCTTCTCGGGCGAACCGCTCACCGAGCAGGAGTCGCTCGAGTTCTGGGCGCTCGTCGACGAGGAGCGGGATCGCTTCCGCGAGGAGGCATCCGTGTGGCGCAGATTGGTTGCGGCCGTATCGTTGAAGTCGTTCGTACGCTGGATGGCGGCGGACCCCGTGCGCGGACGCACCCCGTCTGCCGTTCGCAGTGAGAGGAGGACGCGGCGTCGCACCGGCGACGTCGCGCGCGCATCATGAACGATCCAGTGGTCTGGACGGTGGTGTCCATCCCCGTCGTCGTCATCCTCTACCTGTGGGTGGCGGCGGGTCTCTCGGCGATCTTCCGCAAGGTGGGCGAAGAGGAGTGGCGGGCGTGGGTGCCCGTGCTCAACGCGATCGTGCTGTTCCGCCTGGGCGGCATGTCGGCCTGGTTCCTGCTGCTGGGACTGGTGCCGATCGTCGGAACGCTCGCGCTGCTTGCCGTCTTCGCCGTCGTCGCGTACCGCGTGAATCGCTCGTTCGGCGCGGGCATCGGCATGACGGTGCTCGCCGTTCTGCTCGTGCCGGTATGGACGAGCATCCTGGGCTGGGGACCCGCGCGATGGCTCGGTGAGCACGGCGAGCCCCACAGCGGTCCCGTGCGGCGCGGCGAGCCCGATGCACTCGACGCGCGCGTGGCCGGACCGACTCGCCCCGCGGGACAGCCGGCGTATTCCCCGATGTACAGCCCCGACCCGTTTGTGCCCCCCCGCCCGCCCGCGCCCCCCGTTCTTCCGGCGGCGCCGGCCTTTCCCACGGCACCCTCCCTTCCTCCGGCATCCGTCGCGCCCGGCTACGGCGCTTCCACAGCGCCCCTCTCGCGGCGATCGGGCTACCAGGGCACGCCCGACGACGCCCCCGCCGACCCGTGGTCGTTCGCACCTCCGCCCGTCGTCGAGCCGGAATCCGGGCCGCCGCGCCGGCGTGCGTTCCGCTCCACGGCGATCGGCGTGAACCCGGTCTTCGATGACCTCGATGACGACGGCACCGGCGGTTCGCGCTCCGCACCGCCCTCGCCGGTGTCGTCGGTGCCGGGGCTCGGCAGGGCTGCTGCGTCGGCGGACCCGTGGGCTCCTCCGGTGATCGAGCCGATCACGCCCCCCGCCGCCCCCCTGCGCCGGTCGTCGTGGGCAGCGAACGCCGATGGTCACTTCGACACGTCGGCGGAGGTATCCGCGGTCGTGGGCGCACCCGCCCTCGGGGAGCCGCTCGCCGCACGCGGCTCCGTTTCCGCGCAGCACAACGAAGCAGAGATCCCCGACGCCGGCGCAGCCTTCGACGAGACCATCGTCGTCGCGAGGCGCCGTCCCAGCTGGGTGCTGACGCCGCCCCTCGGGGCCCCGATCGCCGTGACGAGCGACGCCCTCATCGTGGGGCGGCGACCGTCTGCAGATCCCGACTTTCCCGACGCGCAGCTCGTTCCCATATCCGATGAGACCCGGACGATGTCGAAGACGCATGCCCGGCTCGAGCTGCAGGGCGAGCAGTGGCTGATCGTCGACCTCGATTCCACCAACGGCGTGATCATCTACCGCGAGGACGGGTCGGAGTCGGAGGCGACGCCCGGCGTTCCGGAGCGCGTGGGCGAGCGGTTCCTCCTCGGCGACGCCGAGCTGCGGTTGGCGAGGTCGGAGGGCCGATGACGCCCGATCCCCCGGCGCGGGGGAGCGACCCGCCGGACGACGACACTGTGGACGATGAAACGATCCGGGTGCGCCGCAGCGCCCGGCGCGCGCCCGCGGCGGCGCCCGCACCGACGAAGGGCGCGGATGCCGATTCCGACCCGCCGGCCGGCATCGGCGGTCGCGTCGCATTCCGCCCGGACGCGCTCGCGGCCCATGACCCGATCCCGATCCGGACGCCCGCGCCCGTGGTCGTGCCCCGGAGCGAGAGATCGCCGACGGAGCCCCAGCAACCGCAGGATGCCGGCGAGGTCGGCCACGCCATCCGCTCCCGGGCGCGCCTGCGCGCCGCGACGCTCGTCGTCGTCGCGCTCGCGGTCATGGCGACCGCGGCCGCCCTGCTCGTGGCACTCGTTTCGGGGCTCGGCTGAGCGACGCTGCCGAGCGCCGTCGCCGCCGTCCTGCGGTTTGACCAAGCTTGCCCCGCCCGCGTATGATTGATCGGGTGTGCGCCCACGCGCGCCCTGCGCTGTGCCTCGGCACGGTCGGGGTCGTCGGCACCACATCTCGGGGACATGCCTGCGAACAGGACACCCCCACGGCATATCCACCACACAACTCGCGCCACTCATTGTGTCGCGCCGGTGGATCAACGTGAACCCGAGCGCAACGAATCGAAAGATTCGAAGCGCAGGGGAGAGACCACGAACGCTGTCACCGTGCAGCACAACAAGGAGAGAACGTGCCAACCATTCAGCAGTTGGTTCGCAAGGGACGCTCGCCCAAGGTCGCCAAGACCAAGGCACCCGCCCTGAAGTCGAACCCCCAGCAGGCGGGCGTCTGCACCCGCGTGTACACGACCACGCCCAAGAAGCCGAACTCGGCGATGCGCAAGGTCGCCCGTGTCAAGCTCCGCAATGGCACCGAGGTCACCGCGTACATCCCCGGCGAGGGCCACAACCTCCAGGAGCACTCGCTCGTGCTCGTCCGTGGCGGTCGTGTCAAGGACCTGCCCGGTGTCCGTTACAAGATCGTCCGCGGCGCCCTGGACACCCAGGCCGTCAAGAACCGTAAGCAGGCTCGCAGCCGCTACGGCGCGAAGAAGGGCTGAGGAACATGCCTCGCAAAGGACCCGCCCCCAGGCGCCCCGTCGTCAACGACCCGGTTTACGGCGCGCCGATCGTCAGCCAGCTCGTCAACAAGATCCTCGTCGACGGCAAGAAGTCGCTCGCGGAGTCGATCGTCTACACCGCGCTGAAGGGCGTCGAGACGAAGAACGGCCAGGATGCCGTCGCGACCCTCAAGAAGGCGCTCGACAACGTGCGCCCGACGCTCGAGGTCCGCAGCCGCCGCGTCGGCGGCTCGACCTACCAGGTGCCGGTCGAGGTCAAGCCTCACCGCGCCAACACGCTCGCCCTCCGCTGGCTCGTGAGCTACGCCAAGGGCCGTCGTGAGAAGACGATGACCGAGCGCCTCCAGAACGAGATCCTGGATGCCTCGAACGGCCTGGGCGCGGCGGTCAAGCGCCGCGAAGACACCCACAAGATGGCCGAGTCGAACCGCGCCTTCGCGCACTACCGCTGGTAACCCTTCGTCTCGGCGCTTCGCGCCTCGCTCAGGGGCCGGATCTCCTGGACCCGGTCCCTGAGCGAGCGAAGCGAGACGAAGGGCGCTCCCGCCCGCATCTCCAAACATCAGCAGAACTTCATCGGTTGTTGAGTAGCGGCGAAGCCGCGTATCGAAACACGATCACCGAAAGATAAGGAACAAGCCCCGTGGCACAAGACGTGCTCACCGACCTCACGAAGGTCCGCAACATCGGCATCATGGCGCACATCGATGCCGGCAAGACGACGACGACCGAGCGCATCCTGTTCTACACGGGCACCAACCACAAGATCGGCGAGACGCACGATGGCGCGTCGACGACCGACTGGATGGAGCAGGAGCAGGAACGCGGCATCACGATCACGTCCGCCGCCGTCACGTGCTTCTGGGACAAGAACCAGATCAACATCATCGACACCCCCGGCCACGTCGACTTCACGGTCGAGGTCGAGCGTTCGCTCCGCGTGCTCGATGGCGCCGTCGCCGTCTTCGACGGCAAGGAGGGCGTCGAGCCCCAGTCCGAGACGGTCTGGCGCCAGGCCGACAAGTACGACGTCCCGCGCATCTGCTTCGTCAACAAGATGGACAAGCTCGGCGCCGACTTCTACTTCACGGTCGACACGATCATCAACAAGCTCAAGGCCAAGCCGCTCGTCATCCAGCTGCCGATCGGTGCCGAGAACGACTTCGTCGGCGTCATCGACCTCGTCGAGATGCGCGCGCTCGTCTGGGCCGGCGACGCCAAGGGTGATGTCACCATGGGCGCGAAGTACGACATCCAGGAGATCCCGGCCGACATGGCCGACGTCGTCGCCAAGTACCGCGAGCTGCTGCTCGAGACGGTCGCCGAGTCCGACGAGGTGCTCCTCGAGAAGCACTTCGGCGGCGAGGGACTCACCGTCGCCGAGATCAAGGCCGCGATCCGCAAGATGACGGTCAACAGCGAGCTCTACCCGGTGCTCTGCGGTTCGGCGTTCAAGAACCGCGGCGTCCAGCCGATGCTCGACGCCGTCATCGACTACCTTCCTTCGCCCCTCGACGTGCCCGCCATCGAGGCGCACGACCCGAAGAACGAAGAGATCGTCATCCCGCGCCACGCCGACCGCGAGGAGCCCTTCACGGCCCTGGCGTTCAAGATCGTGACGCACCCGTTCTTCGGTCGCCTGACCTACATCCGCGTCTACTCCGGTCACCTCGACTCGGGGGGCCAGGTCGTCAACTCGACCAAGAGCAAGAAAGAGCGCATCGGGAAGATCTTCCAGATGTACGCCAACAAGGAGAACCCGGTCGACTCCGTCACCGCCGGGCACATCTACGCGGTCATCGGCCTCAAGGACACCACCACGGGAGACACGCTCTCCGACTCGCAGCACCAGGTCGTGCTCGAGTCGATGACTTTCCCCGAGCCCGTCATCGAGGTCGCGATCGAGCCCAAGACGAAGGCCGATCAGGAGAAGCTGGGCCAGGGCCTGGCCAAGCTGATGGCCGAGGATCCGACCTTCCAGGTTCAGACCGACGTGCAGACCGGCCAGGTGATCATTGCCGGCATGGGCGAGCTCCATCTGGAGATCATCGTCGATCGCCTGAAGCGCGAATTCAGCGTCGAAGCGACCGTCGGCAAGCCGCAGGTTGCATACAAGGAAACGCTTACGCGACCGGCCGATGGCGAAATGAAGTACTCCAAGCAGACCGGC
>NZ_DATMIO010000140.1:0-16204 GCF_035554235.1 Microbacterium sp. | reverse complement strand
CGGAGATCAGGATGCCGAGGCGCACGCCCAGGCGCTCCCGAAGGCCCGCGGCGACGGCACGTGCCGAGGCGTCTGGATCTTCGGGGAGCAGCAGCACCGTGCCGTGCGGGGTGTTGGATGCGTCGACGCCGGCCGCCGCCGACACCATGCCGAGGCGGTTCTCCACGATCCGGGTGGTGTGCCCCGACGCTGCCGTGCGCGTTGCGACGACGCGCACGGTCTCGGATGTGATGGCGTTCTCGCGGTCGGCCGCCTCGACGATGCGACCCTCGGCCTTGGAGATGATCTTGGAGGTGACGACGAGGATGTCGCCGTCCTGGAGCGAGTCGCCCACGGCATCCGCGATCACGGCGACGAGATCGGTGCCGGGGGAGATCTCCGGGATGCCGGGCAGGGCCCAGATCTGCAGCACGTCAGGCCGTCGGCGAGTCAGCGGACGAAGCGCACCTCGGTGAGCGACTCGCCGAGGAAGGGCTCGACGTGGCTCGCGCCATCGAGAGCGAAGCCGTTGCGGGTGTAGAAGCGGTGCGCGCGGGGGTTGTCCTCCGCGACCCACAGGTAGATCGGCTCTCCCTCATCGACCGCGGCGTCGAAGAGCTTCTGGCCGATGCCCGTGCTGTGCCACGCGTCGAGCAGGTAGATGAAGTACAGCTCACGCGCGCGCGGGGCATCGTCGTCGCGGGCGGGGCCCGAGCCGACGAAGCCGACGATCTCGCCGTCGACGAGCGCGGCCGACATGCGGTACTCGGGGCCCTGGCTGGCCCAGTGCGTCCATAACTCGGCCATGCGGCGGGGCGACACTGCCTCAAGCGCGGCTTTGCTGATGAGGTGGTCGTAGGTTTCGTGCCAGCACGTCGCGTGGACCCGGCCGAGTGCCTCGGCATCCACGTCGCGCACCGGCCTCACGATGACGTCGGTCTGCAGTTCGGCCATGGCCAGACTCTACGCTCGGCGCGGCGTCGGAAGAAATCGAGCCGCCTCCCCGCGGAGCCCGAACACCGCGAAGGCCGGGACTGTCGAGAGTCCACAACCGAATCGGGGTTGAGGTGGCTCCTCAGTACCATCGCTCCTCGTGAATGTGATCTGGCGAACCCTCCTCACGATCTGGCGCGCGAAGGTGCTCCTGCGCCGTCGCGGACCCATCGATCCCGACTCGGTTGGCCGGGTGCGGCTGCGGACGCTGCCGACCGATCTCGACCTGCTCGGACACATGAACAACGGCCGCTACGGTTCGCTGTTCGATCTCGGTCGCTTCGACCTGCTCATCCGCACCGGCATCTGGAAGGTGCTCAAGGCGCGCGGCTGGTACGCGGTCGTCGCGAGCGAGACGATCACATTCCGCAAGTCGCTCGAGGCCTGGCAGTGCTTCACCGTGGAGTCGCGACTGCTCGGCCACGACGACCGAGCGGTGTACCTGATCCACCGGGCGGTGGTGGGCGGCGAGGTCTACGCCGAGATGATCGTGCGGGCGCGGTTCCTCCGCCGCTCGGGGGGAATCGTTCCCCACGAGGAGCTCTTCGAGGCCCTGCACCGTCCCGACAGCCTGCCGCCGCTCGCGCCGTGGATCCACGACTGGGCGTCGGGATCAGCGCTGCCCTCCACACGCCAGGCGGCGCCGAGCCTCTGGGAGTAGGCGCTCGCTAGCCCACGATGTTCGCGGGCGCAAGGGTGTTGCCGGGTGCTCGATCCTGCGGTTGTGTTCAGGAGCGCGCCGATGCGATCTCTTCCGGTGCGCAGCAGCGAAGGAGAGACATCGTGGACACATCCGTTCTCATCTGGGTCATCGTCGGCATCCTCGTCGTCGCGCTCATCGTCGTCGTCGTGATCATGCTGTCGCGCCGCCGCTCCGACCACGCGCGGCAGGCGCAGCACGACAAGGCCGAGAAGCTCCGCGTGGAGGCACGCCAGGCCGAACTGGCGGCGCAGGAGCGCGAGGCCAAGGCCGCGCAGGTGCGCGCCGACTCGGCATCCGCCGCGGCCACCGCGGAGCAGGCGAAGGCGCGAGCGTCGCAGGCGGAAGTGGATGCGGCGCGGCTCGCCGACAGCGTCGGCGAGCACGACGCGGATGCCGCGAAGCACCGTCAGGAGCAGGCCGAGGCGCTCCGCAAGGCCGACGAGATCGATCCGGCCGTGCCCGGCGACGCGGCACGCGGCAACGTTGCACGCGGCGACGCTGCACGCGGCGACGCTGCACGCAACGAAGACGACGTGCACAACACTGCGAGCGACGGCGTCACCGGCGACCCGCGCCGGGGAGCATCCGACCGCTAGCGTGCGGCGGGGGCGGGTTCGGGGAGGGGCACCCCCTCGGCCTAGGAGGGTGCGGAAGTAGGCTATGGGACATGTCCCTCACCCCTTCATCGGCGCCACAAGCGCCGGTTTCCGACCTGGCCGCGCGGGCCATCGAACTCGCGCAGCGCTGGGTGACCGAGAGCGATGACGCTCAGGTCGATCCCGCGGCAGAAAGACTCGCCGGCGTGCTCCGCGACCCCAACGGCCTCCCCTTCACCATCGGCTTCGTCGACGGAGTCATGCGTCCCGAGAGCCTCGTGGCTGCGGCATCCAATCTTCATCGCGTCGCGCCGCTCGTGCCCGATTTTCTGCCCTGGTACCTGCGCAGTGCGGTGCAGCTCGGTGGGACGATGGCGCCGCTCCTGCCCGCACCCGTCGTGCCGATCGCCCGCCGCGTGCTCCGCGAGATGGTCGGTCACCTCGTGGTCGACGCTCGTCCCGACAAGCTCGGCCCCGCGATCGCGAAGATCCGCGAGAGCGGCGCGAGGCTCAACCTCAACCTGCTGGGTGAAGCCGTGCTCGGCGAGCAGGAGGCGCTGCGCCGGCTCGACGGCATCCACGAACTGATCCGCCGTCCCGACGTCGACTACGTCTCGGTCAAGGTGTCGGCGATCGCGAGCCACATCTCGATGTGGGCGTTCGACGATGTGGTCGACAAGGTCGTCGAGCGGCTGATGCCCCTCTATCTGACCGCGGCGTCGGATTCCACGTTCATCAATCTCGACATGGAGGAGTATCGCGATCTCGACCTGACGATCGCGGTGTTCACCCGCATTCTCGAAGATCCCCGATTACGGCTGCTCGAGGCCGGCATCGTGCTGCAGGCCTACCTCCCCGACGCGCTCCCGGCGCTGCAGCAGCTGACGGCGTGGGCGAAGGCCCGCGTCGACGAGGGCGGCGCGCGCATCAAGATCCGGCTCGTCAAGGGCGCGAACCTCGCGATGGAACGAGTGGATGCCGTGATGCACGGCTGGTCGCTCGCAACGTACGACTCCAAGCTCGACTCCGACGCGAACTACCTGCGATGCCTCGACTACGCGCTCGAGCCCTCGCGCACGCGCGCGGTGCGGATCGGCGTCGCCGGGCACAACCTCTTCGACATCGCGTACGCGCTGCTGCTTGCCGACGAGCGGGGTGTGCGTCCGGATGTCGAGTTCGAGATGCTGCTCGGCATGGCGCAGGGCCAGGTCGCCGCAGTCGCCCGCGAGGTCGGGCACGTGCTGCTGTACGTGCCGGTCGTGCGGCCCGACGAGTTCGACGTCGCGATCAGCTACCTCGTGCGGCGCCTCGAAGAGAACGCATCGAGCGAGAACTTCCTCTCGGCCGCGTTCGGGCTGGCCGATGACGCGACGCTGTTCGCACGCGAGCGCGAACGCTTTCTCGCGTCGATCGAGCGGTCGCAGGATGCGGCGCTGCCGACGGGGCCGAACCGCACCCAGGACCGTCGCGCCCCCGTCGGTCCGACGCGCGCGGAGGCGCGCCTGCTGCGCGATGCCCCGGACGATTCCGACGCCAGCCTCACGCGTGCCGTGCTCCACATCGAGCCGCCCGCCGAGGAGTCCGTGTTCGGCGGCGACCACGTCTTCGAGACCGCCGTTTATGAGGCCCGCGAGTCCGCGCCGGCATCCGGTGCGCCCGGATTCCGCAACGCCCCCGACACCGACCCGGCGCTCCCGGTCAACCGGGAGTGGTCGCGCGACATCCTCGCCCGCATCGACGACTCGACCGCCGGCGACGCGACCATCGAGGCCGCGCGCATCGACGACGAGGCCGTGCTCGAGACCGTCATCGCCCGCGTGCAGGCCGCCGGGGCCGCGTGGGGTTCGCTCCCCGCGGCCGAGCGGGCCGTCGTGCTGCAGCGCGCCGGCCGCGCCCTCGAGGCTCGCCGCGGCGAGCTGATCGAGGTAGCCGCGTCGGAGACCGGCAAGGTCTTCGCCGAGGCGGATGTCGAGATCAGCGAGGCGGTCGACTTCGCGAACTACTACGCGTCCACGGCACGCGAGCTCGACAGCGTCAGCGGGGCCGTGTTCGAGCCATCCCGCCTGACCGTCGTGGCACCACCGTGGAACTTCCCGATCGCGATCCCGGCGGGCGGCGTGCTCGCAGCCCTCGCCGCAGGCTCGGGTGTCGTCTTCAAGCCGGCCCCCCAGGCGCGACGCTGCGCGGCCGTCGTCAGCGAGGCGCTGTGGGAGGCCGGTGTTCCCCGAGACGCGCTCGCCCTCGTCGACATCGAGGAGGGCGCTCTCGGCAGGCGGCTCATCGCGCACGAGGCGGTGGATCGCGTCATCCTCACGGGGTCGTGGGAGACGGCGGCCCTGTTCCGCTCGTGGCGGCCGGACCTGCCGCTGCTCGCCGAGACCAGCGGCAAGAACGCGATGATCATCATGCCGTCGGCCGACCTCGACCTCGCGGCGGCCGACCTCATCAAGAGTGCCTTCGGCCACGCGGGGCAGAAGTGCTCCGCCGCGTCGCTCGCGATCCTCGTCGGCCCCGTGGCGCATTCCAAGCGCTTCGCGCGGCAGCTGGTGGATGCGACCCGCTCGCTGCGGGTCGGCCCCCCGAGCGATCCGCTGTCCGAGGTGGGTCCGGTCATCGAGGCGCCGACGGGCAAGCTCGCGTGGGCGCTGACGACCCTCGACGAGGGCGAGAAATGGCTCGTCGAGCCGCGCCCGCTCGCGCCGCGGTCGATGGGCCACGGCGTCGATGTCGACGCGCGATACTGGTCGCCCGGCATCCGCACCGGTGTGCAGCCGAACTCGCGATTCCATACGGAGGAGTTCTTCGGGCCCGTGCTGGGTGTGATGCACGCGCACTCGCTGTCGCACGCGATCGAACTGCAGAACGCGGTCGCCTACGGCCTCACCGCGGGGCTCTACACGCAGAGCCCCGACGACCTCGCGGTGTGGCTCGATCGCGTCGAGGCGGGCAACCTGTATGTCAACCGCGGCATCACCGGCGCGATCGTGCAGCGGCAGCCGTTCGGCGGATGGAAGCGGTCGTCGGTGGGCGCGGGCACGAAGGCCGGCGGACCGAACTACCTCGTGGGCCTCGGCTCGTGGCGCGCCTCGGCCGGCGCGCCGCAATCATCGACGCTGCACCTGCGCGGGCTCGACTCGCGCATCGCAGCGGTCATCGAGGCCGCACAGCCCTCGCTCGACTTCGCCTCGTTCGAGTGGCTCCGCAGGGGTGCGCTGTCGGATGCCGTCGCGTGGGATCGCGAGTTCGGCCGGGTGCGGGATGTGTCGGGGCTCGGCGTCGAGCGGAACCTGTTCCGGTACCGGCCCGTGCCGGTCGCGCTGCGCGCGACGAAGGACGCCACGTGGCATGCGCTGCTTCGCGTCGTCGTCGCCGGGGTGCGTGCCGCGTCGGAGTTCACCCTGAGCGTTCCGGTCGGGCTGCCCGCCGAGGTGCGCCGGGTGCTGGGCGAGCTCGGGGTGGCCGTGTCGCTGGAGACGGACGAGGAGTGGCTCGCGCGGATGGCGGGCGGCGGGCGACCGGCGCGGGTGCGGCTGATCGGCTCGCCGGAGTCGGTGAAGCCGCTGCATCGGTCCCTTGCTTCTGCCGTGAATGGGGATCCCGACCTCGCGGTGTACGCGAACGAGGTCACGACGGCGGCGCGGCTCGAATTGCTGCCCTTCGTGCACGAGCAGTCGATAGCGATCACGGCGCACCGGTTCGGCAATCCGGATGGCTGGAGCGCCGAGGTGATCTGAGGGGGCATCCACGCCGCGCGTGATACGAGCGGGGTGGATGCGCCCCACAGGCGTCTAGGGGTGCTGACCGAACAGCAGGTCGACAGCGGCGGCCACCTCCGCCGCTCGCCCACGACCGGCCATCTCGCGGGCCCGCCGATTCAGCTGGAGTACCAGTGCACCGGCGAAGTCGTGGAGCGCCCGTTCGCAGCGGGGCGCCCGCTCGACCTCCGCGTCGACGATCCCCATCACGTAGGTGCGCAGGGTGACCATCGCCGACGCGAGCTCGGGATGCGACTCGACGACGCTCGTCATGACGCGCGGGCGGCCTCGGTCGGTTCGGGAGCCACGCCCGCCGGCTGCCGGCGGCCGATCGTCAGGGCGACGAGGGTCATCGCGATGAGGATGGCTATCAGGTAGACGATCGTCCAGGTCCACGCCGCCGGGGTGGGGGCGCTCGTCTCGGCGACCGAAGAGGACGACAGGATCGTCGATGCGATCACGGTTCCCACCGCGATCGAGATGTTCCGGATGACCTGGAGCACACCGATCGATTCGCTCGTGTTCTCGGCCGGGACGGCCTCGGCCATCAGGTTGTAGAGAGCAGCAGCCAGGAAGGTCAGGGCCACGGCACCCATCATGATGGCGAAGATCACGACTCCCGTCACCTTGTTCACTCCCGGCACCAGCAGGGGAGCGTAGGTCACGACTCCGATGACGGAGCCCGTCACCAGCACGGGACCGCCTCCGAATCGAGCGACGAGCCTGCCCACCCAGGGCGAGAGGATGAAGCCGATGATGGCCCCCACGAGCGTGAGCAGCCCGAAGGTCGACGCCGAGAGCCCGACACCGATCGGCAGTTCGGCGGGCGTCACGCTGATGACCGGGATCGCCACGCTCACCACAGAGAGCATCCCCAACCCGAGCAGCACCGTGGCGATGACCGTCCTCGCCACCAGGGGGTTCGCGAGGAACCGAAGGTTCACCATGGGCGAGGGGATCCGGAGCTCCAACCAGATCCAGAACAGGAGTACCGCGACCCCGCCCACCAGGCAGGTGAGAACGAGGGGTGCGAGGAACCCCTCGGATCTGGCGGTCGTCAGGCCGAACAGGATCGCCATCACCGCGGGGGCGAGGAGGATCGCTCCGAGCCAGTCGATCTCCCGGCTGCCGGCGTACGTGCGGGAGCGAGGCAGCACGAGCGCTCCGAGGACGAGGGCGACGAGGGCGAGGCCCGCCGAGACGGCGAACATCAGGTGCCATTGGCCCGCGTCGACGAAAAGGCCGCCCACGAATGTGCCCAGCCCCCCGGTGAGCACGGCGGTGGCGGTGATGATCGACACGGCCACCGGAACCCGCTTGGGCTCGAGAGCCTCGCGCGAGAGTCCGACCAGCAGTGGAACGATTCCCGCACTGGTCCCCTGCAACGCCCGAGCCACGATGAGGGCCGGGAACGTGCCGATGACGAGGCTGATGATCGAACCGATCACGGACAGCACTAAGAGGATCGCCAGTACCTTCTTGCGGCCGAAGACATCGCCGAGACGGCCTGCGACGATCGCGGACACCGCCCCGACGAGCACGAAGATCGTGATCAGCCACGAGACGCTGAGCAGATCGGTCTCGAAGTAGCCAGCGAGGTAGGGGATCGCCCCGATGATCATCGTCTGCTCGAAGACCCCCGCGGCCTCGATGACGATCATTGTGAGCATGAGGGGGAGGAACGCGCGCGTCTTCGGGGCGCGGTCGAACAGGTCGGTCGACACGGTCTCACGCCCCCTTCGACGCGAGGAAGGCGCGACGGACGGCGCGGGCGTTCAGGTAGAGGCCAAGCCCCTCGCCGCCCCAGTACATGCGCACCAGGCGATTGCCGAAGAACGGGATGCTCATGAGTGCCCAGAAAGGCAGCATCTTCACGCGCATCGCCGCCCATTTGCGGTCGTCGGATGCAGGTATCCCCGCCTGGTGCCGCATCACCGCGGGGGTCGCCGCATACGCGCTCTTGCCCAGCAGCGCTGCGACCCGCTTGGCGAAGAGGTGCTTGAGATCGCGGGGAAGCTCCAAGTTCGCCTTGACCTGCTCGTTGATCTTCACCAGCATCGCGTGATTGCCCGCGACATCTGAGCGGATCTCCTCGAGCGTCAGGAAAGTATCCTCCGGCAACGATCGGTAGTACTCCCGCACCTCGCTCGCCGAGGTCGGGATGTCATCGGGATTGCACCCCATGAGCAGAGCCCAGGGCTTGAACTCGGCCCAGTAGCGGTCGCGCTCGGCATCGCTCAGACGGTGGGGCAGGCGCCCCCGTCGAAAGGTCGTGGTCTCATACAGGCGGAGCATTCCGTGAGCGGCCGTGACGTGTGCGTAGAGCACCGTTTCGGGGTTCATCGCGCGGTACGGCTTGCCGGTACCGATCTGCAGCCCCTCGAAGCGGGAGTGATACTTGTGCAGGTGTCGGGCCACGGTCTGCACCGTGGCGGTGTCGGCGAGGTACGACTGGGTCGAGAGACCTGAGGTGCGCTGCGTGCGGGAGAGCAGCTTCTCCGCATTCATGGTGCCCTCGCGCACGGCCTTGAACACGGGGTCCCAGTCGAGCACGGTCGAGAGGATGACTCGATGGTGCGACTCCGACGCCCCCGACGTGAAGGCTCGGCCGGCAGCCGGCCCCGGCGTGGTGATGACCTGCCAGACGATCGAGTCGGGCGCGAAGATCCCGTAATCCGGTGTGCCGTCTTCGCGGAGCGAAGCGCCGGCCGGCACCGGAGCATTCCTGCCGCTGCGCCGCCAGCGCTGGATCGGCCCCCATCGCCCTTGAGCGATCTGGCGAGTGCGCGGTGGAGCTGAAAGGTCGGTCGTCATTGGTGAGCCCTCCTGAGACACGATCGTCGGCGTCGACGATCATCCGAGCTCAGCGGCCGCAACCCTCGAACTCGTGGTGGCCAGCGTAGAGCGTTTGCAGTACGCGTCGCAAGGATCGCATTATGCGAACGGTTGAGTAAGGGATCTGAGGGAGAATGGGCGGATGCCTCGCCCGTCACCACAGACCGACCGGATCATCCGCCTCCTGCAGCTGCTCGCCGACCAGCCGGACGAGGCGCGGTCCCTCGCGGAGATCAGTCGTTTCCTCGGCGTCGCGAAGCCGACCTGCTATCCGATGCTCGCCACGCTCACCGACGCGGGATGGCTCGTGCGGCATCCGACGAAGAAGACGTATCGACTGGGCCCGGCGCTGATCCCCCTCGGGTCGTCGGCGGCGGATTCGCTGGACGTCGTGGCGCTGGCGCGGCCGCTGATGGGCGAGCTGGCGGATGAGACGGCCATGACCTGCATCGCCGCGCTCCCGTCAGGGATCGGTCTCGTGCTGGGGGAGATCATCCACCCGTCACGTGGCGGCCGGCGCGACCTCAGCGTGCGGGTGGGTGACCGCTTCCCCGCGCGGCCGCCGTCCGGATTCGGCCTTGCCGCGTGGTCGCCGGAGGAGGTGCTCAACGAGTGGCTCGACCGAGGAGCTGAGCATCTCGGGGTGTCGCGCGACCACCTCCGCGCGCAATACGCACCGAGCCTGGAGACCGTCAGGCGGCGCGGCTTCTCGGTCGAGTGCCTGATGGCGACCGGCGACGCGGATCCTCTGACGAACCTCCGCGGGCTCGGTCTGGCAGGCCGCCCGGGCGTCTTCGGCCTTCTGGACGGGTTGACCCGCATCGAGATCGTGGATGAGATCGAACCGTCATCCGAGTATCAGCCGCTCTCCATCTCCTCGCCCGTCTTCGGGCCGGACGGTCTGCCGGTGCTGCTTCTCAGCGTGACCGATGCGGTGGAGGTCATCCGAGGGGACCGCCTCATCGACATCTGCGGCCACCTCAAGCGGGTTACCGACACACTCTCTGAATCACTGCGCCACTAGTTCATCGACATGTCGCGATTCACGTCGAAGCCTCGGCGTAGTCGGCGACACGCTGCCGGTGCGCGCTGCGAGCGGCCGCGAGAGTCTCGGTCAATCCACGCTGCAGATCGGGTGAGTTCAGGCCTGTGCCGACGAGTGGGCCGATAGCCGAGACGGATCCGTCATTGGCCACGATCGGCCGTCGGTGGGTGAAGGTATCGAAACCGAACTTGCCGTGGTACGCGCCGTGCCCGCTCTGTCCGACGCCGCCGAAGGGGGCGCCATGCGCACCGGCATGGGCGAAGCCGTCGTTGCGGGTCACACCGCCGCTCGTCGTGCGCGAGCAGAAGCGCTGGAAGTCCTCGTCGTCGGGGCCGTACCAATAGGCAGCCAACGGCGCGGGATTCGCATACACCGCCTCGATCGCATCATCGACGTCGCGGAAGGTGGAGATCGGCAGCACAGGGCCGAAGATCTCGTCCTGGTTGATGAGCGCATCATCCGGCACATCGAGGAGGAGCGTGGGAGGGATGAGCCGGCCGGCTGGATCCGGGAGCAGACCCCGCTCGCGAGGGTTCACGATGTCTATGCGCGTCGCGCCGCGGTGCACGGCATCGTCGATAAGCCCGATGATCCGCTCGTAGGCGGCGTCGTTCACGAGAGACACGACATCGGGATTGTCGATGTAGTGCGGGAAGTAGCCGAACAGCTTGTCGACGAGGGTCTCGACGAACCGGTCCTTGACCGACTCGTGCACCAGGACGTAGTCGGCGCACAGGCACACCTGTCCGCCGTTGGCCATGCGGCTGAGCGCCACCCTGTCGGCGGCGACGTCGATGTCGGCGTGCGCACTGACGACGACCGGGTTCTTCCCACCGAGCTCGAGGGTCACGGGAACGAGGTTCTTTCCCGCCGCCTGCTGCACGATCGATCCGACCCTGGGGGAGCCGGTGAACATGATGTGATCGAAGGGCAGTGCGACGAAGTCGTCGTTCACCTGCCCGTCGCCGGTCACCACCGCGACCTCGTCCTGGGCGAAGTTCTCCGCGATCGCCCGCCGCAGCACCTCGGCGGTGCGCGGGCTCGTCGAAGGCATCTTCAGCACGACTCTGTTCCCCGCGGCCAAGGCGGCGACAGCGGGCTGGACGGTGAGGGTGACGGGAAAGTTCCACGCACCGATCACCGCGACCACACCGAGGGGGTGCTGCTGGATGAAACCGCCGCTCTCCAGCGGTTGATCCTTCACCCAGTCGTCGAGGCCCGCGCTGATCTCCGCGGCGTCTGCGAGCGAGCCGAGCACATCGACGGCCAGACTGAATGCACTGGGTCGGCGGCCGAAGTCGGCATCGATGGCCGCGGTCAATTCGTCGGAGTGCTCCAGGAGGCTGAGCATGAGGCGGTCGATGCGGTTGCGCCGCGTTGCGACGGTCGGCGGTCCCTCCGCGTGGAAAGCTGCGCGCTGAAGGGCAAGCAGAGCGAGCAGTTCGTCGCGATCCGGGGACACGGTGGTGATGTCCGACGATCGGACCGACTGTGCGCTCGCGCTCACGGCGTACGCACGATGCTCAGGGCGGCAGCCGGGCAACTGGCCACGATGTGCTCGATCTCCTCCGCCTGACCCTCGGGGATGCTGTCATCGTGCACGATCAGGCTCCCGTCGTCGTCGACTTCGAAGCGATGGGGATCGATCGACTCGCAGATCCCGATGCCCGTGCACCGAGTCCGGTCCACTGCCACGTGCTGAACACTCATGATGACCTTCCGTACTTCATCGTCGGCGGTGCGGAGGGATGGCTCCGCTGCTTTCGCTGAATCGTAGGCGGATTCACTTGTGCGCACAAGCGGGGCCATGCCGAGATCGGGGGAGCGTGGTCAGAGCGCCGTCGAACCGCCAGGGGGACCTTCGGCGAGCGCGACTGCGGACAGCAGGGCCGCGACGAGTGCGGGCTCCGTGCGCTCGTAGCGGCCCGCGGGGGCAAGCACGGCGAGCGCCGCGACGACACGCCCCTCGGAACGGATCGGCGCGCTCACCGAGCGCACGTCCTCGCGGAACTCACCACGGTCGTAGACGATCCCCGCCTGCCGGATGCCCGCCATCTGCAATTCGAACGCGGCGCGATCGGGAACCGTGACGGGTGTCAATCGGGTGAAGTCGAGGCCATCGAGGATCGAGGTCCGCACCTCCTCCTCCGCGAATGCCAGGAGCACCTTGGCGCTCGCGCGGGCGTGCACATCGCCGGTGCGGCCCACCTCGAGTCCCGCGACGCGCACCGCCTGCGATCCCTCGATCGTCGCGAGGATGCGGATCTCCCCTCGGAACCAGCCGGTCAGATATGCCGTCTCCTGGGTGGTGTGGGCGAGCTGGGCGAGCGCCTGCCGATGACGAGGCTCGATCCGAGCCCGCAGCCCGGGAGCGTTCGCGATGTCGGCAACGGCGGCGCCGAGCACGTAGCGCTTACCCGCGTCTTTGAAAAGGAGCCTCTCGTGCTCGAGAGTCGCGAGCAGATGGTAGGCGGTCGGAACGGGAAGGCCCATGGATGCCGCGACCTCCGAAGCGGTGAGCCCCTGATCGGCCTGCGCGACGGCCAGCAGAATGCGGGAGGCGCGTTGCACCGATTGGATCATCTGCCGTTGCTTGGGCGGTTCGGATTGGCGGGTCTCGCGCTCGGGAGGCACTTCATCGACCACGTGCATCATCCCTCCGTGTCGCCGCAGCCGCGCTTGACACCGCCGCGTAGGAGCGATCATAGTGTGGCAACGTTGAAAACCCACTTTCAGAATGTGAAATCCATGGAGCGACCAGTGACGGACACCCCTGAATCGATCACGACGGTGATGAGCCGCGGCGGGCGGGCTGCGAATTCCCGTCGAGAGATCACGATCATCGACACGACCCTGCGCGATGCGCATCAGAGTCTCTGGGCCACACGGATGCGCACCGAGCACATCGTGCAGATGGCGGCGGACTTCGACCTGGTCGGTTTCGGGCAGGTCGACCTGGTCGCCCCGATCCAATTCGATGTGGCCGTGCGCTATCTCAAGGAGGACCCGTGGGAGCGGGTGCGGCTCGCCCATGAGCACGCGCCCAACAGCAAGTTCCGGGCGCTGATCCGCTCCAAGAACATCGCGGCGTTCGACTTCCTGGCCGACGATGTGATCGAGGCGTGGGTGGAGAGCCTGTTCGCGAACGGGTTCCGGGTGATCGGCTCGTTCGACGGACTCAACGACGTCGACAACATCGCCCCGGGGTTGATCCGCGCCAAAGAACTGGGGGCGTCCACGTTCGGTGCGGTGTCGTTCTGCGAGAGCCCCGTGCACACCGATGAGCTGTTCGTCGCGAAGGCGATCGAGCTGATCGAGAAGGCGGATGTCGACGCGATCATGTTGAAGGACGCGGGAGGGCTGCTCACGCCGGACCGGATCCGAACGCTCGTGCCGGCGTTGAAGGAGGTGATCGGCGACCGGTCTTTGGAGATCCACAGCCACTGCCTGACCGGTCTCGCGCCTCTGGTGTACCTGGAGGCGGTGGAGCTGGGGGCCGACGCCTTGCACACGTCGATCGCCCCGATGGCGAACGGCGCCGCTCAGCCGTCGACGCAAGACATCGTGAGCGATCTGCGTGCCCTGGGCTACACCGTGAACGTCGACGACGAGCGGATCGAGTCGATCAGTGGCCAGCTCGCCGAGATCGCCCGGGTGGAGAACAAGCCGGTCGGCCATCCGGTGGCCTACAACGGTCTGCACTTCATGCATCAGCTGCCGGGAGGCATGCTGTCGAACTTCCACTCCCAGCTGGCCACGGCGGGCCTGTCGCACCGATTCACCGAGTTGCTCCACGAAGTGGCAAGGGTGCGCGCAGAACTCGCCTTCCCGATCATGATCACCCCCTTCGCTCAGTTCGTGGGGACCCAGGCCGTGATGAACGTCATCTCGGGTGAGCGCTACGCGTTGGTGCCCAACGAGATCAAGAAGTACGCCCTCGGGTACTACGGAGAGCTTCTCGGTCCGATCGCGCCGGAGGTGCTCGAGAAGATCATCGCGAATGGGTCGTCGTCGATTCCGCTCGTATCCGCGCCGATCGCCCCGATGCTGCCGGCCCTGCGAAAGCGTCATCCCGACGAGAGCATCGACCTGCTCCTGCTCCGCGCGATGTTCGCGGGCACGCAGGTCGACGAGATGAAGAAGACGGTGGCCTCGGGCGGGAACCCGGATGAGATCTATGGACCGATCCTCGACCTCGTGAAAACCCTGTCGGCCAAGAGCGCGACGGGCACCCAGACACTGACCGCGGGAGACCTGCGGATCCGCATCGAGAAAGGGCAGAGCGAAGATGTCGCTTGACCAACCTGACATCCGGGAACTCCGGGCGCTCGTCGACTGGGTGAACCTCAGCGCCGACGTGCGAGAGCTGTCCGTCACCATCGGCGACGTGGAGCTGTTCATCTCTCGTGACCGTCAGTCGCCGCGCCTCGAACAGACATCGGCCGACTCGGCACCGGCTGTTCGGGCACCGGCTGCTCCTGCGCCGGCTGTTCCTGCGCAGGCACAGGTGGCGGCTGTTCCGGAGCCGGCGCCTGTCGGGGCTGTTCCGGAGGCCGTGCCGGTCGCGGCTGCCCCGGCGCCGCATGTGCCGACGGACGGACCCGCCGCGGATGAGGTGCTCATCAAGGCGCCGATGGTCGGCACCTTCTACGGATCCCCAAAGCCGGGAGATCCCCCGTTCGTCCAGGTCGGCGACACCGTGGCCGCCGACACGGTACTGGGAATCGTCGAGGTCATGAAGCTCATGAACAACATCGAGGCCAAGGTCGCCGGGAGCGTCGTGCGCATCCTGGTCGACAATGAGCAGGCCGTCGAGTACGGTCAGGCGCTCATGGTCATCCGCCGCCATGACTGAGCTCGGGAGCGTGCTGATCGCCAACCGCGGAGAGATCGCGCTGCGCGTGGTGCGAGCATGCCGAGAGCTGGGCATCCGCAGCATCGTCGCCCACTCCGAGGCCGACGCCGGCTCCCTGCCGGTGAAGCTCGCCGACCTCGCCGTGTGCATTGGGCCGGCGCAGGCGAAATCGAGTTACCGCGACCCACACGCCGTGCTCGGTGCCGCGCTGGCATACAAGGCCGACGCCATCCATCCGGGCTACGGGTTCCTCTCCGAGAACGCCGATTTCGCAGAGATGTGCGAGCGGGAGGGCGTGGGTTTCATCGGTCCCGCCTCGCATGTGATCAGACGCATGGGCGACAAGATCGAGGCGAAGATCATCGCCCGCCGCGCCGGCGTCCCCACCGTTCCGGGCTCCATCGGATCGATCGCAGAGTACGGCGAGGCGCTGGCTGTGGCGAGCGAGGTGGGCTACCCGTTGCTCATCAAGGCTGCCGCCGGAGGGGGCGGTCGGGGCATGCGAGTCGTGCAAGAGGCCGCGACGCTCGAGAGGGATCTCGCGGAGATCATGGCCGAGGCGGAGGTCGCGTTCGGCGACCCCTCGGTGTACATAGAGCGCTACCTCACCGACATCCGGCACATCGAGATCCAGGTCGTCTCCGATGGCAGCACGGTGCTGCACCTCGGCGAACGCGACTGCACCGCGCAGAGACGCAACCAGAAGCTGGTCGAGGAGTCGCCCTCTCCGGTCTTGGACGCCGAGCTCCGGCGGGGGCTGGCCGAGGCGGCCGTGGCCCTCTGCCGGGAGGTCGGCTACACGAACGCGGGCACCGTGGAGTTCGTGTTCGACAACATCGAACGCACGTTCTACTTCATCGAGATGAACACTCGCATCCAGGTGGAGCACCCGGTGTCGGAGATGGTGACCGGTATCGACCTCATCAAGCTCCAGCTGCAGATCGCGGGCGGTGCACCGCTCGAGCTCGCCCAGGACGACGTGTTCTTCCGCGGCCACGCCATCGAGTGCCGCATCAATGCGGAGGATCCCGAGAACGACTTCTCCCCCCACCCGGGCAGAATCGCCGAGTTCCGGGCACCGGGCGGATTCGGGATCCGGATGGACACCCACATCGAGAGTGGCTACAGCATCCCCCCGTTCTACGATTCGATGATCGGCAAGCTCATCTGCTGGGGAGCCGACCGTGACGAGGCGATCGCCCGCACCCTTCGCGCCCTCGACGAACTCGTCGTCGAGGGCGTCATCACGACCGCGTCCCTGCAAGCCAGGATCATCGACAGCCCGGAGTTCAGGAGCGGGGACTTCAACACGGCGTTCGTCGGTGAACTCCTCTCACCCGCGCGCCAGCTCACGCCCTCGCTCGTGCTCTCACCCTGAGGAGACTTCATCTCGCTCACCACAACGCTCCGGCGTCCCGTTATCGCCGATCTGATCGCCCGCCC